>JALGUJ010000100.1 GCA_029820945.1 Candidatus Zipacnadia bacterium | reverse complement strand
GCGACCTCCTCCGGCCCAAGCGCGCGGCTGTACACGGCCACGAGGCTGATCGAGCCCAGCCAGGTTCTGTCGCGGGTCAGCTCGTTGGCCAGCCCCAGCCGATAGTCCTCGCTCCACGAGGACAGGTCACCGCCCACCTGCAGCGTCGCGACCTCCTCGCCGTCGATGTAGAGGCGGGCGGTGCCGTCGTCGGCGCGCGTGTAGACGACGTGTGCCAACTCGGTGGTCAGGGAGCCCTCAGGCGCCTCCAGCGGCGGCGTCCCGTTGGGGCCGGTCTCAGTGGTGCGCAGGCGCACGATGTAGCGATCGTGCTCCTGTCCCAGCGTGAAGTTGCGCTCGCCCGTATCGCGCGAGAGCGTGACGATGCGGGCCGGGCCCTCCTGGTCGAGATTCGCCGGCCGCACCCACGCCTCGATGGTGATCTCGTTGGTCGCCATGCACGCCTGTGCCAGCTCCGTGGCCGGCCGCCGGGAGGCGATCAGCGAGGTCTGCCCCACCACCAACTCGCCCTCCACGGCGTCCGCGCCGCTCCCCTCCTCGATTGCCAGCGGCAGCGGCTGCTCCACGTCGCTGTCGTCGCTGATCACGCCGTCCTGGACGCCAGCGAAGGTGTAGAGGGCCACCAGCCCGTCCCGCACCCGCGGCGGCTCCGCCGTCCACGGGAAGGTGGCCGTCGTGCCCGCAGCGATCACGTTGGGCGTGACCCAGCGGTCGGCCACGCCGCTGACGGTCAGGGTGTACTCCTGCTCGGTCATCGGCGAGGTAGCGAGCACGACCACGGCGTCGCCCACCAACTCCGCTCCCGCCACGGTCACCTGCGGCTCCACCGCGTAGTTGGCCGCGTTCTGCGCGGTAGTCGGGTCGAGCGGCTCTGAGAAGCGCACTCGGACCCGTTCCGGGTCGCCGCCGGCCGAGACCGAGACGATGCGCGGCGGCGTGGTGTCGGGCACTGCGCTGCCGAGCATGAGCAGCCAGTCGGGGTCCTCGTCGCCCGTGGGCGGCAGGAAGTCCTGTCGGCCGGCCTTCTGATCGAACTGGCCGATCTCGCTGTGCTCGCCGGTGCGCGGGTTGATCCACTCCGCCCGTACGCCCTCTCCGCCGATGCGTGATAGGTCAACCGACGCCAGCATGTACTCGGGGAAGTACACGAGCGCGAAGTCGCCGTGCGCCGATCGCGCCGCGGCCACGTAGTAGCCGTCCTGGCCGCCGCCCGCAACCATCTCCTGGGCCGGCTGCAGCCGCCACCAGTCCACGGAGGTCATGATGGCCTTGAGCACGCCCATGTGCCGCGCGCCGGGCAGGTCCAGCGCATCGCGCCACTGAATGCCCGGGTTCCAGCGCGACTGCATGTCCGGGCGCCAGAACTGGAAGATGCCGTTGCAACCGTAGGTATGCCCGCACGCCCCTGAGAGGACCGACTGCCACGCGGCCTTGCGCACATCGTGGTCGTCCACGCGCGGCCCCTCACCGCGCAGGCCGTGCGTGATGTTCTCGTAGCGCGGCTCTCCGACAAGCGTCGGCCTGGCGGGGAACAGCTCGTAGTCGCGCAGCACGTACTTGTAGTCGGGGTAGTCGATGGCGTGCCCGCTCTGGATCATGTTGAGCCCGAGCCAGGAGTCGGCGTGGAAGAACTCCGAGGAGCTGTGCCCGCCGCCGCGAGGGTGGTAGGTCATCAGGTGCGGCGGGTCCTCCGCCTCGGCGATGCCGGCGGCGAGACGACGGAAGACATCCTCGTGGCCGTCCGGCAGGCGATCGCCGCCGAGCACCCAGACGATGTTCGGGTACTCACCGAGCCGCGCGCCAAGCCAGTTGCCATACTCGTACGCATTCCCGGCGTTGATGCGCTGATTCACGGTGACGAAGTCGCCCCAGGCCGGCAGCAGCGCCATGACGATCTCACGCTCGGCGGCCATCTCGACGATCCGCGCCGCGCGGTCGAAGTAGGCGGGGTTCGGCGCGGCCGGGTCGCCGTCGATCCAGGGGGCCTCGTCGTAGGCGTTCGGCGCAGGCCCTCCGCCCCAGGCCAGCACCGCCTGAACGACGGTAAAGCCCTTCTCGTGACGGTCGTCGAGATACTCGGCGACCTCCTCCTCGGTCAGCTCGGTGAAGAGGGCCCAGGCGGTGTCTCCGAGCCAGAAGAAGGGCGCGCCGTTGGCGTCAACGAGGTAGCGCCCGCTCTCGTGGACCTGCAGGCGCAGTCGCTCGCCCTGCGCGGCCGCGTTTGGCGCGCAGATGAGGCAAAGCGCCAGCGTGAGGAACAGAGACGTCGGAGTCAGCAGCAGCTTGACGGCCATGATGACCGCCCCTTTCCCGGGGGAATGCATCCTATCCGTGCAGGAACGCCTCTGCAGCGCGTGAGTTCCCCGAAGTGCGTGAGGTTCTCGAGGGCCGCTCAGCCCACGCGGCTCGTGGTATGCAGGAGCGGCTCGTCGGGGGCCGAGTAGGGCCCACAGTTGCAGACGTAGTAGTCCGGGTGCTGCCCGTGGCTGCCGAAGTCCCCGGCGAAGCGCTCCCAGGTCCTGCGCTGCTCGCGGCAGAGGGCATAGGGCGTCTCGGGGCTGACACGCTCCAGCTCGTCGATGACGTAGCGGTAGATCTCCCAGCGGTACTGCATCGGGAGCTCCTCGCCATGCTGCACGTCCTGGCGGTTATCCGCGCGCATGACCTCCAGGAACTCGGGGTCCAGCAGGTGGAGGTCGAAGTCCCGCGCGATGTCATCGTAGTCGAGGAAGCGTAACGTCTCGAAGGTGATGACGTCAGGCCGCACGCTGTCGAAGAGCAGCTCGATCATCTCCCGCACCTCCTGGCGCCAGTTCCGGACGGGGATGATGGGCGAGAAGCGGTGCCGAACGTGATAGCCCGCCTCCTGACACCTGCGACTGGCCTCGATGCGCTCCTCCATGGGCGCCGAGCGCCACTCGAACTCGGTGCTCTGTGTACGCCCCGAGAGGCTCCAGCAGCAGACGGTGTGTCCGCGGTGGTCGAGGTCCAGCAGGAAGTCCACGTTCGCGCTCTTCCCGACATAGAGCTCCAGGAACTGGCTCGGCCGCTGCGCGAAGAAGTTGACCATCAGCTCGCTGCCGCCGTACTCGGGCTCGAAGGCCACGATGTCGGTGCCGTTATCGTACTGGAAGAGCCCCTGGTTCGGCGCGTGGCGCTCGATGAGCGCCGGCAGGCTCTCGACGAACTCCTCCAGGTTCATCATCAGGTTCACGTAGTGCCCGAGGCTGCAGTAGGCGCAGCGGTAGTGGCAGCCCCAGGCCGAGTGGAGCTGCCAGGCCGGAGTGCAGACGTTGCCGGTTCGCTCGCGATAGCTCTGCGAGCCGGCATCGCGCCAGTAGAAGCCGTTGTAGCCGCCCAGCGGGTAGGTACCACGCCGGAGGCAGGGGTGCTGCGCGACTCGCCGCTCGCGCTGCTCCTCGCTCTCGCCCACGTGCTCGCGGTTGAAGACGACCACCGGCTCGATCTCGAGGCGCATGCCGTGCCGCCCGCTGCCCACGATCTGCGGGTCGTCCATGATCTCGCACAGACGGGCCTCATCGACCTGCTCAACGCTCTGGGGCTTCAGCTCAGCCATCAACCGACGAGCTCGCGCGGCCGCGTGCGGATCCTCCATCACCCCATCGACGATCAGGATGCGTTCGGCCTGCAGTGGTTCCATGGTGCTCCCTCTATTGCATCGCCTACGGCTGCGGGTTCTTGATGCGCAGGTATTCCTGCAGCTCCGGCCGGTCGTACTCCGACTGCCAGCTCAGCAGCGGCGGGGTGTACGGGTTGCCGCCCTGAGCGTCCACGCGCTCAATCTCAGCCAGCAAGTCCTCGCTAAGCTCCGGGTCGCCGTCCAGCACGCTCATCAAGTAGGCCTCATCGTTCATGGTGAAGAGCGAGCCGGCGACCGAGCCGCGCAGCATCCCCCGTGATGCCCCGTAGTACTCGGAGTTGTGCGGCACGATCTGTACGAGCGCACGGTTGTCTGCGGCGTAGCGCTCGAGGTACTCCCGATACGGCGCGGGGTCCTCGGCGTTGCGCGCGGCGAAGGCGACGGCTTTGCGGAAGGTCCCGGGATCGTCGCGCTCGGCGATGACGTGGTCGGCGACGCGGATGAAGGCATCGCGCAGGCCCTCGTGGCCAGTCAGGTTGTAGTACTCGATCAGCCCGTGCGCGGCGCCGAAGGTCCAGAAGAACATGCTCGCCCCGTTGACGTCCCGCTCCTGGGAAACGCACTCGACCTCCGGGAAGTGCACGTTCGGGGAGATGCACATCCCCTCGTCCACGATGAAGCAGGGGACGTAGCGGGCGAGAATGTCGGCCACCTCATCGCTGCCGGTCATCTCCCACCAGGTCATCAGGCCCTGGACGCGGCCGGAGTGCGCGGCATGCACGTGCACGTCGCGCTGGGAGTAGATCTCGTCGTAGAGCAACTGCGCGAAGTCCCGGGAGCGGTGTTCGCCCGTGAGCATGTAGTGGTAGCGAAACTCCGAGTGGGTGGTCTGGCGCTCCTCGTGGTTGCCGTCGCTCCAGTGCTGGACGCCGTGGCGGGTGCCACGGCCCAGCCACATCCCGGCGTGGCGCATGTCCACGTCGCGCACGTGCCGCGCCATGGCCTCAGAGAAGAAGAACATGTCGCGGTCGCCGGTGCGCAGGTACTGCATCTGCATGAACAGCCCCGGCAGGCCCTCGGTGTTCGTCCACCCCCAGCGCCCGTTGTCATAGGCCCACTCCACCGGCGGCGCGTAGTCGTGCCTGCGCCACTGGCTCACGTCGATGGTCTCGTAGTCCTCCGGTGGGTCAACGAGCAGCTCGGCCAGCCTGTCCGGCGGGACGATCCAGCCGTAGCCGCCCTTGTAGTTGTGCTGCGTGTCGCCGTAGTCCCAGCAGCCGTACCAGCCCCAGAGCTTCTGGTGGTGCATCCAGAATCGCGCGAAGTGATCCAGGTTCGCCTCCATGCGCTCGAAGCCCGGCGTGCCCGGCTTCGGCTGGGGCGGCACGACCTCGGTGTCGATGTACCAGTCGGGGCCGCAGTAGACCAGCGGCCGCCGCTGGAAGTCGCCGGCGAGGGCGTCAACCGCGCTCGCGTCCACCTCCGGCCCGTGGAAGTAGAGCAGCAGCTCGTGGGTCTTCGTAACGCCGATGAAGGGATCGTTCTGGTAGTAGGTCTCGGGCACCCAGGTGGTGTCCGAGGGCGTAGACTCGCCCTGCGAGCGGTGCGGGTAGTTCGAGTAGCGCCGCACGTCCATCAGAGGCAGGCTCTCGGGCCAGAAGTAGGCCACCATGCGCCCGCCCTCCACGTCGGCGAGCAGCTCGTTCGGGAAGCTCTGCCACATGTCGCGCATCACCATGGTCACGCCGCCGCCGGGGCCGCTCAGATCCAGCCAGCCGCGCGAGCGGTTCAGGGCCTTGTCGATGCGCAGGAAGCGCTCGCCGGGACGCTGGTGCCAGGCCTGGTAGCCCAGGTGCGAGTGCTGTCGCAGGCCAGCGCGCCGGCCGGCCGCGAGCTCCACCGGCCCGTCCTGGCCGCCCGCGGTCGCGCGCTCGTAGCCGCCGGCCAGCGGCAGCTCTATTCCCATGCGCCGCACGAACGCCCGCCGCGGGTCGGCGTGCAGGAACTCGACGCTCTGGAAGACGCGCGCGCAGGTGCGCCCGGCCCACGCCTCCAGCCGCAGCACCATGCGCGGCGACTCCTGCGCCGTCGTCATGCCCACGAGCTTCACAACCGCGCGCAGCGGGCCGGCCTCCTCCAGCTCGATGCTCTCGGGCACGAATGTCCCCGGGTCGAAGGCGCCCTCCTGGTGCGTGGTCATGGACGGGTAGATCACATCCGTGCGCAGAAAGTCCACGAAGCTGCCCGCGGGATCGGACAGCAGCTCGCGGCCATCGAGCTTCGCACTGCGCAGCCAGCCCTCGCCGGCCGCCAGCTCAAGCTGGAGGCGGCCGGTGTCGATGCTGACCGTATCGCCATCGCCGGCGGCGTGCAGGGCCCGGACCGGCGTGCCCGCGGCGCAGTCACCCCCGTAGCGCAGCGTGTAGCGCTGGGCCGAGCCGTCACGGCGCGTGACGTCGAACTCGATGCCGTCGCCCTCACCCCCCGCGCCCTCGACCTCGCCGCCCTCGGGCGGGAAGGTCAATAGCAGCCACTTGATCGACCCGTCCGGCCAGTAGCCGACGGTCTTCGTCTGCAGCGGGACGTCCGCGCCATCGCGCTGCAGGCGGACGTTGCTCGAATCGGTGATCGCGCCCCGGGGCATCGGCACGCCGCCGGTGATGAGCGGCGCCTCCTCCTCGGCGCTCTGGTCGGCCAGGGGGTTGAGGTCGCCCAGCGGCGGCTCGTTGCGCGCGGGCGGATCGCTGGCGAGGCCGTCCACGCCCCAGAGGTTCGCCAGCGCGACGTCCGGCTGCGCGAAGGTAAGCTCGTCGGCGAACAGGCCGATGTCGATGACGTGCGGCTCGCCGAAGACCGCGTCCGCCTGCGGCGCGTCCGGGTGGAGGGCGGGCAGGCCGTCATGCCAGAGGCAGACGCGGGCCTCTCCGGCGTCCTCGGCCAGCACGCGCAGGGACTTGGGCGCACGGTCGGCGATGCCACGGTAGGCGAAGATCAGGCCCGCGCGCTCGTCGTAGGTGGCCATCCAGCCCGGCGCGCGCAGGCCGCGCTGCATGGTGAGCGCGGGCGTCGCGGTGCTCTCGGCCTTCCAGATGTGGTAGTCGCCCGCCGAGTTCTGGTCGATGGCGAAGCGGCGCCAGATGTTGTGGTCGGGCTCATTCATCAGCGCCTGGCGCGTGCTGACATGGAACTGGTAGAAATGCCTCGTGTTCCACTGCACGCCGCGGTCGCCGGCCTGCACGACGCGCTTGCGCATGTTCAACGCCAGCGGCAGCCGGAGCGAGACGTCGCGGATGAAGCGGTCGGTGAAGTCGCCCTGGCGCGCGAGGGAGACCGTGACGGTGAGGAAGGGACTGCCCGCCGTGGTCTCGAGCGTCATCTCGTACAGGATGGCGTCTCCGTCGGGGAATTCGAGGAGGCCGTCGAAGTGCCCCGTGAACTGGTCTCGATCATGCTCCCAGTCATGCCGATCGGGCACACAGGTGGCCTCGACCGGCGTCATCCCGACGCTGTCCGTCCAGCCGTCGTAGCCACGGGAGTACACGAGCGAGGCGGAAAGCAGCGGCTCCTCGTTGTCGGCCACGACGGGCGTGTCGCCGATGGTCAGCTCACGCAGCCCGGCCTCGGTCAGCTCGAAGATCATGGCGCCGGTATCCACTCGCACGCCGTCCGGCAGCTCCTGCACGTCCAGCTTGGCGTCGGCCACGGTTCCCACCCTCAGGGGTTCAGTTGATGGCGCGTCATCGGCCTGCGGCGGCCGTGGATAGTCGTAGATTCGCACTTCATCGAGTCGTCCGCGGAAGAAGTAGGTTGAGCCGGCCTTGGAGGCGATGAACAGGTCTCCGCCCGGGTCGATCTCGTGGTCCCAGGTGGTGGTCGCGACCTGCGCACCATCGACGTAGAGCCATGCGTTCGGGCGATCGAAGACGCCGGTGACTCGGTGCCACCGGCCGGGTGTGAGTTCGCCCCCCGACAGGTCCATGCGCTCCCCGCCGGCCTTGAGGCCGAACATGGGCGTGCCACCGGTCACCTGGATGCGGTAGCGCTCCCCGCCCTTGTCAACGATGCACTGCGGCGCGCCCGTGTCCGGCTCATCGAGCATCAGCCACAGGTCCACCGTGACGGCGTCGGTCATGCGCAGAGCCGGGTCGTCGGGTGCGGTCAGGCAGTCGGCGGCGCCGTCGAATGCCAATGCCTGGTATCCGGGCGCCTCCACGCGGGCGGGCTGGCCCCTGAAGACTGCGTGGTGTGTTTCAGATGCAATGTCACGGCACAGTCGGCGGAACTGGCCGTTGAAGGTCCACGTTGCGACGGGATCGCCATCTGCCGCGTAGCCCAGCACAGGCGTCGCCATCGCCAGGGCCAGCGCCGCCGCCAGCATCCGTGCTCTCGTCATCTTCGGCGCCTCCTATTTGCCGGTCGGCTACTGCCGTGCGCGCGGGTCGGTCGCGTTCAAGAGCTCCTCCAGGTTCGTGTACCCGTCGCCATCGAGATCGCCGCTACCATCCAGCGCCTCGTTCGGGTCCAGGCCGTGCGCGACCTCCCATGCGTCGGGCATGCCGTCTCCATCGCCGTCCTCGGGCGGCTCCCCCGCCCCGTACTCCGGCCAGCCGCCCACATCGTCCTGGGAGTTGATGATCGAGCCCGTGCCGGTCAGGATCTCCTCGATTATGCGTGCGTCCACGGCATCGCGCGCCGGGAGGGTCGCGCCGCAGTCCGCCGCGAGCACCGCGAGGAGCTCGTCCGCCCGGTGCTCGGTGATGGGCGGAGCCTCGTGAGGCACGTCCGCCTGCACCTGCTCGCGAGTGACCTCTCCGCCGGTGACGATCATCAGCCAGTTGTCCTCGGTGGCCTCGGGGTAGCCCTCCATGACGTTCCCGGCGGCGTAGAAGCTCGTGCCGTCGCCGTTGATCCGGAACGCCCGCTGGCGCTGGCTCTCGCGCGTCGATGGCCCGGGGCGCAGGTAGTTCGCCACGTAGTTGATCTTCTGCGGCAGGTTGCCGTTGTACCCGCAGGTCGAGCCCCAATTGTAGATGACGTGGTTGCGGAAGTCGAGGGTGAAGCCGGGCATGTCCTCCAGGCCGCCGGGGCGGGGGTTCCGGGAGTTGTGGTGGGCGTAGATGTTGTGGTGGAAGCTGATGCCGCCCTCGCCGTTGTAGGAGATGAGCGACCCCATCCCGTGCGGCCCCTTCGGGTGGCACGAGTCGTGGAGGCTCTCCGAGATGATGCACCACTGCACGGTCACATCCTGCGAATGCGTGACCGACAGCACCTCGTCAATGCCCCAGCTTGCCGAGCAGTGGTCGATCACGACGCGCTCGGATTGGTGGACGGAGATGGCGTCCAGAGCCTTCTGCGATAGGTCGCCCGGGCGGACGCGCAGGTGGCGGACCACGACGTCGTGGGTGTCGCGGACCGACAGCCCGTAGTTCTTCAGGCAGATGCCGTCGCCGGGCGCGGTCTGCCCGGCGATGGTCACGAACGGCTCCTGCACGCGCAGCGCGGACTGCAGCTCAATCAGCCCGCCCAC
Organism: Candidatus Zipacnadia bacterium; assembly: GCA_029820945.1. GTDB lineage: Bacteria > Armatimonadota > Zipacnadia > Zipacnadales > UBA5352 > JALGUJ01. The sequence continues at coordinate 9,086 of JALGUJ010000100.1, read as the reverse complement.
GCGGAAGACGATGGTCCGTGGCCCTGCGGTCTCCACGGCCTCGCGGAGCGTGCCCGGACCGTGGTCGGCGAGGCTGGTCACGAGCAGCACCCGGCCTCCGCGGCCGCCGGCAGTGGTCGCGCCGAAGCCCTCCGCGCCGGGGAATGCCGGCACGTTCGTCTCGACCGCCCAGGCGCCGGCGATGACGATAAGCGCTGCGACACAGCACGCGTGTGCCCCCATCATGCCAAATCCTCTTCCTCCAGGTCAGAGACTCCCTCACGACGACGGGAAGAGCGCTGTCAGCAGGGCATGCCCCACACGCGCGGGGCTGATGAGCGAGCCGTAGCCCGTCGCTCACGGCCCCCCTTCCGCGTGGGATGGGCGGGCTCCTCCGTCGGGTGGCGCCTGCGCCGTGAACCCAAAGCGCGTGCACCCAGACCTCGATGCGGCCGTGCGCTGCCGCCGGGCTGCGCCGCCGCGCCGCCTGTGCTACAATGGGCCTACCATGCCCGACACCGATTGCCCGCCAGTGACCGTCGTCGGCGCCGGCCTCGCAGGCTCGGAGGCGGCATGGCAGGTCGCGCAGCGGGGCGTGCCGGTGGTGCTCTGCGAGATGCGTCCGGAGGTCATGACGCCGGCGCATCAGACCGACCTGTTCGCCGAGCTGGTGTGCTCAAACTCGCTCAAGTCCAATCGCGTCACCTCCGCGCACGGGGTCCTGAAGCAGGAGCTGCGACTGCTCGGCTCGCTGATCGTCCGCTGTGCCGACGAATGCTCGGTGCCGGCCGGCCAGGCGCTGGCGGTGGACCGCAACCGCTTCGCCGAGGCCGTCACCGAACGGGTCAGCGCCCATCCACTGATCGACGTGCGCCGCGAGGAGGTCACCGAGATCCCGGACGGTCCGGCGATCATCGCCTCCGGGCCACTGACCTCCGACGCGCTTGCGGAGGCCATCGCGGCGCTGGCCGGGGCGCGGCGGCTCTACTTCTACGACGCGCTCTCCCCCATCGTGGCCGCAGAGAGCATCGACTACGGCGTGGTCTTCCGCCAGTCGCGCTACAACAAGGGCGAGGCGGACTACCTCAACTGCCCCCTCGACCGCGAGCAGTACGAGGCGTTCCACCACGAGCTGGTAGGCGCAGAGACGACCATGCACGCCGACTACGACCCCGACGAGCTGTTCGAGGGCTGCCTCCCCATCGAGGTCATCGCCGCCCGCGGCATCGACGGGCCGCGCTTCGGCCCGATGAAGCCCAGGGGCCTGACCGACCCGCGCACGGGCAGGATGCCCTGGGCGGTCGTGCAGCTTCGCGCCGAGAACCGCGAGGGCACCATGTGGAACCTGGTGGGCTTCCAGACCTCGCTGACCTACCCCGAGCAGCGCCGCGTCTTCCGCATGATCCCGGGGCTCGAGGAGGCGGAGTTCCTGCGACTGGGCGCGGTGCACCGCAACACCTACATCAACGCCCCGGCGCTGCTGCGGCCGACGTGGCAGCTCCGCGCCCGCGAGGACCTGCTCTTCGCGGGCCAGATCACGGGCGTGGAGGGCTACGTGGAGAGCACGGGCTCGGGTCTGGCCGCGGGAATCAACGCGGCGCGACTCGTGCAGGGGCGGGAGCCCCTGGCGATGCCCGCTCGGAGCGTCCTGGGCGCGCTGGCGCAGCACATCACCGGCGCGGACCCGGACGGTTTCCAGCCGATGAACGCCAACTTCGGCCTGCTGCCCCGCCCGGACGCCACGCGGAGGATGAAGAAGCACGAGCGGCGCAAGTTGCAGGCCGAACTGGCCCTGCGCGCCATCGAGCGGGTCGCGGAGCAAAGGCCGTAGCGGGGCTGTCCTGCGCCGCGCGTGTCAGGGACGGGCCCGTGGCAATCCGACGGGGAGCGCTCAGATCTCGACCTTCAAGATCGGCTTGACGATGAGCGCCGCGATGGTGGCGATGATCAGCGTCGCCCAGATCCAGTGCATCGAGACCGGCCCCAGCTTCACGGCCGCGTGGGGGTACTCGACGCTGATGCTCTGGACCGCCACCTCGCCGGGGATGGGCGGTTCGGCGCTGCCGAAGAGCGTCTGATAGAAGCCCGAGCGCACGCGGTGGGGCGAGAGGCGCACCGCGCGCCCGAAGTCCCCGACCGCGACCGTCTTCTCCACCGTCCGGCCACCGAGGTCGAGGACGAGGCTGTGCTCCCCCGGCCGGTCACCCCGGATGCGCCAGCAGACCTGGCCCTGCGCTGGGATGCGCAGGGCGGGCGTCTCGACGACGAGGGCGTTGCCCGTCAGCGCCGCGCCCGACAGCACCCCCAGCTCGCCGCCGGGGGCCTCGACGGTGACGAGCGCGCTCTCGCCCGCCGGCAACGGCGCGTAGCCCGCGTAGAGCTCAATCTGGGCGAAGATCGCGACCATGGGGACGATGACCACCGCGAGCGGCTTGAGGCCGGCGACCATGTAGGCGAGCGCACCGCACACCAGCCGCCACTCCTCGGCGAACATCACGCGCGTGTCGTGGCGGAAGACCACGATCCCCAGCAGCGCGGCGCCGATGGAGTCCTTGGCCGCGCGCAGCGCCCGGCGGTTCGCGGTGTACCTGAAGGCCGCCATGACCCCGATGCCGGTCAGGATCGAGACCAGCACGAGGCCGATGGTCGGTCCCAGGGCCATGAGGCCCGCGACCGGCCAGCCGCCCACGGTTCTCAGCGCCAATGCCAGCCAGGTCATATGCTCCGCGCGAACGGTTCAGGTTCGCTTCAGGACGGGCTCTCCCCGCATGTTCCCCGGCGGCGTGATGCCGTAGTAGGCCAGGATCGTCGGCGCCAGGTCCTCGAGCGCCGGCTCGTCCGCCTCGATCTCGCGATTGCTGACGAGCACGCCGGGCACGGTATCGACGTCCATGCAGTGGTCGCCGCTCCACTTGTCGGTGTTGTCTGAGTGCTGCTCCGCCGCCATCTCGCCGATGGCGCTCTCCCACGAGCCCCGGTAGCCGTACCTGTGGCCGAGGATCAGGTCCGGGCTCACCTCCGCGGGCGGGCGGTCCAGGTAGTCGTCCGACCGATGCACCTGTCGGAGCACCCTCTCGCCCGTCTGAGTGTCCCGCACCTCGGAGAGCCTGGCCACCAGCTCGTCAAGCAGCTTCTGCTTGGCCGGGCCGGGCGAGACCGAGCCCTCGACCTCCCGGCCGACCTCGTTGATGTACAGCCCGTTGAAGCCCATGGCGTAGGCCTTGCTGCGGGCCCAGTCGGCGCGCTCGAGCGCCGGACCGTCACCCGGGTCCACCGTGAGGTAGCCGTTGTCGGCCAGCCAGCGGTTGAGGTCGAACGACCGCCGGTAGGGCGAGAAGCCGTGGTCGGACATGACCATCACCAGCGCGTCGTCGCCCGCTGCTGCCATGCCCGTGCCCAGCACCTCGTCCAGCGCCTGGTACACGTGCAGGATGGTATCGCCGTAGCGCTCCCCAAGCTCCTCGGTGTACAGCGGGCTCTGCGGGTCGATGGTGCGGTAGAACATGTGCACTCCCAGGTCGGAGCCGGAGAAGTAAGCGAAGAGCAGGCCGTCCTCAAAGCGGTCCAGCTCGTACTCATAGGCCGCGACGCGCTCGCGGTGCACCTCCCGCGCCTGCTCGATGAACTCGTCGTCGTCGAAGATGCCCTCGGAGAGTGCCTTGGTGTCCTCAGCCATGCCCTGGGTGTAGTAGGGGCCGATCGCGCGCTGCAGCTCCGCCGCGTAGTCCTCCGGCGTGCTGATGGGCAGCGCCGGGGCCATCGGGTCGATGTTCAGCGGGGTGACGTAGAGCGCGAACGGCCGCACCGACTTGAGGTAGAAGCGGCAGATGCCGCTGGTCGAGGCCAGCCCGCGCACGAGGCTGAAGTTGATCGTGACCCAGTCGCTCCACTCGCCCTCCTGCAGGAGCAGTCGGCTGCCCTGGATGTCCACCCGCGCCACCGGGTTCGAGCGGTCAACGTAGACGCGGAAGGGGACCTCGCTCTTGTCCTCCGACGCCCGCAGGGCGTTCTCCGGGCCCACAAGAGCGGCCTCGACAACGCCGTCGCGCACCTCCACGGGGTAGACGCTGCCGCCGGAGATGTCCCGGTGGCCCTCGGATCGCGCGGGCTCGTTGGTGAAGAACGAGAAGTGGCCGTAGGAGCCCTGCAGGTCGGGCGTGCCGAGGTCGGAGATGGTCCGCTGCGTTGAGGGCTCGGGCGGGAAGTTGGACGGAATCTTGTAGATCGTCGCCGGCACCCCGTGCTCCGCCATGACGTTCCAGAACGCCGTCCCCCTGCGATGCAGCTTGACCTCGCCGTGGCCCAGCGGGATGTTGAAGTCCCCCAGGTGCAGCACGCGCTGTGCCGCTTTGGTCGATGACGTGGACAGGTGCGGGCCGTAGCTCTTCGGATCGCGGTGGATGAAGTCGAAGATGCCGTGGCCGCCCGGGTCCATGCCGGTGATGAAGTTCGACCACGCCACCGGGCTCTGCGGCGGAACGCTCGAGCGCAGCGCCCTGAAGCCGCCCATCTTCGCCAGCCTCGCGAGGTTCGGCAGGTGCCCGGCGTCGATGAACCTCCGCACCAGCACCGGGTCCATGCCGTCAAAGCCCAGAATCAGGGCCTTCCGGACCGCGCCGGCCGGACCGCGGGGCACGCTGCGGCTGCAGCCCGAAAGCGCCGATGCCCCCAGCGCCGCGCCGGCCCCGAGGCCGAGGAGCTTCAGAAAGTCCCTGCGCGAGAGATTGCCGTCTTTGCCTGCGCCTTCCATGCTCCCTCACCACCCGGGCGCTGATCCGCCGGGCTCATCGTGTACGCGATTGTCCGACCCTACTGAACGTATCCCATGTCCCTGAGCTGCTGGCGAAGCTCGTCCGAGACCTCCTCGGCACCGGCGCCGGTGCGCCGCGCCATCAGGCCCGTGGTCATCTCCGTCCACGCCAGTAGCTCCCGCTCCCACCGCGCGGTGTCCGGAGCGCCGGGGGCGCCGTAGATGTCGTGCTGCTCGGCCGGATCCTGCTCCAGGTCGTAGAGCGAGAAGCGGTCGTGGTAGACATGGTATATCAGCTTGTGTCGGCCGTCCAGCCAGCCCTTGCGGATGCCGCCCCGCCTGCAGCCCTCCAGGAACACCCGCAGCGGGGGCGGCTCGCCCGGCTCCCCCTCCAGCACGGGGGCGAGCGACCGCCCACGGCAGCCCTCCGGCGCGTCCAGGCCGCACAGCTCCAGCACCGTCGGCATCACGTCCAGGAGGCTGACCGGGGCGTCAACGCTCTCCCCCTCGGTCTGCCCCGGCACGTGGATCATCAGCGGGACGCGCAGCAGCTCGTCGAACAGACTCTGCCCGTGATCGACCCCGCCGTGCTCCCAGAACTCCTCACCGTGGTCGCTCCAGAACACCACGACCGAGCTGTCCCACAGCCCCTGCGCCTCGAGCGTCCGCACCAGCCGGCCCAGCGACTCGTCGCAGTACTCGATCTCCGCGGTGTAGGCGTCGATGAACCGCTCCCGCTCCGGCGCGCCCGACGCGTCCGCCCCGGCCATGGCCAGCGACGTGCTCTCCACGCGCGCCTCAGGGGGGATGGTCGGCGGGTCGTAGGGTTGGTGCGGGTCCATGTAGTGCACCCACAGCAGCACCGGCCGCGACCCGACGGCGCGCGCCACGCGAACCGCGTGCTCGGTCACCACCGGCGCCCGCTCGAGGTTCTCCCAGCTATAGGGCGACAGACCCAGCGGCCGCGTCGCCACCCTCAGCAGCCCCACTCCCGGATGCAGGCTGCAGTGGTAGAAGAGCCGGTAGCCCTGGTCGGCGCGCGCCTCCCGGGTCAGGTTCCCGTTCGTCGCCACGGCCAGGGTGGCGTAGCCCGCCTCGCGCAGCGCCTCGGCCAGCAGCGTGCGCTCGGCGTCCCATGCCACCGGGTAGAAGCTCGGGTCGCCCTGCGACTGCCCGGGCACCCGGCCCACACCCATCTCCGACGGGTAGACGCCGCTGAAGAACGCCGCGAACGACGGCCTCGTCCACGGAGACACCGACCAGGCCCGCTCGAAGACGAAGGACCGCGAGGCGAGCCCGTCCATGACCGGGGTCTTCGCCGGCCCACCGGCGTACCCCGGGTAGTCGGCCCGCAGGGCATCAACGCTGATGAGGATGACGTTCGGTCTCTCCGGACTCGAGCCGCCCGGCAGGCCGCCTGCCACGCGCGCCAGCTCCGGCCCCAGCTCTGAAGCGCCCAGCACAAGCTGCCACGCGGCCGGCAGTCCGACCATGACGATCAGGACCGCGCCCACGGCGAGCCCCACGGTCCGCTCAGCCACGCGCGCGGTCAGAAGCCCGGACAGCCGGCGCCCCACGCCCCAGACCGCCGCGCCCACCGCGAGCGCCACGAGCAGGCCGCCGAGCTGCATCACCACGGCCATGGCCGGGCCGCCCGACGCGCGCTCGACCACCAGCCGCTGTACGCCGAATGCGAGCGCATCCGCCGCCAGCAGCCCCAGCACGAGCGGCAGCCACGACGGGAGCGGCCCCGAGAGGTCCAACAGCCCGGCTCTGCGGCCAAGCTCGATCAGAAGCGCCACGGCCGCGATCGCGTACCACGTCTCCGCAGCCGTGGCCGCCTCCGCCCCGCGCGACCACAGTACCAGCAGCGCCACGATCACCAACGCAGCACGGCTCGCGGCATCGGGCGCCGCGCCGAGAAGACGCCTCAGGGGACGGCCGATCAATCCCAGCAGCAGGAGTGCAAGCACGCTGAACGCCAATCCCAGCCCGGCGTACACGACCAGGACCAGCGCTGAGGCGCGCATGAACACGACCGGCTCCTGCAGGTCCAGCCGAAAGGCGTCCAGCGGGATGTCCCGGCAGGCGACGAAGAGCGCGGCGAGCAGCCCCACCTTGAGCGAGGATGACAGCGCATCCCTCATTCCCTATCATCGCCGGCCGCGGTCTTGATCTCGAACTGGTAGCCGTCCATGGTGCCCGGCTTCTCGATGCCGAACAGGCCCAGCACCGTCGGCCCGACGTCTCCGATCCAGACGTCGTCGGCCTCGATTTCATGGCTGCAGAAGAGCACTCCGGGCACCTCGGCCGGGTGCATGCAGTGATCGGCCGCCCAGGGCTTGGGGTTGGCGCAGAAGGCCACGTCGCCGACCTCGCCCAGCACCGAGTCCCAGGAGACGCGGTGGCCGCGCGCGTAGCCGACGATCAGGTCCGGCGCGTCGCCGGCATAGGGGCCCGCGTAGACCCGCGCCGACTCGAAGACACCGCGGATGGGCTTCTCGCCGGTTTCGGGGTCCTCGACCTCGACCAGACGCTCGACCAGCTCCCGCTTGAGCGCGGCGGCGTCCTCGGCGCCGACGATGCCCTGCGCCTCGCGGCCCTCGAGGTTGATGTAGATCCCCGCCAGGCCCATCGCGTAGGCGCGGGTGGCGGACCAGTCGATGGCGCCATCCTCGTCCACGGCCAGGTAGCCCTCGTCCAGCAGCCAGCGGTTGAGGTCAACGCACCGGGTGAAGGGAGCGAAGCCGTGATCGGACATCACCAGCAGCACCGTGTCGTCGTCCAGGCGCTCCCGGATAAGCCCGATCAGCTCATCGGCGTCGCGGTAGACCTTCTCGACCTCCGGGGCGATCGCGCCCGGGTCGCCACCGTTGCGGCCCAGGAACATGTGCTGGATGCGGTCGGTGATGTCGAAGACCAATACCACCGCGCCGTCGCGCACCTTGTCGAGCATGTCGAAGAGCAGCTTGCGGCGCTCATGGTGGAACAGGTAGCACTGGTCCACGAAGCCCTTGTCGTCCAGTATCCCCTCGTTCAGCCCCCAGGTGTCCTCGGCCAGGCCCAGGGTCGCGAAGTTGCCGTGGGCCTTCTGCAGGTACGACGAGAAGACCAGCGGCGAGGCGATGGGCATGCTCGGGCTGGCCGGGTCAATGTTCAGCGGGAGCTGGTACAGCCGCACCGTCTCACCGCTCTCGAGCAGCAGGAAGCGCGTGATGCCGCGCACGGTCCGTAGCATCCCCGCCCTGAAGGCCAGCGGCACCCAGTCGGTGTACTCGCCCACCGCCAGCTCCACGCGCTCGCCCTGGATCGTCATCGTCGCGCGGTCGGAGCCGCGGGTCCGCAGCTCGAACGGGATGGTCATCGGCTCGTGCCCGTCCGACCGCGGGCTCTCGGGGCCGCGGATCTCGCCGCGCAGCATCCCGCCACCGTCGCGCTCCAGGGCGAATGCCAGCCCGCTCTCGTAGCCGGCGATCTCGTCCCCGTTGGTCGTGTAGTAGGCGAAGGTGCCCTGGGTGCCGAGCAGGTCGGGCGCGCACATGCCCGCCAGCGCGACGCCGTGGAACCTCGGCGGCGGGTAGGTGATCGGCACTCGAATCACGGCGCTGAAGACGCCGTTCTCGCCCAGAACCTCCCAGAACGTCTTCCCCTTCTGCCGCAGCTCAACGGTCGAGGACGAGCGCTCGATCCGCAGCGGACCGATGCCCACCGACCGCTTGCGCTCGCGAATCCGGGTCGAGGACAGCTCGAGCCGATAGGTGAACGGGTTGCGCTCCAGGAAGTCGAAGATGTTGTGCCTGCCGGGGTTGGAGCCGGTGGCGAAGGTGGACCAGGCGACCGGCGACAGTGGCGGACAGGTGGTGCGCAGCCGCCTGTAGGCGCCGGATGCGCGCAGCTCCGCGAAGTTCGGCAGCTTCCCCTCGTCCATCATCGGCTCCATGATGTGCGGCGAGCAGCCGTCGAGGCCGATGACCACCACGCGCCTGGCCTTCGCGTCCTCCCGCGCATTCTGCCCGCGGAACACGCCGAACAGCCGGCGGAAGACGCCCAGGACGATCAGCACGAAGGCCATCAGGAAGGCGACGATGAGGGCCAGGAAGGACGAGAGGAAGACCATGCCCGCTCCAGGGCCGATGTAGGCATGGCAGGGCCGGGCTGCTTCCAGGAGCAGACCCAGCACGGCAACCGTCACGGCGGCTCTGTCGCTGATCCGCATCTGTCCGGCACTCACCCGTGTGCCACCCCCCTCCATCCGCCACGGACCCCGGGCGCGAATCTGCCGGCGCGACCTCACGTCCCGTCCGCCTGAGTTGAGGGAAGCAGGTGGACAACGGGGTCTGCGGAGGCCCCAGGCGGG
>JALGUJ010000099.1 GCA_029820945.1 Candidatus Zipacnadia bacterium | reverse complement strand
GGCAGCCTCAACATCGGTAACCTCCTGAACTGTCAGAAGCCTCCACGCCGAGGATCGCGCAGAGGTCGCGCAGGGCCTCGGTGTTGTCGCCGAAGCTGATGATGTAGTGCTGGCTGAGCACCTGCTGGATGAAGTCCTCGACCGGGCTGTCCAGCGTGATCTCCAGGCTCGGGAGCTGCGGCGCGGGCGGCGTCCAGCCCCAGCCCGGCCCCCTCCAGGGCGCGCTGAGCCTCGCTGCACTTCCGCTCGATGATCTCGCGTGGCGTGTTGATCTCGCCGAAGCAAACGAAGCCGGCTGTGATCGGTCGCATCGCTGACCCTCCCGTGGGTCCGCTACCAGTCGAAGATGGGCACGTCGCGCCAGTTGCCATCGCTCATCGCCGACTCGTGGGCGATGATGCCCGGGACGGTGAAGTCCATCGAGCGCATCACGTCGATAGGCGGCCGGGCGCCGCTCTCCAGTGCATCCAGGAAGTCGCGGATCATGTAGTACTCGGAGGTCCCGTGGCCGCCCTGGCGCGCCTCATCGGGGGCGTCGGGATCGACCACCAGGCAGTCGATCTCCTCGGCCTTCGGGCGCCCGGTCTCGTCGTCGGGCGTCTCGCCCTCGATCCACAGGTAGCCCCGCGTGGGGCCGGTCCCCGAGCGGCCGTTCTCCACGTACCCTCTGGTCCCGTAGAGTGAGTAGTACACCAGGTGCGGGTAGCGCGGGGCGACCTGGCTGCGCGCGATCTTGATCAGGGCGCCCTTCTCCGTGCGGAAGAGCCCGATCTCCATGTCGAGGAAGCCGGGATGGTCGGAGTACCCCGGGTGTTTGTGGAAGCCCGCCGAGCTGCCCGACGCGGCGACGATGCGGTCGTCCATGAGCGTGAGCAGCGGACCCAGGCAGTGCGCGCAGTACCAGATCGGCGGCCGCTCGTGCCGCCAGTGGAACTCGCCGGTCTCCTCGTCCACCAGCAGGTGCTCGATCTCGTGCACGTACTCGGCCTCGGCGTGGAAGATCGTGCCGAGCTTGCCGGCGCGCGTCAGCTCCCGCCACTGGCGAATGTAGTGGAAGTAGCAGTAGTTCTCGGCCATCATGTAGCTGCGGCCGGTGCGCCTGACGGCCTCCACGATCTGCTCGCACTCGGCGAGGGTGTAGGCGGCGGTCTGCTCGCAGAGCACGTCCTTGCCGGCTTCCAGGGCCGCGATGGTCTGCGGGGCGTGAAAGCGGATCGGCGTGGCGATCATCACCACGTCCGTGTCGGCACTGACGAATTCATCGTAGTCGGTGAAGAGTGCCTGGTCGGGCAGGTCGAAGGCCTCGCCGAGGTCGGCGAGGGTCTGCTCGTTGATGTCGCACAGCGCGGTCACGTTCACGCGCGGGTGCGCGCCGAAGACGTTCACGAATCCGCGCCCGCGGCGGAGTCCGACGATCCCGACGTTCCACCTTCGCATTGATGGGCCACTCCCGAGTGCTCGCAGGTGCTGCGTTCGCTGCAGTGGCGGATTTCGCCGTGGCGCAGTCGCGGCCCTGCGCAGGCAGCGACGGCGAGGCAGGTCCGGCCACGACGGCGGCGAAGGGCGTGGGAACGGTAGTGGGGGCCGCGCGCAGCCCATCGGGAGGCGAGAGGCGTGTTCATCGACATTCACATGCACATCGCGAGCATCTCGGACATCGGCTGGTCACCGGACAGCGAGGGGCCGGCCTCGCCCGAGCAGTTCATTGAGATGTACGACGAGGTCGGCATCGACCGTGGGGTCATGCTGCCGCTGGTGATCCCGGAGTGCAATGTCCTCACCCAGAGCAACGAGGACATCCTGATGATCGCCGAGCAGTACCCGGATCGCTTCATCCCGTTCTGCAACATCGACCCGCGACTGAGCGTGAACTCGCCGGACTTCGACCTCGGCTGGGTCATCGAGCACTACAAGGGCAAGGGCTGCCGAGGCATCGGCGAGATGACCGCGAACCTGTGGTGGGACGATCCGCGTGTCACGAACCTGCTCGACCACGCCGAGCGCTGCGAGATGCCGCTGACCTTCCACGTGGCGAACCGCGAGGGCAACATCTACGGCCTCATTGACGAGTTCGGCCTGCCCCGCCTGGAGAAGCAGGTCGCCGACCACCCCGACCTGATCTTCCTTGCGCACTCGCAGTCCTGGTGGGCGTTCATGAGCGGCGACGTCGGCGAGGACGAGTGGGGCGGATACCCGAAGGGCCCGGTCGTGGAGGGCGGGCGAGTCCCGGAGCTGATGAGCCGCTACCCCAACCTCTACGGTGATCTGTCCGCAGGCAGTGGCTTCAACGCTGTGAGCCGTGATCCTGAGTTCGGCTATCAGTTCCTCGACGAGTTCCAGGACCAGCTCTGCTTCGGCACCGACGTCTGCCGGCCGGCCAACCGCAATGATGTGCTGATCCACCTGAAGAACTTCCTCGAGGACGCGCTGGCAAACGGGCACATCAGCCAGCAGGTGTTCGACAAAGTCACCCATGAGAACGCGCAGCGCGTCCTGAGGCTCGACGACTGAGCGAGCCGCACGGCCTGGCCGCAGACATTCGCGTGCCGCGCGCTCTCAGCCTCCAGGCGCACTTCCGTTGCAGGCCGCACAACGGCCTCAGTACGCATCCGCAACGGTTGGCTTTCAGCGACATGGGCGGGGGAGAATACCCGTGCTGGGACATGACATGGTGACCTCCCCCCATAAGTGATACCAGTTGCAGTGTGGTACTGGGCGGCCTGTCATGCAGCCCTGGGCTCCGGGCTTCGCTCCGCTCAGCCCTCCGTCCAGGGCTGGCGCGCCTCCGGGGCGGGGGGACGATACCCAAGCGAGCTGTGTGGCCTCACTGAGAAGCCAAAGGCTTCTCCATTGTAGCGCCTTCGCCAGCGCGCCACCACGACCTGCGCTTCGTGCAGCGTATCGAAGATCTCCTCGTCCAGCAGCTCGTCGCGCAGCTTGCCGTTGAATGACTCCACGTAGCCATTCTCCCACGGACTGCCGGGCTCGATGAAGAGTGTGTTGACACTGAGGTCGGCCAGGCACTGTGGCACCTTCCTGGCGGTGAACTCAGTGCCGTTGTCGGACCGGATGTAGTCGGATGCGCCGCGCTGAGCGAACAGGTCGGTCAGCCGCTCCAGCACGCGGTCGCTGCTCAGGCGCCGGTGGCCTCCAGAGCCGATCGCCTCAGCCGCCGGCCCTGACCGTGGCGATGCCGTAGGCCGGCACGGTAACGGTCAGCACGTCGCCGTCCATCCGCGCCGTGCTCTCCGCCAGCGGTCGCTCCAGCAGGTCCGTCTCAACCGCCGGTGCGCCGGCGGCGGCCAGGTGCGGAGCGAGTCGGATGCGCGCCTCTGTCTCCCGCCCCTCGAACTCGTAGAGTCGCAGGATGAGGGCGTCGGAGTCCTCGGCCAGCTTGAGCCCGGAAAGCATGACGTTGGGCGTCAGCAGCTCGATTCCGCTGGCCTCTGCTGGCAGCTCGCCGGCCTGAGCGACGGTGCCGACCGGGATGCACGGGTGATTGAGGGCGTAGCCGGCCCGGATAGCGTCGCCCGGGTCGAAGGGACCGATATGAGGCTGCAGCGCGTAGCGGATCTCGTGGCGGCCCAGCTCCGGCAGCGGATCGGGGTCGTAGCTCGACCGCAGCAGCGTGAGCCGCAGGGCGTTCTCGGAGAGCCGGTGACCGTACTTGCACTCGTTGGCCAGCGTCGCGCCGACGGTCCGGCCCTCGGCGGTCGTCGAGCCGCCGGTCAGGTCGGCCCAGGTCAGCGCCGGCGTCTCCTCGCCGTCCGCCTCCCGCTCGATGGTACCGCAGGCGATCTCGAAGCTGGCGCGCCCCTCGTGGATGGCGAGGGGGAAGCTCGCGCGCAGCACGGGCACTCCCGTCTCAGGGCCGCCGCGCTCCAGCCAGTTCACGGACAGCGCGAAGTCCACGCTGCGGCTCTCCGCGGCCAGGCTGATGGTGAGCGCGTACTCCGAGTCACCCTCGCGCGCCGACAGCCTCACCGCGGCCAGGTGCGGGCCCTCCTGCACCATGTCGAGCGTCGCGCCGGCCAGCGGCTGCACCCGCTCGATGATCGGCCCGAGCTGCCAGGCGGTCATCGCGTGCGGGGCCTCCTGCTCGCGATCCAGCGCGCCCAGCACCGCCCCATCGGGCACGAGCTCCGTGCCAGTAGCGCGATCGACCAGGCTCACGATGCCGCCGGCCTGGGGCGCGACGGTAAGCTGCAGGTGCTCGTTGCGGATGACGACGGGACTCGCCGTCTGCGCCCGCACGTAGCCCAGGCGGTAGACGGGGCGGCCGGCCTCGCGCAGGGATACGCCCGGCTCAGAGGCCGGGCAGGCCCCGGTCTCGACGGCGTAGGCCCGGTAGCCCAGCGCGGGCAACTGCGCCGCCGGGAAGGCCACCACCGCGAAGCTGTGCCCCCAGTACCTGCCCGTCTCGATGATTTGCCCCGAAACTACGTTGCCGGCCGCGTCGCGAACGCGGAGGCGACCGGGCATGAGGTCGCGATCCCAGACCTTGACCCGGGCGAGGGCGTCCCGCTCAAAGGGAGCCGGATTGAAGATGACGAACAGGTCGCCGCCCTGCCCCCCGGCGCCGAGCGTCGAGGCCCTGCCCCACCAGGCGCCGTCTCCCGCGCCCGCACCGAGGCCAAGGTCCGTCGCCCCGGGCGTCGCCTCCGGCTCCAGCGATGACGTGTCGATGCGCTCGGCGATGGCCCGCAGGGCACGGGTCTGGACCATGCCCGTGGTTGCGAGCGTCTCCTGAAGCTGCCCCATCGCGTGCTCGACCGTCTCCCGCACGCCGGAGCCGGGCAGGATGTCGTGGAATTGCAGGAACATCGCGCGCCGCCAGCACTCGGTCAGCTCGTCGCGCGGGTACTGCAGCCCCGCGAGGCCGTGCGCGAGCACCGCGATGGCCTCCGTGTCCACCAGCGTGCTCTCGCCCCTCCGGTTCGCGAGCTTGATCCGGCTCTGGGACGTGTAGCAGCCCTCGAACACGAAGTTGAGCTCGCCCCGGTGCACGGGCAGCTCCAGGCTCTGCTCCTCGATGCGCCGCTCCGCCTCGGTGAAGAACTCGTCCGTCGTGCTCAGCCTGACCTCGGGCCAGATCGGCCACGCAGCCATCTCCCGCGCCGCGCGCAGGTGCCGCCGCGTCGGGCCCCCGCCGTGGTCGCCCACCCCGTAGACCCACAGCATCATCCTCAGACCCGTATGCCGCTCGAGGTCGAACAGACGCCGGGTCATGCTCGGGTCGATCTCGTTGTTGTAGCCCGTGGGCGAGTCGTCGAAGGCGAGGATGCGCGAGCCGTCCTTGCCCTCCCACCAATAGAGCTGCGAAGTCTCGCCCGAGGACATGCTCTGCAGCCGTGGCCCCGAGCTGCGGTGGTAGTAGTAGCGCCGCACGCCGCCACGCCGGAGGATCCCCGGCAGCGTCCAGCAGTGGCCGAAGCTGTCCGGCTCCCAGTCGATCGTCACCGCGTCGGGCGGAAGGCCCAGGCTCTCCTCGAACCACCGCCGCGTGTAGAGCAGATGCCGGCACAGGATCTCCCCCGACGCGAGGTTCTTGTCGCCCTCGACCCACTGCGAGGCCGTGACCTCCCAGCGGCCCTCCGCCACGCGCCGCTTGATGCACTCGAACAGCTCCGGCGCGTGCTCCTGCATGGCCACGTAGACCGAGGCCTGGCTCTGTGAGAAGTGGAAGTCGGGGAACTCGTCCATCAGCCGATCCATGGTCGAGAAGGTGTCATGGCACACCGCGACGGTCTCCGGCCAGCTCCACATCCAGTTCATGTCGATGTGCGCGTGGCCGACGCAGTAGACCGTGTACTCCCGGGCCGCCGCGCCCAGCGGCGCGAGCAGCTCCTCCGCCTCATGGACCAGGCTCTCCGCGTCGCTCCGGCCCTCTCTCAGGCCCGCCACCACGCCCTCGATGGCGCGCTCGATCAGCGACTCCCACTCCTGCCGAACGTCCGGCCGCGACCGCGCCAGGCGGACCGCGAAGTCCGCCTCGGCCGCGAAGCGCTCCAGAGGCCGTGACCACCCGGCCTGCGCCTCTGACAGCGCCGCGAGAAGCCCATCAAGGTTCGCTTCACTCAACGCAGCTCACTCCCGTATGATCTCTGAGTTCGCCCGGCCAGGGCGCACCGCCCTGGTTCCCCGTCGCGTGCTCCGCGGGTCCGCGCGCGTGTCTTCCGCTGACGTGCCTCCGGCACCTCGTCGGCGATGCTGGCTCAGGCCCAACCGCGCCTCAGCACTCCCACGCATCGATGCGCGGCGGGAAATGTCCCACCTGGAGGCCGGGGTAGTAGACGTAGCTCCGGCGGTTGAATGCGAGCAGGACGTAGTCAAGATCGGTCGGGCCCTGCGGCCAGTAGCGACGCAGGCTCTCCCGGAAGTGACGCTCGCGCAGGACCGGGTCATCGACCACTCGGCAGGTGCCGGCCGCGAAGACGTAGCGCCGCTCATCGGGAAGGAAGTAGCAGAGGCCCGCCTCCGCGTGTGCCCGCAGATGCGCGACCTTGTGGGTGCGCGCGGACGTCTGCAGCCGGAGCGTCTGGGCCGCCCCGTCATTGTGATCGGACATCCGCCGCGCCCACGGACGGCCTATCTCGTCCACCGTCATCAACGTGGTGGTATGGCAGGCCTCGATGACCCGTGAGATCTCTTTGCGCACGAGACGCTCTTCCGTCATCGCTCACCGCCTCCGGTATCCGGCCGCCCGCCCGCCACGGTCAGGATGGTGCGGGCATACGCCCGACGAAGTAGGCGCAGCCCATGACCTCCCCGTACTCGGAGAACAGCCGCCGATGCTCGCGCATCGCCCGTCTGAGACCGCGGTGCACCATCAGCGTCCAGGCCGGCTTGAGGCCCCCCCAGAATCCCAGCGCCTCTCTCATGTCTCTCTCCATGGCCTCGATGGCCTCGGAGCGGTCCGCCGCCACGATGTCCTGGAGCCACATCTCCTCCAGGAAAGCACACCACTGCGACCGTCATGGTGTGGTACCCCTCCCAGAGCCGGTGCGTCTCCGTCACGGCCTCTTCAGGCGGAGGCCCGCGCCAGGTCATCTCAAGATCGCCGACGAAGCCCCCGGCCTCGGTCACTCGCAGCATTTCGGGGAAGACGGCCTCCCTGTCGAGCATGGTGATGACGCACTCGGCGATGACGATGTCGAAGCAGCCGTCAGCAAACGGGAGCGCGTGCGCGTCGGCAACCGCGAAGTGAGTGCTGTCCTGCAGCCGCTCCTGGCGCGCCCGCCGCCGGCAGGGGCGGATCATCCGCTCAGACGGGTCTATGCCGATCACCTGGCATGAATACTGCGCGGCGAGGTAGCAGGCGCTGGCGCCGCGGCCGGCGCCTATGTCGAGCACGCGCTTGCCGGGCCCGATCTGGCACAGCTCCGCCATCTCGGCCGAAGGGAATCCCCAGCCCGGAGCCGAAGCAGATCATGGCCCTGCGCAATAGCGCGCGGCTTGCGCTGAGCGGCGGGGATGCCGGCCGGTCACGGCCCGTGGACCGGAAGGAGAGGGAGCGGATGCGATCCGCATGTGGCGCGGCAACGCTCGTGGTGCTGGCGATCGTGTCGGTGGCAATCTGGACCTCGGCGGACAGGGCTGAGGACGCCGCGAGTGCCCTCGCCGCCGAGATCCTCTCCGCCACCGGCGTCGAGGGCGGCCTCGTCGTCCACGTCGGCTGCGGGGATGGCAGGCTGACGGCCGCCCTGCACGCGAACGAGCGCTACCTCGTGCACGGCCTCGACGCTGACCCGGCCAGCGTGCGGCGCGCGCGCGAGTTCATCCAATCGCGCGGCCTCTACGGCGATGTCTCGGTCGCGCAGTGGAGCGGAGACCGGCTGCCCTATGCCGAGAACCTCGTGGACCTGCTGGTCTCAGAGGCCCCGCTCCGCCTCCCGAAGGACGAGCTGATGCGGGTGCTCTCTCCCGGCGGCGTGGCCTACATCAGGCAGATCGATCGGTGGCAGAAGATCGTCAAGCCCTGGCCCGAGGCCATCGACGACTGGACGCACAATCTGCACGGTCCTGACGGCAATCCGGTGGCTCAGGACCGCGTGGTGGGGCCTCCCAGGCACTATCAGTGGACCGCAGGCCCGCAGTGGCTGCGCTCGCATGATACCGACTCCAGCGTCAGCGCCGTCGTCATCGCCAACGGGCGCGTGTTCTACATCATCGACGAGGCGCCGATCAGCCTGGCCGGCAACAACTCGCCGCCGGACAGGTGGTCGCTGGTGGCGCGCGACGCATTCAACGGAGTGCTCCTCTGGAAGGTGCCCATCGCTCAGTGGGGCTGGCGCGAGTGGAAGGACCGCTGGTATACGGCCCGCACGGACAACCTGCCGGTCAATCTGCCCAGGCGGCTGGTTGCCGTGGGAGATCGCGTCTACGCCACCCTCGGCTACCACGCGCCGGTCAGCCAGCTCGACGCCGCCACAGGCGAGATCCTGCGGGAGTACGACGGGACGGACGACGCGCGCGAGATCCTGTACTGCGACGGGGCGCTGGTGCTGTCGGTCTTCCGCGACGGGCGGCTCAAGGTCATGGCGATGGAGGCCGAGTCGGGCCGGTTGCTGTGGCAGACCGAGCCCACGCTGAAGGGCTCCGAGCAGGAGTATCTCCCCCGCTGGCGGCGCCGGGGCGACGAGGAGGGCCCCAGGGTTGATCCGGCGCTCAACCCCGCTGCCGACGGCCAGGTCGTCTGTCTCATCGACGGCGCTGATGTGGTCTGCCTGGACTTCGCAACCGGGCAGCAGCGGTGGCGAACGCAGGTGGGCGAGGAGGAGCTGCCGGCGAAGGTCGGCACGCTGATCGTGAGCGACGGAGTGGTGTTGCACGCCGACCCGAGCCGACTGCTTGCCCTCTCGGTGCAGACCGGAGAGCAGTTGTGGTCCAAGCCCAAGCAGAAGCTGGGGCATCTGTGGTTCGAGTGGAAGGACGTCTTCGTGATTCGCGGGCTCGTCTGGACGTGGAGCGCGGAGTGCGACGAGCGCGAGTTCAGGGCCGGTGACAAGTCCTACCGGCGGAAGTGGCCGCTCTACGTCAACGGCTACCATCCGCGGACCGGGGAGCTGGTGAGGCAGGTCTCCACTGACCCCATCTACAATGCGCCGCATCATCACAGGTGTTACCGCAACAAGGCGACGCTTCGGTACATCCTCAGCAGCAGGCGAGGCTCGGAGTACGTGGACCTGGCCGGTCGCGAGCACACCGTGCACAACTGGGTGCGCGGCACCTGTCACCTCGGCATGTTCCCGGCCTACGGTCTGCAGTATGTTCCCCCGCATCCCTGCGTCTGCTACATCCACGAGAAGATCAACGGATTCGTGGCGCTGGCACCGGAGATCCCCGCCCGGCACGCCAGCACTCCAGCCGAGACCCCCTTCCGCCTGGATCGCGGTCCGGCCTATGGCCGGGCCGCGCGCCCGGAGGCGGAGGCCGACCTCTCGGGCGACTGGCCAACCTATCGCGCCGACTTCATGCGTAGCGGGGCCGCCACAACCGAAGTGGCGGCGGGCCTGACGACTCGCTGGCAGGCGTCCGTGGGCGGACGGCTCTCGGCTCCCACCGTGGTCGGAGATCGGGTGTTCGTGTCGGCGATCGATCAGCATCGCGTCCTGGCCTTCGATGCTGATGGCGGCGATGAGCTGTGGTGCTTCACGGCGGAGGCGCGCGTGGACACGCCGCCTACGTGGCACCGGGGCACGCTGCTGCTGGGCTCCGCCGACGGCTCCGTGTACTGCCTGCGCGAGACGGACGGTGAGCTGGTCTGGCGCTTCCGGGCCGCGCCGCGTCGCATGATCGGCGTCGAGGGCCAGCTTGAGTCGGCCTGGCCGGTGCACGGCAGTGTGGTGGTGCAGGACGGGCTGGCCTACTTCGCCGCCGGGCGCTGCTCGCATCTGGATGGCGGGATCCACCTGTACGCGGTCGACGCCGCCACCGGCGAGATGATTCACCACAGGCTCCTCACCGGCCCGCGCATGGACTCAGGGACCATGGCCGACAACGTCACGCCGGAGCAGGGCCGGATCACCGACATCATGCAGGGCGACGGCGAGCGCATCTACATGCGCCACATGGCGTACAACGCCGACCTCACCGACAGTGATATGGACGTGGACAGGATACGCGCGGTGGGCGGGTTCCTCGACGATACGTACTTCCGGCGTGCCCCGTGGCGCTTCGGTGCTCGCAGGAACTGGGGGCGTGTGATCGCCTATGACGATCACTTCGTGTACATGGTGAGGATGTTCGAGTCCCTGCACGGCCTCGACCCGGACAACTTCTTCACGCCCGGAGACAAGGGCTATCGTCTCCTCGCCAATCCCAGGCAGGAGTTCTCCCAGGTGGCGGTGGCGAACTCCGAGAGCCTCAGCCCGCGCGACACGCCACTGACCGTGGAGGCCTGGGTGCTGGCCGAGCAGCCGGACGGGGTGGTGCTGGCCAGAGGCGGCTCGGCCCAGGGCTACACGCTGCTGGTGACGGGCGGACGGCCTCAGTTCGCCGTGCGCATCAACGACGAGGTGACGGCGGCGAGCGCGGACGAGCAGATCGTCGGCCGATGGGTGCACCTGGCGGGCGTGCTCACGGAGGAGCACGAGCTGCAGGTGTACATCGATGGGCGGCTCAGCGCCACGGCTCGGGCCCCAAGTCTGCTCGGCTCACCAGGCCAGGCGACGGAGATCGGGGCCGACTGCCAGACCGGCGTGGGTGAGTATGAGTCGCCGTTCGCCTTCACCGGCGCCATCGATGAGGTCAGCATCTACCACCGCGCGTTGACGGAGGCCGAGATTAGCGGGCACTGCGCTCATCCCGGCCGAACCGACGCCGGCGACGAGGCCCTTGTGCTGCACTTCTCGTTCGACGACGGCACGGCCACCGACGGGTCCGGCCAGGGCAACAGCGGTGAGTGCAGGGCGGTCGAGCCGGTGGAGGGCACGTCGGGGCAGGCCCTCAGGTTCGTGGGGAACGTGGGCACCGGGTGGTCGCTCTACCTGCCGGTGAGGGTCCGAGCCATGGTGCCGGCGGGTCAGCGCCTGTTCGTAGCCGGTCCGCCGGACGTGGTGGAGCCCGATGACCCGCTGGGGGCCTTTGAGGGTCGCAAGGGCGGGCTGCTGTGGGTGTTCTCGGCGACCTCCGGGGAGAGACTCGCCGAGTACGAGCTCGCTGCGCCCCCGGTCTTCAACGGTATGGCCGCCGCCCGCAGCCGGCTCTTCCTCACCACGGTGGACGGCCGTCTGACGTGCATGACGCCGACCGCGGGCACCTGAGCCCGGCCTGCCTGCCGCGGGCCGGGCATTGTGTCCGGAGTCTGCCACGATTCCATGCAGGCGGACGAGGTCGGCATCCAGGGGAGCATACGGCTCCCAGTACCGGGCCTGCAGGCCCGGCAGCGCAAAGGAGAAGGCACAATGATGCCTGAGGGCGACGACGCTGCCCGCGCAGAGAAGCTGCGCTGGTTCCGGCAGTCCAGGTTCGGCATGTTCGTGCACTGGGGATGCCATGCGGTCCTGGGCCGCGGCGAGCAGATCCTCTCACGCGACGTCATGCCGCTGGACGAGTTCCGTCCCCTGGCGGACGACTTCCACCCGGAGCCGGACTGGGCCGAGCGCCTCGCGGCCGATGCGGGTGCGGCCGGCATGAGGTACGTCGTGCTGACCACGCGCCACCACGACGGCTACGCCCTGTTCGAGAGCGAGCACGATGACTTCAATGCGGCCCGGACGGGACCCGGACGGGACCTCGTGGCGGAGTACGTGCAGGCCCTGCGCGATGCCGGGCTCGGCGTCGGCTTCTACTACTCGCTGATGAACTGGCGCTGGCGCGGCTACTGGGACGCCGCCGGCTACCCGGACGAGGTCGAGCAGATGATCGAGCAGTCGCACGCGCAGATCCGCGAGCTGATGACGAACTACGGGGAGATCGACATCCTGTGGTTCGACGGCGGCGCGCCCGCCGGCCAGAGGACTCCCGGCCGGTGGGCCGGAGAGGCCGTGGTGGAGGACAGGGCCGAGTTCTGGCATGCCGCGGAGATCGAGGCCATGGTTCGGGAGCTGCAGCCGAACGCGCTGCTGAACAACCGCTCGGGCCTCGCCGGCGACTTCGGCACACCCGAGCAGCGGGTGCAGGCCGACGCCGGGGGGCGGCCGTGGGAGACCTGCATGACCCTCAACTACGCGCCGGGCTGGGGCCATCTGCGCCACAGCCTCGCGGACAAGACGCCCACCGAGGTGCTCTATCACTTCGTTGACGCAGTCCGGCTGGGCGGCAACTTCCTGCTCAACGTCGGCCCGCGCGCGGACGGATACATCGATGATCGCGAGCTGAGCGTACTCCGCCCTATCGGCGAGTGGATGAAGCTGCACGGCGAGGCGATCTATGGCACGAAGCCCGAGCGCATCTACCCCGGGGGCGGCCACCCGCAGGGGCCGATGTTCCACTACGGCATGTGGACCTGCCGGGGCGACGTGGGCTACTTCACGGTGTTCTACTACCCCGGGGCGGACCTGATCGTGTCGAAGATCGGCCCCGCCATCGTCTCGGCGGAGCTGATGACGACCGGACAGCAGCTTCAGGTCGAGCCGATCTCGAACAGCCGGGCGCGCATCTCCGGCCTGCCGGCCGAGCCGCCCGGCCCGCTCGCGCCCGTGGTGAAGGTGCGGTTCGAGGGGCCGCCGTACGGCATCGAGACGCGCGGCGCCGAGTGGCTTGACGGCGGCTTCGAGTAGCGCCCGGGCCCCAGAGAGGAAGAGCGCGATGCATGTAGCACGCCGATGGACGCTCTGTCTGGCAACCGTCCTCATCGCCATCGCTGCTGTGGCGCAGCCCGCGCCGCCGGTCGCGCGCGTACCCATGTGCGAGCAGCCGCCGGTGGTGGACGGTGCGCTCGACAATGCGTGCTGGGGGGGCGGCCTACACCGCCGACACCCTGTATAGCTTCGAGCTCGGAGAGGCCGCCTACGAGCCGGCGCAGGACGCCACAACTCGCCCAAGATCGCCGGCAGCGCGACGCAGGGGACCGATGGCGCGTGACGGTCCGAACCCGCGGCGGTGATCCGGGGGGGCCACGTGCTCAGCCGCGCATGCGCCTGAGCAGGCTCTCGTCGCGTTCCGAGTAGGGCGGGTAACGCAGGCTCAGGTCGAACCGTGTGCCGTGATCGAGCACCGCCCGGGGGTTCGAGAACTCGCGGAAGCCCCACTCACCGTGGTACGTCCCCATGCCGCTCTGCCCCACGCCGCCGAAGGGCAGCCCCGGCACCGGCAGGTGCATCACGGTCTCGTTGACGCACATCCCGCCGGCTCTGGTCGCGTGTGTCACGCGCTCGACGACCTCGTCATCCTCGGCGAAGAGATAGAGGGCGAGGGGTCTCGGGCGCTCGTTGACGAAGGCGAGCGCCTCTTCGGCGTCGGTCGCGTCCACCACGGGCAGGATCGGCCCGAAGATCTCCTCCTGCATGACCGTTGAGCCATCATCGACGCCCCGCAGCACGGTCGGCGCGACGTACAGGTCCGACTCGTTGTGCGCCCCTCCCACGGCGGCCTCCCCGTCCTCGAGGAGCTCATCCAATCTCCGGTGATGGTGCCTGTCGATGATGCGCGCGTAGTCCGGGCTCTCCTGCGGATCCGGCCCGTAGAACTGGCGGATGGCGTCGGCCACCGCGCCCACGAACTCGTCCGCGATCTCACGCTGCACGAGCACATAGTCGGCCGCCACGCACGTCTGTCCGGCGGTCGCGAACTTGCCGTTGGCGATGCGCCGGGCCGCGAGCTCAACCCGCGCTGAGCCATCGACGATGCACGGGGACTTGCCGCCGAGCTCCAGGGTGACGGGCGTCAGGTGCCGTGCGGCCGCCTGCATCACAATGCGCCCCACGCGCGTGCTGCCGGTGAAGAAGATACGGTTGAAGCGCTGCTCGAGCAGCGCCGTGGTCTCTGGTACGCCGCCCTCGACCACCGCGACAACATCGGGGTCGAGGTACTGCGGCACCAGCTCGCCGATGACCGCGGAGGTCGCCGGCGCCATCTCGGAGGGCTTGAGCACGGCGGCGTTGCCGGCGGCGATGGCCGGCACCAGGGGCGCCATGACGAGCTGGAAGGGGTAGTTCCACGTCCCGATGATCAGCGCGACGCCCAGCGGCTCCCAGACGACCCGGCTGCCCGCGGGCTGCAGGTAGATCGGTGTGGGCGTGCGCAGTGGCCGGCTCCAGCGCTCCATCTGCGCGAGAGCATGGCTGAGCTCCCCGAGCACGAACCCGGTCTCGGTGAGATGGCACTCCACGCGACACTTGCGCAGATCCGCATGCAGGGCGTCGAAGATACGCTCCTCCTGCTCCACGATCATGTCGCGCATGACCCGCAACTGCTCGCGCCGCCACCGCAGGTCGCTCGTGTCCAGCGACGCCTGATGCGCCCGCAGGCGGTTCACCATCTCGGCATACGCTGCGTGTCCCATGGCACTGCTCCTCGTCGTAAGCGGGCAGGTACTGCGCCCGGCGCACCGAAGCGCTCGTTCCTGACGATGCCACCCTCGGTTGCAATGTCGTCCACTCCTCCCGAAGTGCGACACATCCCGAGAAAACAGGACCACGAAAGACGTGCGCCGGGACATCCGGCCCACGTCCCGTTCGCGGTCTTCGGCTAGAATCGAGGTGTGCCGACCGTCGGCAGGGAAGACGCAGGGGCATTACGCTCGCAAGCGGGTCTGCAGCCCCCGGTCTGCACATCATGCACATCAGTGGTGCCGCGCGACGGGTACCGACCCCGGAGCAATGCCACGAGGAGGGAGCAGGATGAGGATCATCGTACTGGGCGGCGCAGGCGACATGGGCAGCAAAGCCGTACGCGACCTCGCAGAGCAGCCGGACGTCGGGTCGCTGGTGATCGGCGACTACAACGAGGATGCGGCTCGGGCACTGGCCGGAGAGATCGGCGACGAGCGGGTCAGCGCGCTGCAGGTAGACGCGAACGACCACGATGCGCTCGTCGGCGCCGTCGAGCCCTTCGACGTGGTCGCCAGCGCAGTTGGGCCGTTCTACCGCTTCGAGCGCAAGTGCGCGGCGGCGGCTATCGAGGCCGGACGCCACTACGTCTCGCTGTGCGACGACTACGACGCCGCGCAGGCCGTGCTGGAGCTGGACGGACAGGCGGCGGACCGTCACGTCACCGTCCTCACCGGCCTCGGCTGGACCCCTGGCATCTCGAACGTGCTGGCCCGCAAGGCCGCCGAGCAGCTCGACGAGGTGCGCGCCATCGAGGTGGCGTGGGGCTCAAGCGCCAGCGACTCGGAGGGCTTCGCCGTCATCCTGCACACGCTGCACATCTTCTGCGGCAGGGTGGCGAGCTGGCAGGACGGCGAGCTCGTGGAGGTCCCGGCGGGCTCGGGCAAGCAGCGCGTGCGCTTCCCCGAGCCGCTGGGCGAGTGCAACGTCTTCCACCTCGGCCACCCCGAGCCGGTGACGCTGCCGCTTACCTACGAGGGCGTCGAGACCGTCACGCTTAAGGGTGGCCTCTCCGAGAACATGCTTAACTGGCTGGCAATGCTCATGGCGAAGTTGCGGCTGAGCAACACCCACGGGAAGCGAGTCGCAGTGGCGAAGCTGCTCAAGGCGCTGCTCCCCGTCCTGGGCAGAATTGGCCGGCCGGAGCACCCGTGTTCGGGCATCCGCGTGGACGTCGAGGGCATTAAGGACGGGGAGACGAGGACCCTCACCTACGGCGCCGCCGACAACATGGACCGGCTGACCGGCCTGCCCCTGGCGATCGGCGCGCTGATGCTCGGCCGCGGCGAGATCACGCAGCGCGGGGTGGTCGCGCCCGAGGCGTGCGTCCCGCCCGGCGCCTTCATCGTGGAGCTCGCCAAGCGCGATATCACCGTCTACGAAGGCGACGAGCTGAGCACTCCGCTCAGTGTCGAGGCCTGACCGCGCGGCGACCGGGGGACTGCGGCGCGTCATGCGGTTGAGGCCGGCGCACTCTCGTCTATGCCCGGCCCGCCCGGGGGCGGCGCCATCGGGACCGTGAAGGTGATCTTCGTCCCGCCCCCCGGCCGGCTCTCAACGAGCAGCGCCGCGCTGATGAGGATCACGTCCGCGATGGGCCAGACGAAGCGCCAGGTGGCGGCAGCCGGGGAGCTGAGCACGATCCAGGAGCGTGCGACGAGATAGAGGCCCGCAACGCCGATGACCAGCCGTAGCGCGAGAATCTCCTGGGGCTCCTGAGACACCCCCAGGACCCCCGGCCAGATCGCCCATGCGACGGCGAAGGGCACACAGGCCCAGAGATGGTAGAGGACCAGTCGCTCGAGCCGCCTCGACGCCTCCATGTCAACACTCCCCTCCCGTCATTCGTGCTCGCCGCGTTCAGCTCCTCCCAATGCCCCCGGGTCCCGGCAAGATGGGACCAGGGCCTGCCGGCAACGGGACGTGGGGCCCATGCCCCGCGCGCTGTCATCGGGCAGAATCAGAGCACACCGACCGAGAGGCCGCCGCTCGCTGGAGCGGGAACAGAGGTGTCGTCATGATCGGCATAGCCAGCGATCACTTCGGATTCGAACTCAAGGAGCACATTCGCGAGTTCCTGGAATTGCGGGGAGAGAACGTGCATGACCTCGGCACGCACACACGGGAGGCCGTTGATTACCCGGACATAGGGGCCCGCGTCGCGAGCGCGGTACGCACCGGCTTGGTCGAACGCGGGATCCTGGTGTGCGGCACCGGGCTGGGAATGGCGATCATCGCCAACAAGGTACCGGGCGTCTTCGCGGCGCCGGTGAGCAGCGTCGATCTGGCCCGGGCCGCGCGTCGCAGCAACGACACGCAGATCATCACTCTGGGCGCGCAAGTGGTCAGTCCCGAGGAGGCGTGTAGCATCGTGGAGGCCTGGCTGGCTACGCCCTTCCGCGGTGGGCGCTCCGCCCGCAAGGTGGCGAAGATACGGGCAGTCGAGCGCCGATTCTGCCAGGAAAGAGCGAATGACGGTCCGCCACGACAAGGGCCGGGGCGACCATTCAGGGAAGAGGGAACTGTCCAGCGCGGACGAGAGATGAGCGCGGGATGGGCCGGTGAAGGGCCATGCGGAGCCATGCCGGAGGAGGCGTGACGGATGCCTGAGGCAGCCCTGGCGTTTGTCATCGCGTACGTGGTCGGCTCGATGCCGTCAGGTTACCTGATCGTCCGGGGCCTGCGGGGCATCGACGTCCGGGACTACGGCTCCAACAACGTCGGCGCCATCAACGTCTTCAGGGTCGGCGGGAAGTGGCTGGGCATCGCCACGCTCGCCGCTGACGTGGGCAAGGCGCTGGGAATCGTGCTGCTCGCCGGCCTGCTGCGGCTGGGCCCGTGGGCGGTCTGCGCCGCGGCGTTCGGCGTCATGCTCGGCCACGCCCTCTCCGCCTGGTTCCTGCTCACGGAGGGCCGGCTTTCCGAGGGCAAGAGCGTGGCCTGCTGCCTGGGCGTCGTCGTGGGACTCGCCTGGCTGGGTCTGTGGCCCTGGTACGTGGCCGTGATCCCGCCCGCCCTGTGGATCATCGCGCTCGTGGGACCGCGGCTCGTCACCGGACGCTGGTGGCGCATATCGCCGGTGACGATGGCCGCCACGGTCTCCGTGCCGGTCGTCGTCTGGCTCAACGGTGTCGGTGGCGCGCCACTGACGCTCTCGCTGGCCATGGCCTTGCTGATCCTCGTCCGCCACAAGAACAACATCCGCCGCCTGTGGCAGGGAACTGAGCCCCGCCTCGGGGAACGCCATCGGCATAACACCGCGGGGCCGGGCGTCGGCAGGGGCGATGGGCCATCGGCGCGGGCGCGTCATGCAGATGAGAGCGGCGAGGTGCACACATCATGATGAGCACCCCACACCTGCTGACGGGGCGGTGGCAGGCAAGACGCTCGGCCGCCGTCCGTGGCTGGCGCTGCCCGCGGCCTTCGCCAGCCACTTCGTGCTCGATACCGTCCCACACGTGGACTCGCATACGCTCTACGGCGCGGCTCAGGGCGGCCCGACAGCCGCCGAGGCCGGCGTCGCCGTTGGGGAGCTCGTGCTCGGCTGGCTGGTCGTCGTGCTGCTGACGCGCTCCAGGAGCTGGCGCACCATGGCCCTGGCCGGAGCGTTCTGCGGGATCGTTATCGACCTGGTGGACAATGTGCCGCCATGGGGGGCGTCGTTCAGCGCCTGGCCGGGGACGGCGTGGCTGAGCCAACTCCACCACGGGATCCAGCCGTCGATGACCGCGGATCACAGTGGGTGCTCGGCTTCGGAACGCAACTGGTGACCATCGCCGTCATGGTGTGGCTGCTGCACCGCGGGCCACGGTCACACCTCTGACGGCGGATCGGTCAGGCCGTGGCGCGCGGCCAGGACGGCGGCGAGCAGCTCGGCTCGCGGCGCTACTCCGCGCCGGTGATCGGGCGGATCGTGCGCTTCGCGCGCGGCGACGGCTACGTCTACTGGGCGGGCGACGCCACGAAAGCCTACGCCCCCGACCAGGGTCTCGGCCGCTTCGTCCGCCACGTGCTCTTCGTGGAGGACGCCTACTTCGTG
>JALGUJ010000098.1 GCA_029820945.1 Candidatus Zipacnadia bacterium | reverse complement strand
CTGCGCCTGGTCGGCGGTTTCCTCGGCCGCCTCCTCTGCTGTCTCTTCGGCCTCCTCGTCCTCCGCCTCGTTCTCGGTCGCCGCCTCTGCCTCCGGGACGGCCTCCGGCTCTGCCTGTGCCTCCTGAACACTCTCTCGCCCCGCCGGCCCCTCGATAACCCCGGCCTCAACGAGCAACGAGCGCACGGTATCGCTCGGCTGAGCTCCCACGCTCAGCCAGTGCAGCGCGCGCTCGGCCTTGACCTCCAGCCTCGGCCCATCGCCTGACGGCCTGTACCAGCCCAGCTCCTCGATGGCACGCCCGTCTCGCTGCTTCCGGCTGTCCGCGACGACCAGACGGAAGTGCGGGTCGTGCTTGCCCCCAAACCTCTTGAGACGAATCCTCACGGCCAAGCTTGCGTCTCTCCCTTCCAACGAGACCTATCGCATGCCGATCTGCAGGTTGCCGATCCGTGCGCTGCCGCCCCCGGTGAGCTGCTTCATCATCTTGGAAAGCTCTCGAAACTCCTTGAGCATAATGTTCACGTCCTGGACGGCGACCCCGCTGCCCCGTGCAATGCGCCTCTTGCGGCTGGCGTTCAGGACGCCGGGGTCGCGCCGCTCCTCCGGCGTCATCGAGTTAATGATGGCCTCGATCTGGTCGAACTCCCTCTCGTCGAGGTCCGCCGCGCCTATCTGCGGCATCTGCTGCGCCATGCCCGGGATCATCTTCAGGATCTGGTCCATCGGGCCCATCTTCCGCACGTTGCGCAGGTGGTCGCGGAAGTCCTCCAGGTCGAACCGTGCGGTCAGGAGCCGCTCCTGGAGCTTGCGCGCCTCCTCCTGATCGACGGCCTGCTGGGCCTTCTCGACCAGGGTCAGCACATCGCCCATACCCAGGATGCGCGAGGCCATGCGGTCGGGGTGGAAGATCTCCAGTGCGTCGAGCTTCTCGCCGACTCCCACGTACTTGATGGGCCGTCCGGTCACGGCGCGGGCCGACAGCGCCGCCCCGCCGCGAGCATCGCCGTCAAGCTTGGTCAGGATCAGGCCGTCGAGCTCCAATGCCTGCTGGAACTGCTCGGCGACGTTGACGGCCTCCTGGCCGGTCATGGCGTCAACGACCAGCAGCACCTCCGGGTCGCCCACGGCCTCGGCCTGGGCGGCCAGTTCCTCCATCATCTCCCTGTCGATATGCAGCCGCCCGGCGGTGTCAACGATCACTACGTCGTGCCCATTTGACTTGGCGTGCGAGACGGCGGCCTCCGTGATGCGCACCGGCTCGCCCTCACCGAGGGTGAAGACCTCGGCATCCACCGCCTCGCCTACCTGCTTGAGCTGGTCGATGGCGGCCGGGCGGTAGACGTCCGTCGCGCACAGCAGCGGCCGGTGGCCGTCACCTGCCAGCCTGAGGGCCAGCTTGCCCGCAGTGGTGGTCTTGCCGCTTCCCTGCAGGCCGCAGAGCAGGACAACCGTCGGCGAGTCGTCCGTGAACTCGATCTCCGAATGCTCGGCCCCCAGCAGCTCCACGAGCTGGTCGTGCACGATCTTGACGAGCTGCTGGGTGGGATTCAGGCCGTCAAGGATGTCCTCCCCCAGGGCCTCCGCCTGCACCTGCTTGACGAAGTCCTTGACGACGCCGTAGTTCACATCGGCCTCAAGAAGCGCCATCTGCACGTCCTTGAGGCCCGAGCGGATGTCCTTCTCGCGCAGCTTGCCGCGTCCGCTGAGTTCCCTGAACGTGCGGTGGAGCCGCTCGGTCAGCGTCTCAAACAACGTCGGCTTCCTCCATGGGTCGCTCGCGGGGTCGCCCGGCACGCGTTGTACCGACTAAACGGGGCCGGACCTATTCCCGGCGATCCGGCCCGTTCCGACTGCGACCGCTTTACAGCAGGTAAGTATACTGCCCTCCGCCGCCCCTTGTCAACCTCCTCTGGCGCGGAGCCGCCGAGTGGGACGGCAGTGGTGTTGTCCGTCAGGGCACTTTCTGGTATACTCCATTATTGTGCCGCGCGACACGGCACACACGTTGTAGCACTCGCAGAGGATGGGGTTTGCCGCACATGATTCACATCGAGGGGGTCTCGGTCGTCTACCCGGACGGCACGCGGGCCCTCTCCGGGATCGATCTACAGGTGGATCGCGGCGAGTTCGCCTTCATCGTAGGCGCCTCCGGCAGCGGCAAGTCCACCATGCTCAACCTCATCAACCGGGAGCTGGTGCCGACGGAGGGCCGCGTGATCATCGCCGGGCAGGATGTCGCCAGCCTGCCCCCAGATCGCGTCCCCTTCCTGCGGCGCAACGTGGGGATGGTCTTCCAGGACTTCCGTCTGCTGCCCGACAAGAACGTATGGGAGAATGTGGCCTTCGCGCTTGACGTCGTCGGCGCGTCGAGGCGCGAGAAATACCGCAAGGTGCCGCTGGCGCTGGAGCTGGTGGGCCTTTCGGACAAGGAGCGCTCCTTTCCCAACGCCCTCTCGGGTGGCGAGCAGCAGCGGGTGTCGATCGCCCGCGCGCTCGTGAACAACCCCGCGATCCTCGCTGCCGATGAGCCGACCGGCAACCTGGACCCGGACATCTCCTGGGAGATCGTGCAGCTCCTCTCGAACATTGCTGATCGGGGCACGACGGTTCTGTGCGCCACGCATGACAGGGTTATCGTTGACGGGCTACGCAAGCGCGTCGTAAGCCTGGTTGGCGGCACAATCGTCCGTGACGCCCGCGGTGGGGGCGGCTACGATGAACCTTAGCATGATCGAGTTCCTGCTCCAGCAGAGCTGGCAGTCGATCAGGCGCCATGTGCTGATGAGCCTTGCGACCAGCACCAACATGACCGTCGCACTCATCATCCTGGGGGCGTTCTTCCTGGCCACGGTGAACCTCGAGCACATGGCGGCGGTGGAGGCGCGCAAGGCCAATATCACGGTCGATCTGGAAGAGGGTGCAGACGCCGGTGCGGTCGAGGCGGCGCTCTTCGGCGATGAGCGTGTGGCCGAGACGACCTTCCAGCCCAGGGACGAGGCGCTGCAGGAGCTCGCGCAATCCTATCATCTTGACACCGCCGCGCTGGCGCTGATCGAGAACCCGCTGCCCGATGCCATCATCGTGAAGCCCAAGGACCCGCAGGAGATGGCGTCAATCGCCAGCAGCGCCAGCAACATCGAGGGCGTCTCGAAAGTCAGATACAAAGAGCAGATCACCGACAAGCTGCTGACGCTTGCGCACGGGATCAAGGTCTCCGGCCTGGTCGCGGCCATCCTGATGGGCGCCGCCACCCTGATGATCGTGAGCACCACGATCCGGCTGACCATATACGCCCGCCGGCGGGAGATCCGCATCATGCAGCTCGTCGGCGCCACCAACTGGTTCATCCGCCTGCCCTTCGTCCTCGAGGGCGCATTTCATGGGGTGACGGGCGGCGCCCTGTCCACCGTCCTGGTGCTCGCCTCATACTCGTGGGTGAACGCCTACGTCAAGCAGCATCTGGGCTTTCTCGAGCTTATCCACAGCACGCAGTTCTCGGTGTTGTTCGGCCTGGGTACCCTCCTGTGCGGGGTGCTATTCGGCGTGCTTGGCAGCGGGCTCGGCCTCTACCAGTATCTCAGGAACGTGTGACCGGACCGGCGGCCGGGGCGTGTCGTCGGCGGGAGAGATCGCAGTCTCGTCGCAGCGGCAGACGCGGCGCGCAGAGGTGACACAACAGTGCTCAGATCACGGCTCGTGCAGCTCGGCTCCATGCTGGCCCTGTGCCTGCTGCTTGGCACCGGCGCTCTGTATGATGGCGAGGCTCAGAGCGCCCGGCAGCGACTGAACCAGATCCTGCAACGGCAGAAGCAGGTGCAGGGCGAGCTGCGCGAGCTCAAGCAGGAAGAGGCCGTCGCGACCTCGGCGCTCGGCAAGGCGCAGAACGAGTTGCAGCAGGCGCGAGACCGTGCTGCGGCCGCGAAGAGGCGCCTGGCGGAGGTGCGCGCCGTCCTGCGCCAGGTGAAGCAGGATCTGAAGCAGACCGAGGCGGAGCTGGCCGAGCACCGCGAGGCGATGTCGGAGCGCCTGCTCGCCCTCTACGAGGCGGGGCAGCCATCGTACCTCGAGGTCATCCTCAACGCTACCAGCTTCGAGGACTTCACGAACCGCGCCGAGTTCTCTCGCCTGGTCGCCCGGCAGGACCAGGAGCTGCTCAGCGCGCTGGTTGAGACCGAGGAGAAGCTCTGCGAGCAGCGCATGACGCTTGAGGTCAAGCAGGCGGAGGCGGCCGAGCTCAAGCAGGAGGCCGACAGGCAGGAGGCCATTGTCGAGGCGCGCACCCGGGAGGCCCGACGGCTCGTTGAGAGCATCAAGGGCGACCGCGCGGCGCGCGAGGCCGAGTTCGCCGCTCTGGAGAAGGCGGAGCGGGAGATCGAGGCCATCGTCCGGGCTCAGGGGAGCGGGACCTCGGGCGGCTACGGGGGCACCTGCGCGGGGAACCTGCTTCGCCCCTGCGCCGGCCGCATCACCAGCCCCTTCGGCTGGCGCATCCACCCGGTCTGGGGCGGGCGCCGCTTCCACAACGGCGTTGACATCGGTGCCGGCTACGGCACCACAATCAAGGCGGCCGATGACGGAAAGGTCATCTACGCCGGCTGGCGTGGTGCGTATGGGAAGACCGTCATCATTGACCACGGCAGCGGGTGGGCCACGATGTACGGGCACTGTTCGAGCATCTACGTCTCCAGGGGGCAGGTGGTCAGCCGTGGACAGGGCATTGCCGCCGTGGGCAGCACGGGCGTCTCGACCGGCCCCCACTTACACTGGACCGTCTACCGCAACGGCAGGCCCATTAACCCACTCCGCTGAGGGCCTGACGGCCCGCCATGAATGACGTGCGAACGGCCCCAAAGGCATTGACGGCGCGAATTGCGAGGATAGCAAGGTGAAAAGCGTGCAATCACTCCGGTCATTGACTCTCGTCGCCGGCATCGTCATAGCGACGCTCCTGGTATTCCTCGGGGGCATGTTCACCGCCCACGTGATCAACACCGGGGGGGTAGTCTCCGCGCTGGTGCAGATGGCCCAGATCATCCCGGGGGTCTACGACACCCAGGATGGCTCCGATATTCCGGCCGCGACCAGCCTCACCCCACTGAAGACCTTCTGGCGCGCGCGCCAGCGCATCATTGACAACTACGTCTACCCCGAGGACCTCCAGGACGCCCAGCTCACACACGGCGCCATCGAGGGCATGCTCGAGGCGCTGGGCGATCCGTACAGCCGGTTCATGACCCCCGAGCAGTACGCCGAGTTCCGAACCGAGAGCGAGGGCTCCTTCGAGGGGATCGGCGCCGAGCTTGTGATGGAGAAGAACGAGGAGACCGGAGAGTTCGAGGTCGTTGTGCTGCGGGTGCTTCCCGAGGGTCCCGCTGCGGACACAGCGCTCTACGCCGGAGACGTGATCGTCGCGGTGGACAACAAGTCTATCAAGGGCCAGAGCCTGCACGAGGTCGTCAACCTGATTCGCGGCGAGGTCGGCACGGACGTAGTGCTCACCGTGCGGCATGAGAATGCGGAGGAGTTCACCGAGATCACCATCACCCGCGCGCGTGTTGAGTACCCGATCGTCGAGGCGAGAATGCTCGACGAGCAGATCGGGTACATCTGGCTGCGTTCATTCAACCACCTGGCGCAGTCCGAGGTCCAGGAGGCACTGAACAGCCTCAAGCAGCAGGGCATGCGCGCGCTGCTGTTTGACCTCTCCAGCGACCCGGGCGGCATGCTCGACCAGGCGGTGGCCGTGGGCAGCCTCTTCCTCGACAACACCCCCATCACGTGGATCGAGGACCGCGCGGGACAGCCGGAACCGCTGCACGCGCGACCGGGCATCATGCTCGACGAGAACGTGCCCATGGTGGTGCTCATAGACCGCGGCAGCGCGAGCGCCTCGGAGATCGTCGCCGCCGCGCTGCAGGACACCGGCCGCGCCACGATCGTGGGACACCCCAGCTTCGGCAAGGCCAAGGTGCAGACAGTCATCGAGCTCGACGACGGCTCGGCGATGGTGCTGACCACCGCCGTTTATCTGACCCCGAACAAGCGCGATATCTCCGTGGGCGAGGGCGAAGAGCGGGGCGTGCAGCCCGATATCCGGTTCGAGCAGCCGCCCGAGGACCCGGAGCAGCGCCCGACGGTGACGGAATGGCACGAGCAGCAGATCGCGAAGGCGGCCGACATCCTGCGGGAGATGCTCTCCAAGCCCGAGGGAGGCTGAATTCGCACGATGCGGGCGCGCGCTCGCGCCGGATCCGCTGCCGCGCTGCGGGCATCGGCACAGCGAGCCGGCGGCCACCTCGCAGGGGTCGCCGGCCGTGCTCTATCTGTGAGATGGGGTGGTGCATCGACGGGGCTGAGCGGAGCGCGAAGGTGAGGAACCGCGTATGACCTTCGACGATCACACCAACAGGAACTTGCTACGTCTGGAGGGTCACCTGCGCTTCTACAAGACGACCACGCTTATCCTCCTGGTCCTGGTTGTGCTCCTTGCGGCGATCCTCATCATCGGCGGCCGGCGCAAGTTCGCCCGCGGCATTAGGATCGATGGCGAGCTGATCTGTCTGGTCAAGGACCAGCGCGCCGCCGAGCGCGTGCACGAGAAGCTGCTGGCGAACGGCAGGGGGGAACTGCCCGGGGAGGCCTCCCTGGAGCAGCAGTGGGAGGTCGTCGCCCTGCCGGTGGACGATAGTGAAGTGCTGTCGGTCAGCGAGGCAGTCGAGAGACTCACGCCCAGAGTCACGGTGCTCGTCGCGGCCTACACCATACAGGTTGACGGTAAGCCCACGGTGAACCTTCCCAGTGAGGACTTCGCCAGCAGGGTCCTGGACGCGCTGAAGCACAGTTACCTGCAGGAGGACGAGAAGCTCGTCGAGCCGCAGACCTTTCTTCAGGAGGTCACCATCGCCCCGGTGCGGGCGGAGGCCAGCACCGTCGTCACCGACATCGCCACGGCCAGGGAGCAGCTCAGCAGGCCCACGACAGAGGCGAAGACCTACACCGTCAAGCCCGGCGACTACCCTGAGAGCATCGCCGCGCATCACGGCATGACGCAGACCGAGTTCTACGAGCTCAACCCCGAGACAAGGGGCAACGTAATCCATCCGGGCGACGTGGTGAAGGTGGCCGCGGCCGTCTCCGGCATCACCGTCAAGACCGTCAAGGAGGTTACCCGGACCGAAGAGGTGCCGCCGGAGGTGGAGCGCCCGTACTCAGCCAGCGTGCCGAAAGGCCAGACCGAGGTCGCGATGGAGGGTGAGCCCGGTGAGCGGCTGGTTGTCGAGCATCACACGTACCACAACGACAAGCTCGTCGGGAAGAAGGAAGTGGACTCGCGGATCACAAAGGCCCCGTCGCCGAGGCGCGTGCTGGTGGGCACCGGTGACGCGCCCCCCGAGGGCGGGGACACAGAGGAATGAAGCGCACTGACCACTGAGCGCCGGGTGGAGCCGTCGGTCGCGCGCGAGGCCCTCGCACGCGATGCGCCACTTCTGGACCCCGCGCTGACCGAGTGCCTGCCCGAGGCCGACCCGCGAGCCGGTGCTCTGGTCGATGCCATGCGCCACAGCCTCAAGGGCGGCAAGCGCCTCCGCGGCGTGATCGTCATGCGCTCGGCGGCTACCTTCGGGCTGGACCCGCGGACCGTGCTCCCCTCGGCGTGCGCCTTCGAGATGCTGCATGCCGCCACGCTCGTCCACGACGACCTGCCCTGCATCGACGACAGCGACCTCCGCCGTGGGCGGCCCTCGTGCCATGTGGCCTTTGATGAGCACACCGCGCTGCTGGCGGCGGATGCCCTGATCATCGCCGCGTTCGAGAACCTGGCCCGCCAGGACCACGACTGCGTCTCCGCGCGAGTCCTCCGCATGGTCGAGGAGTTCGCGCGGCTCACCGGTGCGGCCGGCCTCATCGGCGGCGAGCAGGCGGACATCATCGGCGAGGATCTGCCGCCCGATCCCGATCTCGTGCGCTACATCCATGAGAACAAGACCGCCAAGCTCATCTGTGCCGCCTGCCGCACCGGCGCCATCCTCGCCGGCGCTCCGGAGCGGCAGCTCGAGACCATATCGGACTATGGCATGACGCTTGGCCTGCTGTTCCAGATTACCGACGACATCCTCGACGTGGTCGGCGACCAGGAGCTTCTGGGCAAGCCCACGGGCGCCGACGCTCAGGCGGGGAAGCAGACCTACCCGGCCGCCGTCGGCCTGGAGGGGGCTCGCCTGGAGGCCCGGCGGCTGGCCTGCCGGGCCGTCGCAATCGCCGCGGAGCTGCCGGCGGAGGTGGACTTCTGGCAGTCGCTTGCCGAGCTGGTGGTGAGCCGGGAGAGATGAGCGATCTGCGCATCATCGGCGTTGATGAGGCGGGCTTCTGCTTCGGCGTCAAGCGCGCGCTGCAGTTGGCGCACCAGGCCACGGAGGAGCACTCGGAGGTGGCCTGCCTTGGCCCGCTGATCCACAACAGCCAGGTGGTTGAGGGGCTGGAGCGGCGCGGGATGCACGTGGTCGATGACATCGCGGAGGTGTCACGCGGATCGGCCGCCCTCGTGCGCGCCCACGGCGCTGGCCCCGATGTCTACGAGCAGGCCCAGAAGCGTGGCATCAAGCTGATCGACGCCACCTGCCCCTTCGTACGCCGCGTGCAGCAGGCCGCGGCCCGCTTCGTCGAGGAGCGCTATCAGGTGCTCGTCCTGGGCGAGCGCGACCATCCCGAGGCACGTGCCATCGTCGCGCACGCCGGCGGGCGCGCCACGATTGTACAGGACGCGGACGAGCTCAAGCAGATCGACCTCACCGATCGCGTCGCGGTCGTCTGCCAGACCACCCAGCGCATGGACAAGCTGCAGGCGCTCGTCGCGGCTCTGATGCCGCGGGTGGGCGAGCTGCGCGTCGTCAACACCATCTGCGACGCCACCGCCAAGCGGCAGAAGGCCTCACTGCGCGTGGCCTCGCAGGTGGATCTGATGATCGTCATCGGCGGCTACCACAGCGCCAACACGAACCGCCTGGCCCAGATCTGCCGGGCCACCGGCACGCGGACCAAGCACATCGAGGTCGCGGAGGAGTTGCGCGCCGAGTGGCTGGACGGCGTGCGAACCGTCGGGATCACGACCGGCGCATCCACGCCCCCGGAGGCGCAGGAGGACGTGCGCCGGCAGCTGCTCGAACTCGCCGCCGCGGGCGCAGCCGAGCATCGAGGTGGCACGTGATGATGCGGACGCTCGACGACATCGTGGAGGCGGTGCGCAAGCGCCCTATGAGGACCGTGGCCGTGGCCGTGGCCGAACACGAGAGCGTCCTCAGCGCCGTGAGGCAGGCCGGAGAGTGGGGGATAGCCGAGGCCATGCTGGTGGGCGACCGCGCCGAGATAGAGGCTGAGGCCGAGAAGGCCGAACTGGACCTGGGCGAGGTCTCTGTGATCGACGAGGCCAACG
Organism: Candidatus Zipacnadia bacterium; assembly: GCA_029820945.1. Taxonomy (GTDB): domain Bacteria; phylum Armatimonadota; class Zipacnadia; order Zipacnadales; family UBA5352; genus JALGUJ01. The sequence goes on along the minus strand of JALGUJ010000098.1, from coordinate 10,738 downwards.
ACCTGCGGGCCGCGGCCGTGGCGACGGAGTTGGTCAGCTCCGGGCGCGCGGACATCCTCATGAAGGGGCAGCTCCACACCGATGACTTCCTGCGCGCGGTACTCAACAAGGAGACGGGGCTGCGCAGCGGGCACGTCATGAGCCACGTGTACATCCTCGAGACCGTCCACCTCGGCCGCCCGACCCTGGTCACGGACGGGGCGATGAACATCGCCCCGGACCTGGTGCAGAAGGCCGAGATCATCCTCAACGCCGTCTACCTCGCACAGCTCCTGGGCATCGAGGAGCCGAGGGTCGGCGTGCTCGCGGCCACCGAGGTGGTCAACCCCGACATGCCCGCGACCGTGCACGCGGCGGTCCTGTCAAAGATGAGCCAGCGCCGACAGTTCCCGTCCTGCTGCATCGACGGGCCCTTCGCGCTGGACAACGCCGTCTCGGAGGTCGCGGCGGGCATCAAGCGCATCGGGGGGCCGGTGGCCGGCAACTGCGACGTCCTGCTCGTCCCCAACATCGAGGCGGGCAACATCCTGGCCAAGAGCTTCGTCTATCTCGGTCAGGGCCGCGTCGCCGGTGTGCTGGTCGGCGCCTCCGCGCCGGTCGTGCTGACCTCGCGCGCCGACAGCGCCGAGTCGAAGCTCTACTCCATCGCCACCGCCATGCTCATGGCCGACCTGCGGCGGACCAGCCGCCTGAAGATCGGGAAGGTCCACTTCTGATCCCCGGCCACGTCGTCGGCTCCCCGGGAGGTGTTGAGGTGAGACCTCGACTCGCCCCGCGCCTGGTGGCCCGTGCCGTCGCGTGGCTGATCCCCATGCTTCCCGTGCTGAGGGCACCGGCCCGGGAGCTGCTCGTTGAGGGTGACGGGTGGGCGTGGACCGAGACCTCGACCGGCCTTCGGCTGAGGATGGGCGAGCGGGACCTCGTCACCCGCGAGCTGATCCAGCTCATCGACCGCTCCGAGGGATGGCGGTCGGTCTGGGCCAACTCCGGGGAGCCGGGGGCGGCCATCTCGCGGCTTGATGACGGGCGCCGCGGCAGCCGATGGGAGCTGGCGGCCGACCGGCTGAAGCTCACGCGCGAGGTCTGGGTGCAGGGCGGCGCCCTGCACCTTACCATCTCATGCGAGCTTCGCGACGTCGGTGCCGCGACCGACTTCTACTACTCCCTCGAGCTGCCGTCAGCCCTCCTGGAGGGAGGGGCATGGCGTGCGCGGGTCGATGACCTGCCGCTTGGCGCACTCCTGGGGCCGGGCGGCGGCGGGGTGCTCACAGGCCGCTTCGAGCGCCTCGAGCTGCTCGGGCCGGGGGGCCTCCTGGCCGTGGACGCCACCTCTGAGGGTTCCGGCTGGACCTTCCAGGACTGGCGGCGCCCCCCGCATGACACCTACCGCCTGCGCATCGAGCTGCCGGCCGAGCCGGGCTCGAGCTTCTCCGCCGGCCTGGCGATTACCGCCGCGGAGGGGGAGGTCGAGGACACGGACGAGTTCCTCGCGCAGATCCGGGCCGAGACCGCCGAGCGCCTCTCGCCGGCGCACTCAGAGCCTCTCGCCATTCGCGCGGTGACGCCGACCACCGCGGAGCCTGCGGTCGGCCGACCGTGCGAGTTGCGCTGCGACCTGGGCGCCGCCTGGGACGATCCGTTCGACCCCGGCGACGTCAGCATCACCGCGCAGGTGCAGACGCCGTCGCGCTCTTACGAGCTGCCGGCCTTCTACCATGTTCCATTCGAGCGCAGGCCGGCGGCTGAGGCCGATGAAGTTACTGCCGGTGCTCCGGACCGGCGTGTGCGCTTCCTGCCCACCGAGCCGGGCGCGCACCGCGTCACCGTTGCGGCTCGGGATAGGACCGGCGACACCAGGTCCGGACCCGTGTTCGTGGAGGTCGCCCCGGCGGAGTGGAAGGGCCTGCTCAGGGCCTCGGAGCACGCGCCCCTTGCGCTGGTGTGGGGCGCGGGCGGTCAGTTCTACCCGCTGGGCGTCAACGTCTTCGAGCGCACGAGCCTCGGCGTGCCACTGCCGGCGGACCGAACGGACCGCGCGATCGCCAGCATCGAGTCTCTGGCGGCTGACGGCGGCAACTTCATCCGCCTGCGCATGGACGCCTGGTGGTTCGCCATCGAGGGCCCCGTCGATCTGGCCAGCGGCTATCTGGGGGCCGGGCGGTTCAACCAGCGCGCCTGCTGGGACATCGACCGGATCTTCGAGGCCTGTGAGCGCAACGGCGTGCAGGTCATGCTCTGCATCATGAACGCGAACGCTAACGTCAACAGCCCTCGTGAGGGCTGGCGCCGCCGCTACAACGTCTACGCGGCCGACAATGGCGGGCCGTGTGAGGACATGGCCGACTTCTGGACCGATGAGACCTCATGGGCCATGTGGCGCACGTCCCCGCCCGGCAGGTCCGCGTCACCGTGAGCGGCCTGCCCGACGGGGCCTACGATGCCGGGTGGCTCGATCCGATGACCGGCGCCGAGACCGGGACTGAGACGGTGACGGCGGAGGATGGTGAGATGGTGCTCGAGCCGGGCACCATCCTGCGCGACTGCGCGTGCAGGCTGGTCCGGCGCTGACCCCGGGCGGCGTGGAGGAGGGTCGCCCCCGCGGGTAGAAGTATTGGGTGGGCACACAACACGAGAGGACACGCGGAAAGGTGTGCGAGATGTTCAAACTCAGCGTTATCAGTGATGAGGTCTCTCAGGACTTCGAGCGGGTGGTTGAGGTCTGTCAGGAGTTCGACGTGCCGATGGTCGAGCCGCGTTCGGTCTGGGACACGGCTCCCCAGGACCTGACCGACGAGCAGGTCGGCGACATGAAGCGCATGCTCGACGAGGCGGGCATGGGGGTAGCGGCCATCGCCTCGCCCTTCCTCAAGTGCGACCTCGGCGACGAGGAGCAGTACCGCGAGCATATCGGCATCCTGCGCCGCTGCACCGAGATCGCTCACGAGCTCGGCACCAACATCATCCGGGGTTTCACCTTCTGGAAGACCGGCCCGGCCGAGGCCGTGTGGCAGCAGATTCTGGACGCCTTCGACGAGCCGATCGAGATCTGCGAGCAGGAGGACGTCTACCTGGGGATTGAGAACGAGGCCTCCACTCACATAGCGACGGCCGCCGAGGCCGAGCGGCTCTACGCCGATCTGGGCAGCGACCGCGTCAGGGCTATCTGGGACCCGGCCAATGAGGTCTACGCGGAGGACGGGGAGCTGCCCTTCCCGGACGCCTTCGAGCGGATGTGGCCGAACCTGATCCACGTGCACATCAAGGATGCCGTGCGCACCCCCGGTGCGGAGGACGCCGCCCGCTGCGTGCCCGTGGGCATCGGCGGCTACATCGACTACCAGGGCCAGTTCCGCGCTCTCAAGGAGCTGGGCTACGAGGGGGCCTGCTCGCTCGAGACGCACTGGCGGCCGGCCGCGCAGCTCGACGAGGACCTGCTGAACCGCCCGGGCGGCGCCGCCTTCAGCGCGGGTGGCGAGTACGCGTCGCGTGTCTGCCTCGAGAACATCCGTGAGATCCTCAAGATCATCGGCTGATTCCGCGTGAGCAGACGCCGCCGGCCTCACGCCACGACGCGTCGGCGTGAGGTTGGACCGTCTGTCCCGTCATCATGAGCGAACCGGCACCGGACATCCGGCTCATCGCCGTGGACCTCGACCATACCCTCCTGGACCATGACCTGCGGGTGCCCGAGCGCAACCGCAGGGCGTTGGCCGCCGCTGCCGAGCGCGGTGCGACCGTGACCATCGCCACCGGCCGCACGCACGAGTCGGCGGAGCGCTTCGCGCTTGAGTTGGGCCTCGACGCCCCCGTGATCTCCTACAACGGTGCGATGATCCGCAGGCCCGGCGAGCTCGAGCCGATGAGGCACGTACCACTCCCCGCCGACCTCGCGGCGGAGATCGTCGAGCGGCTCGTGCGGGAGCAGATCGACTTCATCTACTTCCACGACAACGTGCTCCACGCCCAGCGCTTCGACCACTGGGCCTGGGAGTACCTCGAGCGCACCGGAGACAGGCCGGTCGTGACCGGCGACATGCGCAGGCTCGCAGGCGCCGAGCCCACGAAGATCCTGCTCATGGGGAGCCCGGAGGAGACCCTGGAGCGGTACGAGCTGTTCGCGCGCGAGTACCGCGGGCGCGTCTATGCCACCGTCTCGCTGCCGCAGTACGTGGAGCTGCTGCATCCCGAGGCCACGAAGGCGGGTGCGCTGCGCTGGCTGGCCGGGCACCTGGGCGTGCCGATGAAGAGCACGATGGCCCTGGGCGACAGCCTCAACGACCTGGAGATGGTGCAGGCGGCGGGGGTCGGAGTGTTCATGGCCGCCGCCGATGAGAAGCTGCGCGCCCAGGCCGATTTCGTCCCCGACAGCGCGGAGGGCGGCGTGGCCGAGGCCGTCGAGCGGCTGGTCCTCGCCGGCGCGCGCCGCGCGGACGGCGGCGAGTCATGATGGACCTCCGGCATGGTGAGGTGGACTACTACGAGACGCTCCAGGTCCACGAGCGTGCCATCCAGGAGGTCATCGACAAGGCCTACCGCGTGCTGGTGCGCCGGTACCACCCCGACGTGCACCCGCCCGAGAGGCGGTCCTGGGCGCACGCGAAGATGACGCAGCTCAACATCGCCTACGACGTGATCAGCAGCCCGGAGCGGCGCGCCGAGTACGACGCGGCACGGCGGTTGGGCCGCAGCCGCTCGGCCGAAACCGATGAGGCGGTCACCAGCGAACGCGTCCTGAAGTGCTTCAACCACCCCAAGCGTCCATCGCTCACCTTCTGCTGGCACTGCGGCCGGCCCATCTGCAGCGAGTGCGTGGGCGGGGAGAGCCACGGCCACACCATTTGCGTGACCTGCGCCGAGGTGATGGAGCGCGAACGGCGCTGGCGCGCGGGCACGGACCCCACCGAGCAGCCCCAGCGCCGCGAGGGCCGGCCCATGGGGACCCTCGGCCTTATCATCCACTACGGCCTGCTGACGCTGCTACTGGGCATGACCCTATGGGCCGTCTACATCATCGCCTTGGGCTTTGGCAACACTCCGCGCCAGGCCACTCTCATCGTTACGGGACTGGGTGTGGTCTTCGCGGTCCTGGTCGTCCAGCGCCTGCTCTGGCGAGTGATCTGTCCCGCATGCGGCGTGACCGTCGGCCATGCGGCCTTCCGCGCCAATGCGCCCTGGCACGAGTTCCTCGCCCCGCACCCCGTCTGCCCGAGGTGCGGCCGCCGCTTCCGGCCCTCCGAGCTGACACAGACCTTCGACTAACGCCGGAGTTGATCCGGGGCCGCGAATGTGCTACCCTGCCGGCGAAGACACGGGGCATGCAGGCCGGTGCGGCGACCGCCATGAGCAGGGATGCCATCTGCCGCCACCTCTCGGACGTCGAGCCCGTCTCCTGCCTCTGCGGCGAGAGCCGGCGCATCATCACCTCCCACGACGACGTGGTTGCCGGCTTTCACGTCACCCGGATCAGAGACGCCCAGCCGCACTTCCACCGGCGCACGACGGAGATCTACTACGTCCTGGAGGGATGCGGGCGCCTGGTCGTCTCCGGATCGGCGCATGAGCTGTCGCCAGGCTCGGTGGCCTACATCCCGCCCGGCTGCGTGCATAGCGGTCGGGGAGAGTTCACCGCCGCCATCGCCGTCCTCCCGCCCTTCGATCCGGCCGACGAGTTCACGGTCCACGACGAGCTGCCGAGGCCGTGCCGGCCGCCGATCTTCCGCCGGCTCGGTGAGGTCGAGCCCGCGCGTTCGCTGTGCGGCACCAGCTCCCGCCTGCTGACACGCGACGACGGTGTGGTGATGGGTCTGCACGTCGTGGACATCCGCGCCGCCGAGTGTCACTACCACGTGCGAACCACGGAGATCTACTACATCCTTGAGGGCGAGGGGACTCTGTCGGTCGGACGTGAGCGATTCGAGCTGGCTCCTGGAGTGACGGTTTACGTCCCCGCGGGGCTCGAACACGCGGGAGATGGGCACTTCCGCGCCATTGTGATCTGTGCGCCTCCCTTTGACCCGGAGGATCAGATAGTGGTATAGTGAGCACGTCCGGAAGGACGGGCCGTGGCAATAGGAGGGACCCAATGAGCGTGCGCACTCTGACCGTCGTGCTTCTGGCGTGTCTGGTGGCAGTGTCGGCGTGGGCGCAGCCTCGAACGGCGCCCGCCGAAGCCGGGCCGAAGCCCGCGATGATCGTGGGCGGCCACACGCTGGCGCCGGCCGTGTGGGCTGAGGGCCTGCAGGGCGACACCGTCTCGGTGGACGGCGTGGAGATGATGTGGGTTGGCGCGGCCGCGAAGGCCTCCGGCGGCACAGCCCGGCTGGAGACCGGACCGGAGGCGACCATCCTGCATATCCGTTCCGGCATCCGCACGCTGGAGTTCGTGATCATGCAGCCGGGCGAGTTCTGGCGCCACCCGTGGGTGCGTGGGCTGATCGCGGCGAACAGCGTCTACCAGCTTCAGTCGCTTCCCTACTGGCCCTACGAGGAGGCCAACTACCCATCGCAGCCCCCATACGGCGTCAACTGGAAGCGGCCGTATCTGGAGTGGAAGCCCGATGAGGCCTGGCTGCTGCTGAACCTCGAGCCGCCGCCGCCGGAGGAGCCTGAGATACTGGATCTCGGCGCCGCGGAGGCCGCTGAGGGCGCTGCGGCCGCGCCCGGCATTCCGACGCCGCCGGGAGGGCCTGCCACCGGAATCGGCGCCCCGCCGTCGCCGCCGCCGGGAGACATGATGGGCGCGGAGCCGCCGCCCGGCGGCGACATGATGGGTGCGGAGCCGCCACCCGACTGAGACGCACATTCTGATGCGCCTCGAGCCGCCGCGGCCGCCACGGCCGCGGCGGCTCCGCAGATGCTGGAGGCGACTCCGGCGGCCCCGGTGAAGTGGGGCCTGGAGGTGACCGGCCATGGGCAGCGATGGGACCTTCCGACTGTGGGTCGGTGGATGCTCGCACCTCTCCACGGACATCCGCTTCGGTCGCAGGAGCCTGGCTGACGCGATCACCGACTCTGAGCGTGGGGGAGATGAGGGGGGGCCTCCCTTCCGCTGGGACATCATGCTCCACCTCGGTGACCTTAAGGGCGACCAGGGTCCGCCGACCGACCGCGATGGCGAGCTCTTCCTCGACCAGATCTCCGTCGCCGAGCAGCATGGTCGGGAGCACTTCTACAACCTGCCGGGCAACCACGACGCCAGCGGACCAGACGAGCCCACACAGTGGTGGTTCCGCACCTGGATCGACCCCACTGGGGAGAACACGCAGGTCTCGGGCGTGGACAACTCGCACCGGCCGTACCCGGTCACCGGCACCTGGGAGCGCTACAGCTTCGAGGTCGGGAACATCCTGGTACTGATGATGGGCGACCGCAACGACGGCGGGCCGCCCGCCGGCCGTGCTGGCCGCGGCGGCTACCCCGCCGGCCGGGTTACCTCAGAGACCTTCGACTGGTGGCGGAGCATGGTCGAGGACAACCCCGACCGCATCATCATCAGTTGCCACCATCACATGCTCGAGGATACGACGGTCGCGAGCGGCCTCAACGAGGGCGTCGCCGGCGGCTACCACGGTCGCTTCGAGGACGGCGCGCCGGAGGGCGCCTCATTCATCTACTTCCTCGACGACGAGCCCCACGCCCGGGCCTTCGAGTCTTACCTGGAGGAGCATCCCGGCGCTATCGACCTGTGGTTGGGCGGGCACACGCACGCACACCCCGGCGACACCTACGGCGGGCGCAGCCACATCGAGCGCACGTGGGACGTGTGGTTCGCCAACTGTGCCGCCATCACCAGCCACCACGGGGGGAAGACGCCGCTGACTCGGCTGCTGACCTTCGAGGACGGCAGCGACGAGGTGCGCGTCCGCTGCTACCTGCACACCTCCGACTTCGCGCCCGAGGGCTGGTGGCGGCCGGGGGAGAGGACGCTGCAACTGAGCCGGGCCTTCGCCGCGCCGTAACAGGGGGATGGTCCGACTCGTGGTACACGCGAAAGCGCCCGCCACCGCGGCGGGCGCTTTAGACTCGGTCTGCTTGGGCGGCTTGCCGTTAGGCGCTCTTGCTGCGGCGCCAGACGCCCAGTGCCGCGAGGCCTATCGGGAGCAGGAGCATGGTCGTGGGCTCGGGGGTGCGGCCGCCCTGCTCGTAGGAGTCGGGGCAGTAGTCATCGGCGCTGCCGCCACCGTCATCGAGGTAGGCGCCCCACTCGAACTTGCCCGGCAGGCCTACGTGCCGCGCGTCAACGCGCCACTCGACGAAATTGGCGTCGCTCCCGGTTCCCAGCGCCATCGAGACGTCGGCACCGGTCACCTCGCTGAATGCCGCGCCCGTCCACTCATACAGCTTGGGGCTGTCGCCGTCCATGAGCCAGCTCAGGTAGTAGTCGATGTCGGTGGGGCCGGCCGTCACGGGCGTGCCTGCTGCCACATCCAGGGGCGGCACATCGAGCAGGATGTACGAGTAGTCACCACCAGGGGTGGTGTTTATGTCGTCGTAGGTGATATAGGCGAAGCACATGTACACGTTCGCCTGATCCCACTCGTACCAGTTCTCGTCGATGTCCCACGCGTCGGTCGTTCCGGCCTCGTTGGCATCATCGTTCGTGCTGTCGGGGGACGACCAGTCCGAGCTGTCGCCGTCGATCGTGATCACGTCGCCATAGGCGCCGAACGCGACCAGACACAGCACTGCCCCCACTACCACGACACGACCCATGGCAGTCATCATATCGACTCCCGCCCGCCGAACCACGACTTCGCAGATCTCACTGCGGTCATTATACGCGAAGCGGCGCGCGGGAGTCAATACTTCTGGGCGCTTTCGAGAGCATCCAGATTCCTGTGGATGACACACGGACGCCCCCGTCCGCAGGTCGTTGCTCTGCAGGCGTTCGCGCCGCAACGGGGTTGGCCTCACCCCCGTCCCTCCCGCCCAGGAGCGGGAGGCCCCCCCTCTCCCCGGCTCGCTGCGCCCGCGGGCGGGAGGAGGGGGGAGTCGTTTGGCGTGCCGTTTGGCCCGGCCGTTTGCGTAGGAGGGGGCAGGCCTCAGTCCCCGGTCCCTCCCGCCCAGGAGCGGGACGCGCAGGCGCGGGACGTCGCCGCTCGGTGCGCGCATCCACACGAATCTGGATGCTTGCCGGCGCATTCCCTGTCGAGTTCACATCGGGGGCCACGTGGGGCGGTGCGGCAACGAGGCCGGTACATGAGGAGAGCCCGCCGCCAGGCGGGCTCTGCAGTCAACTCAGTACTCAGTCTGCTGTTCAGGCTGTCCTGCGCCGACGCCATGCCGCCAGCGCCGCGAGCCCCAGTGGCAGCAGTGCCAGCGTGCTCGGCTCGGGGGTGTACCCTCGTTGGCGCATGTTGCCGGGACAGATGTCGTCCGCCGGCTCGCCGCCGTTGTCGAGGTAGACGCCCCAGGTGAACATCTCGGGAGTGCCGAAGAGGCTCGGGTCAACGATGCACTCGACGATGGTGAAGTCTGTACCCTGGCTGCCCCACGCTATCTGCACGTCGCTGTCGTCGAGGCCCGACACGGCAACCCAGGCGCTCCCGTTCCACTGCTGCCAGGTCGGGCCAAGACCCATAGAGGGATCGTAGGCGGTGTACTCGGTGCCGTCGAGGGTCCACTGCACCATGTACTCAGCACCGGCCGCGCTATGGTAGGTGGTGCCGGTCGCCGTGTTGTCGTCCGCGTTGATGAGGAACTCGATGAGGTCGCCCACGTAGTCGCTGCCGTGGCTCATGATGCCGTAGGTCTCCATCATGAAGGCCGACCGCGTCGCGTCGTAGTCCCAGATGTAGTACGTGTCACTTATGTCGTAGCCGTCCGGCCGCCCCGAGTCGTTGACCTCGTTCGGGTCGTGTTCGGCGGTGTCCGGGTCTGCCCAGTCGGCGTCGTCGCCGTCAATCGTGATCAAGTCGGCGTAGGCACCGGACGCGAGGAGAGCGACGAGTAGCACGGTAACCAGTACGCATAGGTAACGCCGCATCTATTCGACCCCATATGCGGTGCTTAGCGATCGACTTCCTGTGCATTATAGGTTCGATGGGGGGCGGAGTCAATAGCCGCGAAGGGTTTCTGTGTTGAGTTTACCTTTGGGCTATCCGCGGGGTGAAGCCGTGGTGCGGTACGGAGCGCGAGCCCGCCGGGGGGAGGCGGGCTCGCGTTCGCGTCGTTAGGCGGATGTGGAAGGCTAAACCCCGGCGACGACCCACTCTCCCACACGGTCTCCCGTGCAGTACCATATGGCGCTGGAGGGCTTAACTGCCGTGTTCGGAATGGGAACGGGTGTTGCCCCTCCGCTATTGTCACCGGGAAAGACTGTCGGTGGCCGAGCATAGTGATGGGCGGTGCATGAGGATTCTGTTTGCGCGGCCAAGCGCTCGGCCTATTAGTACCGGTCGGCTGAACACATTGCTGTGCGTACACCTCCGGCCTATCGACCTGGTAGTCTACCAGGGGCCTTACAGCTCGAAGCTCGAGGAGACCTAGTCTTGGGGTCGGCTTCGCGCTTAGATGCTTTCAGCGCTTATCCGGACCAGACATAGCTACCCAGCGTCTGCCGCTGGTGCGACAACTGGTACACCAGAGGTCTGTCCATCCCGGTCCTCTCGTACTAGGGATAGCACCCCTCAAGTCTCCAACGCCCACGGAAGATAGGGACCGAACTGTCTCACGACGTTCTGAACCCAGCTCGCGTACCGCTTTAATGGGCGGGCAGCCCAACCCTTGGGACCGAATT
>JALGUJ010000097.1 GCA_029820945.1 Candidatus Zipacnadia bacterium | reverse complement strand
TACCTGGGATTTGGCGCTGGCTTCACGCTGCCGCTGGCGCTCGCGCCGCTGGTCTTCGGCTGGGCGGCGGACACGCTGGGCTATCGCACTGTCTTCACCGCCGCGCTGGTGCTTGCACTGGCGGCCCTCTTCTTCGGGCTCAAGCTCCCGGAGCCTCGAGACGAGCTCGATCAGGGCGATCTCGAGGCCTTCCGTGAACCGCCCATCGCGGATGAAGAGGTCGGGGAGTAGGCGGCACAGCCGGATGCCACCCACACCCCGAAGGTCTCATACGGAGCCGCGCCGAAAGCCGGTTCACCATCCAGAGGAGTGAGCGAGATGCGCAGGGCATTGGTGTTGCCCGCAGTTCTGGCCGTGGCAGCGGCCTGGGGCCAGGACGTCGGCCCGAACCTCGTCGTCAACGGTGACTTCGAGGGCGAGGGCGGCTGGCGGACGAACGAGACCCGCAACATCGTCGAGGTCGAAGACGCACCCAGCGGCACCCATGTGCTGATGATGGACTGCGCGGAGCCGGAGTACTACTTCGCCATCGCAGGCCCGGACGTGCCCATCGAGCCGCGCACGCTCTATCGCATCTCGCTCAAGATCAAGCGCGAGAAGGGCGGCGGCCACCTGCGCGTGGGCGGCGGTTACGTCGATGCCGAGGGTAATGGCCTCAAGCGCGGGAGCTGGAGCCTGCACACCTATCCGATCAACCTGCAGCCCGGCGAGGCCCGCGGCGACTGGCACGACTACGAGGGCGACTTCATTAGCGCCCGCACCGACGCCGCCGCGCTGGCCTTGCGCATCATCATCAAGAACGGCGTGGATACCTTGTACGTGGACGACGTCGAGATCCGGCGCGTCGAGCGCCCCGAGGCTCCGCCCCTGGAGCTGCCCGAGGCCGTGATCTGGCCCGGACACCCCAGCGCCATGGGAATGCGCGTCGAGGACGTTGCGCAGGCGGATGAGCTGCTCACCGTTGTCACCACCGGCGCGCGCATGCAATTCGACATAGCCGGCGCCGGGCTTACCGTCCGACAGCGCGTTCCCGAGGAGCGCGACCTGGTGCGCTTCGACTTCGAGCCGCCTCTGGGCGAGCTGAGCATCGCGCGCAGCGACGAGGACGTGTGCGTGCTGACCGGCGATGAGGTCGCGCTCTCAGTGAACCCCGACGGCCTCATCGCCCTTGGGACCAATCGCCGCATCGAGGTCGCCGCAACGTCGGCCATCGCGCCGGAGCATTACCGCCTCGTCAGCGACAACCTGCTGGCGATCGACGAGCTGGGCGGCTTCTGCATCTACCCCGAGCAGCGGCTGGAGTACGAGCTGGAGCCGTCGGTCTTCGTCGAGACGCCGGAGGACGTCTCCGAGCCGGGCTGGACGGCGAGGCTCGTTGCGGAGGGGCGCAAGCTCGTGGCGCTGGGCGTCTTCCCGCCGCGGCCCTTCCCGTGGGAGCAGTCCTTCGAGGACCGCATCGCGCACTCGAACCGCTACCCGACGGACGAGGCGATCCGGTGGATGGCCGAATACTGCAACATCCTCGTGCTGCACCAGAGCATCTATGCGGGCGGGTCGAGCAGCGGCCCGTACATCATCGAGGACGACGAGGAGTATCTGCGGGTGATCGCGACCGCGCATGACGCCGGGATGGAGGTGTGCCCATACTTCAACCCCGGCGCCTACACGGTCGGGGACGTGGACAAGCAACTGGCGCTGCTGCGCGGTCACAGGGAGCGCTACGGCACCGACGGCTTCTACTTCGACGGCCTGGGGCGCAAGAACGAGTGGCCGTGGAGCTACTACTTCATCCGCCGCGTGCGCGACATGGTCGGCGATGCCTGCATCTACACGCACTCGACGCTGAATCCGCCCGTCAACTCCCCTTCGATCTACTGCCCGTTCATCGACACCTGGTCGGACTTCCAGCTTCGCGGCGAGGGACAGGCCATCCAGGGCGTCGATGACCCGTACCTGCGCTACGTCGTCGGCACGTTCAATATCAGCAACTCCATCGCGACGCTCAAGGGCGACAAGATGGCGGGGACCACGGAGCGCCAGCGCATCCGGGCGATGTTCCACCTCCACGGGCGCGCGCGCTGGGGCTACCCCGGCTACAACGAGGACCGCGACCACCTGTTCACGACCTGGTACTTCCCGACCCTTGACAAGATGGAGGCGGAATGGCGGGCGGCGCAGGAGGAGTAGGGGAGACCTGTGCCCTCGAACGAATGTTTCGCGTGGAACATCGGCGCGGGAGCTACGCCGTCTCGGGGTCGATCCACACCGGGCTCGACCACGCCATCTCGCCGTCGGTCTGGAAGACCCGCAGGTAGTAGAAGCACGAGCCGTGGGGCTCGACGTCCTCGACACGCAGCGACTCGGCCGTGCCACGGCAGTCTTGGGTCACGATGACCTCGCCGTCGCGGACCAGCTCGAGGCGGTCAAGCGGCGCCGTGCCGGTGACCTCGGCCTCAATCACCCGTTGCTCACCACTCGAAGCCCTGATCTCGCTGCCCATGATGGCGCCGTTGACGCGGAAGTCCAGGACGATGCGCGTGCCGGTCGTGGCGTAGCAGCGCCGGGCGTACATGGCGTCCCAGACGGCTCCCCGTGTCAGCTCCTCGGCCAGTACCGCGATGAAGCCGCTGCCCAGGCGGTGGTGAATGTGCGGCTGACGGTTCGACCAGTTGGCGTTGCCGGGATTGCCGTCGTGGCAGTCGCTCGAGGCCATGAGCCCCAGCCTGTGGCCCATCTTCAGGGCGTCGAGCGCGCCCAGCCCCTCGAGTCGGTCGCCCGCCTGTCCGGGGAAGGGCGCGCCGTAGTACTCCGAGTTGCCCCAGGTGGAATAGATCTCCACGAGCCGGTCGAACTCCGGGTCCCTGTAGGACCAGTCAACCGGGAAGAAGCCGACACTTGTGTGATGGGGGATGGTTATTGCGCGCGCGCCGCAGTCACGGAGAGACTGCCAGAGGTCGGCCGGTGAGCGGCTCTCGGGGCCAATAGCGTTGTGGCCCGGGCCGGGATTGTTGTCGAAGTATGGCCACCCGGTGTCGCGGTAGTAGACGTTGCGGTGGCCGTACTTGGCGCTGGTCCACTCGTAGCCCGGAATAACCACGTAACGGCCGTCCTCCGTCCACTCGTCCATCTGCTCCATGCGCCCGCGCCAGTCGTCCTGGTCGCGGAGCTGCCAGTCGTGCTCGGCGATGGCGATGAAGTCCAGGCCGGCCACGTCGCGGCCGTACTCGTAGTTCTCCTCCAGCGTGCCCGTCCCGCAGCTCCTGCCCGAGCCATGCTCCTCGCCCGTGTGGGCGTGCAAGTCGCCGAAGTAGACGTCCCAGCGGCCCGCTCTGGGCGGTGTCGGCCCGGCCATGCAGTTCTCCACGGCCTCGTCAATGCCGCACTTGAAGATCGGCCGGGCGAACATATCCACGTCCACCTTGAACCACCGGGCGGAGGGCTGGCGATTGGCGGGGACCACGTCGATGCGCGTGGGCCCGCCCTCGCCGACCAGCCTCTTCGGCACGCGCAGTGCCATGATGCCGAAGGTCGCGGCACTCTCCTCGGTGATATGGGCGTCGAGCTTCATGGGCGCATAGCCCGGGGCCCACTCGCGCCGCCTCACGTGGTAGGCCAGCGTGATATCGCCGTTCTGCCATACTCGGTCTTCCTTCGTCACATTGAACGAGAGCAGGTCGGTTTTGACGCCGGGCGGCACATTGAGGCTCACATCGAAGCGCCCGGACGGTTGAGGCAGCATCGCGCCCATGCCGGTTCCCACCGAGAACACGAATATGACCCACTCGGCGCCGGTTCCCTCCGGGATGGGCTCGGTCCACACCTGCAGGTGGTACCTCCCGTCCTGATGCACGTAGTAGGCGCTGCGGGCGTCGGTGAAGGACGCGACCCAACGCCTCTCGCGGTGGGCCCGCCCCCACTCGGAGATTTCGCCGAAGCCTGCCACCAGGTCGGCGTTGTGGCGGTTCAGCACCTCGGCGCGGATCTCCTCAGCCGTGCGGCGGCCCTGCCCATCGTCTTTCATCTGGAGCATCTGTCACACCCTCCGATAGTCGTGCCACCGGGTTGTGGGTTGGCCGCCCGCGGGCTCGATTCCTCCACCGCTTTGCAGATGGGGCCTGCAAGGCGATCGGGCCTGGTTAGTGATCTCCCGGCTGCGGGTATATCTTGATTGAGGGTCAGGTTGGAGCCCGGGGGAGGATGATCGTATGACGGGAGGTGTGGGCCGTGGCTCATCGGATCATCTACGAGCACATCGCGGTGCAGGATGACAGCTTCCGGAGTTTCCGCGTGCTGTGGGAACCGTATACCAACCGGGTGGCCCTCCACTTCCGCAACCACCGCGAGTGGGCGAACGGCCTTGTGGGGACCCCCGAGGAGACGATTCGCTATCTTGACTCCCGCGCCAGGTCCGGGGCGCCCTGGGACAGGGGTGCGCCCCGTGAGGCCCGACGGGCCCTGGCAGAGCTAATAGGAGAGCAGTCGGGCGAAGACATCGCGGACAGCGAGCGGACGCCTGCGTGGTAGTTGCGCTCAGTGGACCTGTGAAATCGGGCTCATTCGACCGGCTCGGATTCCGGGAGCGGACGGCTGGTGCGGATCGCGCTGCCGATCAGACGCATGACGCCCTCGGCCACCTGGGGCCGAGCGGCGCCATCCACGTACGCGACGTACTCGTCCTGGCGCATGCCGACTACATGACCGCCGCCGGTGCGGAAGCGAAACGCCTCCTCACCGAGGCGGTCTATCGCGTACACCGTTGCCTCCCCCATGGCGCGTTCGAGCATCAGGGTGTACGAGCGCGCTGCCTCTGCGGGATCCTCCAGCTCGAGTATGGTCACGGCGATGGGGGCGGCACCGACCTGTCTGTGCACGATCAAACCCAGCGGCGAGAGCCCTTCACCCAGCAGGTCCGTCGGCCCATAGGAGACCGCCAGCGGGCTGTCCCAGTTGGGCGGCAGCAGGGCCAGGAGTCTGGGCCGCTCGAGGTCGTCCGGCAGACGCACCTCGATGCGCGCGGCGAGGTACTGGTCGGCGGGCAGGGCCTGTGTTCGCGTTTCCGAGCTCTGCACGCGCAGGTAGTAACGGCCGGCCCTGGAGTGAAGCACACCACCGTCGCGGAACGCGGCCGACCTCAGAAGCACGAGGTGGGCCTGATCTGTGCGGTGGGCGGCCAGGAAGCCCAGGGCCTCGAGAGCGCCCGGAAAGCTGACCGCCAGCGCGGTTGCAGTGCCGGGGCCATCGGTATTGCGGTACCGGGCCGAGGACGCGTGTTCGGCACCGTAGAGGGCCAGCAGATCACTGTCCGCGGGCGTCAGCGAGGCGATCTCACCGTGATCGGCGGTGGAGAAGGCCTCGCGGCGCCAGGTCCCCAGGTCCTGGGCCAGCAGGTGGGACACCACCTCGGCGTCGGAGGCGCCGGGCGGGGGAGGGCAGGGCGCAAGGTCGTCCACGTCGCCCCACCCACGGCCGGGGCCGGTGGCAAGCATGGCGACCGCCAGGCAGCCTCGGATCAGGCCACGGCTCATCAGGCCCCTCCCATCTCGGCTATCTCCTCTGAACGTCCCGCAGCGATGTAGTCTTCGACGAGCTCCTCGGTGGGGCCTTCGCGCACGATCCTGCCGTCCTCCATCCAGATGACCCGGTCGCAGAGCATGCGGACCTCCTCCATGTAGTGCGAGACGAAGAGGACGATGCAGCCCCGCGCGACCTCCCGGCGCACCCTGGCCCGGACTCTGGCCCTGAAGCGCTCGTCGCCCGTCGAGAGTATCTCGTCCACGACGAGGATGTCGGGCACCATGTGCGCGGCGACGGAGAAGCCCAGGCGCATGAGCATGCCCGAGGAGAAGGTGCGCACCGGTGTGTCCACCCAGTCCTCGGCCTCGGCCCAGGCGACGATGTCGTCGAGCTTGCGGTGGATCTCCCGCCGGCCCATGCCCAGGATCGCGCCCGAGAGGAAGATGTTCTCAAGGCCCGTGAGTTCGCGATGGAAGCCGGCACCGGCCTGCAGCATGGGGCAGACCCGTCCACGGACGCGCGCGCGGCCGCGGGAGGGGTCGAGAACCCCGGCGATGATGGAGAGCACGGTCGTCTTCCCGCAGCCGTTGGGGCCGATGAGGCCGACGATCTCGCCGGCCTCGACGCGCATGGTGAAGTCGCGCACCGCCCACTTCTGCTCGACCTCGTGCACGTAGCCCATCACCCGCGCCAGCAGCGCGTCCTTGATGCGCGGGGGGCGGTCGTGGTGGCGCCGATAGCGCTTCCACACGTTCTCGAGGTCGATGAGCGGGCCCGCGGCCTCCCCGGCCATGTTAGAGCACCTCCGGGAGCTGCGGGGCCAAGCGGCGGAAGGCGAGGAGGCCGACCAGCACACAGACCACGCTGAAGGCGGCCGCTGCGAGCAGGTGAGTGGGGCCGGGAGGCTCGTAGTGGGGCAGGACCGAGCGGAAGCCCTCGCAGATAGTCGCCATCGGGTTGAAGAGGAACCAGTAGCGATACTGCTCGGGTATCTGGTCGGTTGGGTACATCACAGGGGTCAGGAAGAACAACATACGCACCATGGCAGTAAGGGCGTACTCGACATCCTGGTAGTATGTATGCAGCGCCGAGAAGGCCAGCGATGTGCCCGCGAGCATCATGGTCAGGATGGCCGTCAGCGGCACCAGGCGCCAGAAGGCGGGCGTGAAGCGGACCGGCACGACCGCGAAGATGGCGAACATGATCACCATCGAGAGGCAGAAGTGCACGAACGAGCTGGCCACCACCGACAGCGGCAGCGCCCAGCGCGGGAAGTAGATCTTCTTGACCACGTCCCGGAACTTGAGGAACACCGGACACGACGCCAGAAGCGCATCGTTGAAGTAGATCCACGGCACCAGGGCGGTCAGGAAGACGAGACTGTAGTTGGGGATCTCGTGCCGCAGCAGGCTGCGAAAGACGAAGCCGATGACCACGAGCTGTACCAGCGGCATGATAAGGGACCAGAGGAAGCCGAGGAACGAGCGCCGGTAGCGCGCTTTGAGCTGAGCCACAGTCAGGATGCCGAGCAGCTCGGCCACCTGCCGCCAGCGCGCGAGGGTGGTGCGCCGGTCGCCGCGCGTGCGGTCCACGATGGGCGGCCCGCTGGGTGGCTGCGGACCGCCCACGAGCCGCGCCTCTCCGCTGATCCCGTCCATGGCGGCTCAGCCCCCATCCGCCAGCGCGCGGCGCAGGCCGGCGTGGTAGTGGTGGGCGAGGATCTGGAAGTAGATCGCCGCGGAGAGCCTCGTCAGGCCGAGCCGGTCGAAGGCCGACGCGATCGCGGCCAGCCCGGGCTTCGTCAGCCTGTTGACCAGCACGGCCTTGGCGATGCCGCGCAGGCTCCGCGTGCCGGGCAGCCGGTCGAGGCCGACCACGTCGAGATGCTCGGGATGCTTGCGCGCGAAAATGACCGCGCCCCTGGCCATCCGCTCCTGACGATCGCAGTAGCCCGCGAGAGTGGGGGAGCGGTGGTGGTAGGCGACGGCGTCGGGTGCGTAGAGGATCCGCACGCCGCCGCGCGCCAACCTGAGCCCGAGATCGGTGTCGGCGAAGCCGTAGACGAAGCCGGTGTCGAAGCCGCCGTGCGCCAGGAGCAGCTCCCGGTGGATGGAGAGGTTGCCGGACATGAATCCGCGGAAGCCGACCTCGTCCTTGCCCACCAGGTCCTCGATGCCGCACTGGTAGTAGCGGTCGATGAAGCGCATGAAGGGCGTCTCCGGGACATCAAGGGGCCAGGTCACCATCCCGCGCACGCAGTGGGGGAAGTCCACGCCACGGCGCCGCCGGTGATGCTCGCGCAGCAGGTTCGGCGCGGGCTCGCAGTCGTCGTCGAGCATAAGGATGTACTCGCCGCGCGCGGCCTGGAAGCCGGTGTTGCGCGAGGAAGGCCCGCGGTTGCGGCTCTTCATCACCTGCAGGGGCACCCCGAGATCCAGCTCGCCGACGGCCTCGAAGGTGCCGTCGGTGGAGTGGTCATCGACCACGATGACGCTCTCGAGCAGGTCCGGGGCGTCCTGGGCCGCCACCGCCCGGAGGACCCGCAGGAGGGTCTCGCGCCGGTTCAGGGTCGGGATGACAACAGTGTACCGTCCTGACATGACCACCTCCGGGGCGGAGCCGGCGCGCGAGTGCGGCCGTCCCCGTCCCTGAGACTATAGCGCGGCGGACGGCCGTTCAGTTCCCGGTCAGGGGCCCCGGGGCCTCTTCGCGGGAGGCTTGTGAGCACGGTCAGTGAACGGACGGGCGAGAGGAAGGTAGCCGTGCCCCCCGCACCGAACCAGGCCACGGGGGAAAGGAGACGAGATCGGAATGGCATCGCGGCGCGCACTGAAGCTGTTGGTCATCGGCATTGACGGGGCGGACCACGCTATCACTCGACACCTCATGGCTGCAGGGATGCTGCCCAACCTGCGCGCGATAGCGCAGCGCGGGGCGTTCGCGGCACTTAACTCCACAGTGCCACCGATGACGCCCCCGGCGTGGTCCAGCCTCATGACGGGCAAGAACCCGGGCAAGCACGGGATCTTCGACTTCCTGGAGATGTCCACGGAGGGTACGAGCCGCCCGGTGGCCGCGCGCCGGGCGGCGCTGACGATCTGGGAGGCGCTGAGCCTTGCGGGCCACCGGGTCGGGACGTTCAATGTGCCGACGACCTTCCCGCCGGCGCCGCTGAGCGCGTTCCAGTTCTCGGGCTTCGACGCGCCGTCATTCGGCCCCGAGCTCGCAACACCCGAGAGGGCGTACTCGGTGGTGGTCGATGAGGTGGGGGAGTATGACCTGTCACCGACGCGCCTGCATCAGCCGGAGATAGCCGAAGACGCGCTGGCCTTCCACACGGAGATGCCCGCGCGGGCCACGCGGGTGCTGCTGGAGGCCTTCGACTGTGAGGTGTACATGGTCTCGTTCCAGGCGGTGGACTGGGCGCAGCACTCGGCCCTGGGCCCGGATACCGCCGCGGGGGAGGGCGGCATGCCGTGCGCCGAGGGCCGCGTGGTGAGGACCTACCGCAACGTGGACGCGCACGTCGGCGCGCTGGTGGAGGACTACGCCGACGAGCAGACCATCGTGGCGGTGGCGTCCGACCACGGGGCACGGCCGGTTGACCGGCTCGTGAACCTGGAGATGCTCTTCCTCGAGCACGGCCTGATGGCCTACACCGCATCGGAGGAGTCGGGGGGGGCGGACGGGCTGGAGGCCCGGCGCTCGCGGGCGCGTTCGGCACTGAACCTGTGGATGGGCATCAAGGAGCGAGCGCCGTGGCTGGCCGGGATGCTCGCGCCGCTGGCACGGCGCATGCGCGGGCGCGTGGCGGGCTACCAGAAAGACATGGCTGTGGACTGGTCGCGCACGCGGGCGGTGCCGTGGGGCGCGTACGGGCAGATCCGGCTCAACGTCGAGGGGCGGGAGGCGGCGGGAAGTGTGCGTCCGTCGGAGATGAATGCCGTAGGGCGAGAAGTGACGGAACTGTTACTATCGCTGCGTGACCCGGAGGACGGTACCCAGATATATGCCGAGGTGTTACCGAGCGCCGAGATCTACCGCGGCCCGCACGCCGGCGATGGCGCCGACCTCGTCGCGATTCCGCGTGACCCGCGCTACTTCGCGGTGAGCGCGCGCCTGCGCAAGGGCGCGATGCCGTTGCTGGACGTGCAGCCGACGCCCGTTGCGGTGCTCTCGCCGCCGTGGGGAGTGCACTCAACGACCGGCGTGCTGCTGGTCGCGGCGCCCAACGTGCAGGCCGGCGTCGAGCTGCCGCCGCGTGAGATGTATGATGTGACGCCGACGCTGCTGTACCTGCTCGGGGAGCCGGTGCCCGAGGACATGGACGGCTCGGTCGCCGTCGAGGCGATCGCGCCCGCGCACCTGGAGAGCCATCCGGTCAGAACCTGTGAGCCGTGGCCGACCCCCGAGGAGACGGGACGTGAGGGCGGATATACGGAGGATGAGGAGGAGAAGGTCGAGGAGCGGCTGCGGGCACTCGGCTATCTGTAACGCTCGCGTCTGCCGACCCGTGGGCGGCGGCGCGTGCACGGCGTGAGGCAAGGGCGCATCTGAGACCGAATTCGGCGCTGATAGGGTCAGCGGGCGTAGATTACATAATGTATGTTATGCGTATAACCACGCCAGGCTGCGCCGCCAACGCGAAGAGGCCCCCGGGCAGGTGCCTGGGGGCCTCTTCGACTCCCTTCGCGGAAGGCGCCGCTCAGAACACGCCGGTGACGCTGACGACGGTCTCCTCGTCCCAATCGTAGTCCGCCCAGGCGGCGCTGAGCTCCCAGCTTCCCAGCACGGTGTAGCCCGCGCCGACGGTGAGGTCGCCGTCGGCGAGGCCGGCACGCACGGTGAAGTCGGTCATGGGGATCGGCCACTCGGCGCCGATGTTGAAGGTCGTGTCCACCTCGTCGGTGACATCGTTGAGGTCCGCCGCGACCAGCAGACCGGTGGGCATCTCAACTGCGGCGCCGACGTCGAACATCACACCGTTGTCAAACTCGTCGGTAATGTCACGAGCGAGCAGGCCGACGGTGCACGTGTTCGCGGGCAGCTCGAACTGCTTCATGAGCCCGATGTTGAACATCGTCTGGTCGTCGTCACCGAGCTGGTCAGGGCTGATCTCGTCGCCCTCATCAGTGGACTGGTTGACCAGGTTGAGCCCAATGGAGAGGTTGGGGCAGAGCCAGCGACTGATGTCGGCGCCAACGCCCAGCCCGAAGTAGTCGGCGTCCGAGTGATCGAACTCGGCGTGCCAGAGTCCGCCGCCGCAGCCGAACGTACCGGTGCGGGTGCGCCCGCTGTAGTGGACGCTATAGCGGTCCACCTCGCTCTCTAGCGTGGTACTGGCCGAGGCCCGGTTGATCCACGGTGAGAGGGGCAGCCCGTCTCCGACCAGCTTCGGCAGCCCGGCGGGGTTGCCCAGGTAGGTCGAGGCCCCGCGTGGTACGGCAATCCTCGTCAGACCCCTGCCGATGACAGAGGCATCGTGGAACTCCGCGCACGCCATGGTCGCAAACAGCCCCAGTAGTGCGACCAGCATCACGATCGATCCGAGCGTCTTCATTGCGCCGCCTCCTGTGGTTGGTCCCCGCCACCACGCTATTCCCTGAGCCGGTGCTGATGCGCGGTGGCGCTTACACTTCTGGAGCGCTATTCCTCCTCCGCCGCGCTGGCACCTCCCCGCCGCGCGATTATTGGGCGTTCTCCGCGCCCGCGGCTACTCCGATTCAGGGTGGAAGAGCCGGCTGTACTCCGACTGGAGGCGGTCCTGCCGCGTGCGGTACTCCGCCCACGACCCCTCGGGCGCGAGGACCTTCAGGGCTGAGAGTGCGGGCCGGTCGGGAGGCGGATCGACGTCATCGCGGAGCGAATAGCAGCCACTGATGTCAACGATCGCCTGCTGGCCGGCCTGCGAGAGGGCGTAGTCCACGAACAGGATGGCCGCGTGCGGGTGCGGCGCACGACTGAGGATGGCAACGGGCCCGATGGTCATGGGCAGGCCGTCCTCGGGCCAGAACGCCGCCACGGGCATCCCCTCCTGCACCGCCCCGTAGACGCTGTAGCCGAGGATGCCGCCAGCGAGGTCGATCTCGCCCGACACCAGCGCGCGCAGCGTGTCGGAGGAGGAGCGAAACAGGTGCGGCCTCTGCGCGGCCATTCGCCGCCAGAAGGAGGCGCCGTACTCCTCGCGCAGTTGATAGTACTGGGCGTAGGCCGAGCCACCGGTCTGCGCATCCTTCAGGCCGATCCGGCCGCGCCAGGTGGTCTCCAACAGCTCGGGCCAGGTGCGCGGCACCTGGTCGGCCGACAGCCTGCGGGTGTCATAGGCCATGCAGATGACGACCGCCCGCATGGCCGCCCACTGCCCGGGCTCGAGATATCCCGGAGCGATGTGCCGCGAGTGCGGCGACTCGTAGGCGTAGAGCTCGCCCCGGCGCCGCAGATCATCGAAGACGCCGGGATCGAGCACGTGCACGGCATCGACGCGCACCTGCCCCCGGGCCAGCTCGCGGTCGATGCGCCGCACGATCTCGAAGGTGCTGCCGCGCACCAGGTGCGTGGTCAGGAATGGGAACTCTTGGCTGAAGCCCGTCAGGTACCGGCGCGCCTGCGCCTCGGGCAGTGAGGTGTACCACCAGAACTCGCCCTCGCGGCGCGCCAGTGCCACGACCTCCTCCCTGGTCAACTCCGCAGCGCTCTCACCCGCTCGCGTGACCGTCACGCGGATCTCCTCGTCCGCGGGGGGCGGGCAGCCCGCTCCCGCCAGCACCACGGCCCCGAGCAGCGCCATCGCCAGCCGCGCAGACGCCGTCAATCTGATTCGCACCTGAGTATGTTCCTGTGCCACGAGCATCCCGGCCTTCGCGCCTGGCGCCGAGCGGAAGCAGCACCCGCCGCAAGCCGCCCGGCGCGCGAACTTGTGCGACCTCTAGTCCTCCGGCTCTCGCGCGACGTCAGACAGGTCCATCGGCTCCACGAGCCCGTGCACGATGACGAAGGCGCCGGGGCCGGCCATAGGCTCACCCCGGACGTGCTCGAGCGTGTCCGCAGCCGCGGCCGGCCCCATGATGATTGTCATTGGGGCGGTCAAGTGTTTCAGGGCATAGTCCGCCGCGGCCCGCCATCGGCCGGCGTCGTCGGGGGCGCCGACGGCAATCAGCAGCGGCCCGCCAAGCGCCTCTCCCTCCAACGCCTCCCGCAGGCCGAGCGCCGCGAGCGAGGCGCGCAGTGCGTCGTCCCGCTCGCGCCCCCACAGCGCCACCGCGCCGTTTGCGGCCACGCGGCTGAATGAGCCGTCCTGGCGCGCGGCCTCGCGAGCGAGGGCCTCGACGGCGATCGCCAGCGCGCCGGTGTCCATCGGCGCCGGGGCGGACAGCGCGAGCCAGGTGCGGTCGCCCGGCAGAGCCGCCAGCTCGGTCCCCGCGGCCACCGCCCTGTCGGCCAGCCCCACGCTCAGCGACGCCACGGTCCGTCGCTCCAGCCCAACCGCCTGGCCGACGACCCCCAGCGCGCGGCGGATCTGCTCGACCTCATCGACATCCACCGGCCCGCCGCCCGAGGCCGATCTGCCCCGCGAGTAGAGCTCGGCCGCGAGCCGCTCCACGGGCTCGACCATCCCCCCTACCGCCAGGGCCGTGACCGCCGCGGCCAGGAGCAGCACGGCGAGCGCCGCCACCGCGCTGCGGCCGACGATCTCGCCGATCATCCCCTCCGCGATCTCGCGCCTGCACCCCATCTTCAACGTGCCGACGGTCTTGCCCTCGCTCACCAGCCTGGCGGTGGCGGTGATGATACTGTAACGCCCGGGGCGCTCGTCCATTTCGGCGAGTAACCGGCGCATCGTCTCGCGATCGCGCACCCGGTAGTCGCGGCCCTGATCGGAGACGATGCGCAGGTCGGGCGCCACCGCGAAGGCCCCCAGGTTCCCGCGCGGGTCGAGCGCGGCGACGTAGACCACCTCCAGCGCGTAGAGGTCGCCCTCAACGCGATGTCCCACGACACGCTGCAGGTACTGCCGGTAGCTCTGCCACGACGGGCGCTCCTCCAGCCCGCCGAACTCCACCAGGATGGCGGCGACCTCCCCCACGGTCAGCTCCACCTGCTGGCGCAGGAGCTGCACGCTGTGGCGCACGGAGAGGTACCAGACCACGCCGACCGAGGCGAGCACGAGCAGGATCACCAGCCCGACCAGCCGCGGACGCAGGCGGGCCCAGGGCCGGCGCCCCGGCGGGCGGGGCTCAGGCCGCTCGGGCTCGGGCCCCGTGGTGCGCATGACCAGCAGGTAGGCGCCCGAGATCAGCACGACGATGCCCGCGATGTGGTAGGGCGTCAGCGCCTCCCCGAGGACGAACCACGACACGACGACGGTCACGACGGCGCCCAGCAGCTTGAGGCTGACCGCGACGTGGGCCGGGATCTCCGACAGCCCGCGGTAGTACAGCGCCATGTAGAGGCCGGTGCTGATGCCGGCGAGAGCGACGAGGATGATCCACCCTCGGGCGCTCATCTCGATCAGCGAGGCGTAGCCGCCGGTGCTCAGGGAGACGGCGCCCGCCACCACCAGGCCTACGCCGAAGCGCCAGAGAGCGACCGTAGAGGGTGTGAACTGGCGCAGTGCGCGCTTGCCCAGTATCTCCGCGGCCGCCCGGGTCATGCCCGCGCCAAGCGCCAGAAGGTCGCCGAGTAGCCGGCTGGAGATTAGCTCGCGGCTGAAGGTCAGCTCGCCCGCCGCGATGAGCACGTCCGCGGCAACCATCACGGCGACGAGGAGGAAGCGCAGATAGGTCACGCGCTCGCGCAGCGTGAAGTAGGAGAAGAGGGCGACGAAGATGGGAGCGGTCTTGGAGATGGCGTTGACGACGCCGGCCGAGGCGAGGTCAACGGCCGCGGTGAACAGGAGGGCGCCGAGGCCCGAACCGAAGGCCCCGACGAGGAACAGCGTGACCCAGGCCCGCCGGTCCGGCGGCGGGGCATCGCGCGCGCGCCGGTGGGGCAGTCCGAAGGGCAGGAGCAGCAGGACGGTCAGGAGGTAGCGGCCGGCGACGATCGTGGGGCCGCCGATGTCCTGCCAGAGGAGCAGCTTGGTGAACACGGGCGAGAGCCCACCGAGCATCACGCCGCCCAGCACGTAGGCATAGGGCCTCAGGCTGTGGCGCGTCGATGCCCGGTCCATGTCCGCTTCCCCGTCGCGGGCCAACGTCCTCGCTCCGCCCTATCCGTCGCCGGACGCTTCCTCGTGCCTTCCACCCCCGTACGCGACCGTGACAAGCGCATCGGAGGGCAGCCAGCCACGGGCCCCGCCCTCAACCACCGCCCTGGTCCAGCCGCCATCGCGGGCGAGTACCCGGACGATCTCCCCCTCGCTGACCGTCTGCGTGACCTCGAAGCTCTCGCCCGGCCCCGTGCGCACCTGGGCCGACTCGACCGCGACCACGGCGCGCGTGACATGGTGATACGACCACCAGCGGGCGAAGCCGAAGGCACTCGCCGCCAGCGCCAGCGCGCCGCAGACGATAGCGACCTGGCGCATGCGCCGGGGCCGGCCGCGCTCGAGCAGGAGCGCGAGGAGCGCGGCCATCGCGATCCAGTAAAGGAGGGCGGCCACGCCCGCGAACTCCGACAGCGTGAAGTGCCCGATGACCGCGGCGCCGGCGGCGTGGAGCCATGACGCCGACGGAGGTGGCGGCCCCGCCGGGCGCTCGGATAGCGCCCGCGAGAGGTTCGCGCGGACGTCGGCGTCCCTCGGCGTCATGGTCGCGGCCGCCAGGTAGTGCGCGACCGCCTCCCCGAGCCGGTCCGAGCGGTAGAGCGCGTTCGCGAGGTTGTAGTGGGTTCGGGGCCCGTCGTCGCCTGCCGCGAGCCGGGCGCGGTACTCCTCGGCGGCACGCGCGAACTCGCCGGCCCTGTAGAGCGCATTCGCCTCCGCGAGGGGATCGCTTCCGTCGCCGCTTGCGGCCACGAGCGGCCATGCGAGCGCGACGCACAGTAGAGCCACGGTCATCTGCACGCGCACCGGTCTCATCGCAGCGCCGCCTCGAGCCGCGCGACGAGGTCACCGAGCCGCTCACGCGCCTCGGCGGCGACCGGCGCCTGCGCCGCGCCGGGAGCGTAGACGCCCGCCCGCAGCCGCGCGAGCGTCTGCCCCACCTCGTCGGCCAACTCAGCACCCACTCCCGCCTGCAGCAGCAGGTCGCGCGCCTGCTGGGGCGAGAGACTGGCGGCCGCGGCTCCGGTCTTCGCGGCCACGTACTCGCTGAGGATCGCGTCCGCGCGCTCGTAGACCGTA
Organism: Candidatus Zipacnadia bacterium; assembly: GCA_029820945.1. Classification (GTDB taxonomy): domain Bacteria; phylum Armatimonadota; class Zipacnadia; order Zipacnadales; family UBA5352; genus JALGUJ01. The sequence continues at coordinate 2,911 of JALGUJ010000097.1, read as the reverse complement.
CGGGGCGAGGCGGTCGCCGCCAGCCGGCGCAGGGCCCTGCGCGCCACGGGCGCGGCCTCGATGGACCGGCGGTACCGCGGGTCGCGAGCGCGGCGCAGCACCTCCGTCCGCTGCCGCAGCGCCCGGCCGAGCGCCAGCAGCGGGATGCACTGCACCACCCAGAACCAGGCCTCAGATGTCACCGGTGAGCGCCGCCGCAGCCCCGGCCCGTCCTCGTGGATGTAGCGCAACTCCTGCCCTTCGGACTCGACCGACGTCTCGCCGTTGGGCCCGGGCAGCACGGTGAGCGTCAGCGCAGCCGTCTCCACGGCGTCGTAGCTCTCCGTTCTCGGGTCGAAGAAGTGCAGCGCCACGGGCTTGACGGTCAGGGTGCCGGCCTCGCGGGGCATGAGCAGGTAGTCGAAGGTCACGGTGCCGCCGAGGGCGTAGCCGCCGTCTACGGGTTGCGGAGCGATCTCGCGCTGCTCGCCGCTGTGGTAGACGCGGGCGTCGCCCTCAACCGTAACCTCGGGCGCCTCGAGCTGCCGCAGATTGCCGCTGCCGGTGACGGTCAGCCGCAGCGTCGTGGCCTCCCCGACATGCAGCTCCCCCGGCGGCGCCGTCATCTGCGCGCGCAGCGAGCCGACCACCCCGCAGAAGCCCTGCGGCCGTCCATCGGTGGGGAGAGCCCGCACCTGCAGGGCGATGGGCTCGGTCTCGATGGTCTCCTCCCCCATAATGTAACTGCGGCGGAATGTGATGGTGGCCGGGCCGATGGTGTAGCGGCCGGGCGTGGGGGCGACGAGCGCGGTCCTCTTCTCGATGACCTCAAAGGCGGTGTCCGCCAGGACCTCGGTGCGCTGGGGGCCGTCCGGGAGGGGCTCGGCGACCAGGCCCTCGGTGGCCGGCGGCGTGTACTCGGCATTGCCCAGCAGGCCCACCCGGTGCGACCGGTAGAAGCGCAACGTGAGCGTCACCTGTTGTCCGACCCAGGGGTTGCGGTCATCGACCTCGGTCGTGACGAAGACGTCCTCGGGCGGCGCCTCCTGCTCCTCGCCAGGCGTCCGTTCGTCCGGCTGAGGTTGCGCGGGCTGCGGCGCCGGGGCCGTCCCGGCCGGGGCGCCACCGCCGGAGACGGTGAGCGTGAGCGGTTGCGTCGAGAGCGTCTGCCCATCTACATGGACGTCGATGGGCGGGATGGTGTAGGTTCCCTCCCGCGTCGCGCGCAGGCCGAAGACCCAGGTGGTCGTGGCGTGGAACTGTCCGTTGATCATCTGCACGGTCTGCTGCGAGGATGAGGAGACGACCTCCAGGTGATCGACGGCGGGCGGCTCCGGCCGCTGCAGGCCGGTGAGCGTGCCGCTGGCCGCGATGGTCAGCTCGACGGTCTCCCCCACCTGAGCGCTGGTTCGGCTCAGCGACGCGTGCACGTCCACCTGCGCCACCGCCGGCGACGCCGACAGCGCAGCAAGCGCCATCCCCAGCAGCAGGCGCCTCGTCACCAGTCCTTCTCCCCCTCCTGCGGCTCGCGGCGGCGCGGGGTCCGCCGGATGATGCGCTGCATCTCCGCGTCCTCCGAGGCCAGGGCCCTGAGGAGCCTGCGCGCCTGCTCCTCCGTCAGCTCGCCCTCCTCAGCCGGCTGCGGCTGCGCGTGATCCTGCTGCTCCGGCTCTGCCTGGTCCTGCTCCGCCTCCTCAGCCTGCTGCTGATCGCCCTGGTCCTCGTCTGGCTGCTGCTCCTCGCCCTGGTCCTGCTGCTGCGATTCCTCTTCGCGTTCCTCTTGCTCCTGCTGCTCTTGCTCCGACTCCTCGTCCTTCTTCTGCTCCTCTTGCTGTTGGTCCTGTTGCTGTTGCTGTTGCTGCTCGTCGAGCCGCTGTTGGGCCAGCTCGAGGTTCCATTTGGCCTCGCCGTCGGACGGATCCAGGCGCAGGGCCTGCTTGTAAGCCTCGATGGCGCCCTCGAGGTCGCCGGCGGCGAAGCGCGCGTTGCCGAGATTGTAGTGGGCATCCTGGCTGAGCTCCTCGCCGGCGGCGCCGGCCGCCGCCGAGAGGGCCTCCTCCGCCTCCTCGAAGCGCTGCTGGTGGTACAGGGCCGTGCCACGATTGTACTGAAGAGTGGCATTCTCCGGGCTATGCTGGAGCGCGCGGGAGAAGCTCTCCCCCGCCTCCTGATACTGCCGCGCTCGGTACTGCTTCACGCCCCGGGTGCAGAGCCACTCGACGGTGCCGGGCCAGGTAAAGCCCAGCAGCGCGGGCGCGACCAGGATGACGGCAAACGTCCAGCGTGGCCTCACTCTCGCTCGCTCCTCATGTCGCCGAGCAGCGCGTGCAGCGCGATGAGCACGATCGCCAGCCCAAGCGGGATCTGGTAGCGCTCTCGGTGCTCGGTGAACTGGTAGGTGCCGACAATGCGCCCCTCCTGGCGCTGCAGCTCGCTGTAGATGCGCTCGACGGGAATGCCACCGTCGGAGGTGGAGATGTAGACGCCTCCACCGGCCTCCGCGACGGCCTGCAGCGTCTGCTCATCGAGCTGGCTGAGGACGATGTCGCCCTGCGGGCCGCGCTTGTGGCCGGTCACGTGCCCCTCCGCGTCCAGCTCCGGGATCGGCTCGCCCTCGGCCCCGCCCACGCCGATGACGTGGATGGTGACGCCCTGCTTCGCCGCCTCTTGGGCCGCCTCGACTGCGCCGCCCTGGTGGTCCTCCCCGTCAGTGAGTATGACGAGGTGGCGGTACTTGTGTTCCGCGGCCTTGAAGCCTGCCAGCGCGACGCGGATGGCGTCACCCAGTGCCGTGCCGGGATCGCCGACAACGTGCGTGTCGAGCGCCTCAGTAAACATCTGCGCCGCGCCGTAGTCGATGGTGAGGGGGCAGTAGAGGAACGCGTCGCCGGCGAAGGCGACGATACCGACGCGGTCGCCCTGCATGCGGCTG
>JALGUJ010000096.1 GCA_029820945.1 Candidatus Zipacnadia bacterium | reverse complement strand
GCACCTCGCGCGAGCAGTGGCGGCAGGCGACCGCCGCGCCCCTGACCGGCGGCGCCACGGCCTACATGCTTCAGGACAGCCACTACTTCTTCGCGCACGGCGAGAACCACTTCCAGGTGGCAAGCGTGGCCGCCGCAGGCCAGGAGACGGTGCTGGCCGAGGGCGAGGAGTGCGGCGACTGGGCGGCGGTGGCCGGCGCGGCGGGCGGAATGGGCATCTCCTGCCGCGAGGCGGCGCTGCAGCACCCAAAGGAGTTCGAGCTGAGCGCCCACCGGCTGGTCATGCACCTGTTCTCGGGCCGCGCGGGCGAGGAGCTGGACTTCCGCCCGGAGACGCTCGCCGAGAAGTGGGACCTGCTGACCTGGTACGACGCCGTCATCCCCGCTGCCCACAAGCTCCCGCCCGACCAGGTCCTCGCGAAGATGGCCGCCAACACCTCGAACGCCGTCGGCTGGGCGAAGACGCATGATCTGCTGCTGTTGCCGCTCGAGCCCGCCGACGATCCGGCGGCCGAGAGCGCGCGCCGATCGCGCCTGCACTCGCGGCCGGTGCTCGCACTGGCCGATCCGGCGTGGATCTGCGCGACCGGCGCAATGAAGCTGGTACACGCGCGCGACCCCGAACGCTTCCCGGTTATCGAGACCGCCATCTCCACCGCCATCGACCAGTGGCATGAGCGGATTGCCACCTGGGGCGACTACGGCTTCGTGGATTACTACGCCGGCCCGCACCTGGGCTACCGCGGCAAGTACGTCCATCAGAAGCGTTACTCGGGTATCACCTACACGCTCCGCCCCGACCTCTGGCTGATGTACGCGCGCTCAGGCCACCGGGACATTCGGCGCTTCGTCAGCGACTCGATCCGCACGGACTTCGACGGCAAGTCCGCCCACTGGGACGGGCCGAAGAAGATCGCCGGGCTCTTCATGTCCGACAGCGGCTCCGACCTGCCCATTGGCGGGGTGCGCAAGGGCCAGCTCCCCTTTTACTGGGAGAGCGCCACTCAGCCGCATATCTCCAGCTCGACCACGATGAACAACTACGCCTGGTACTACTACCTCACCGGCTACCGCCGCGCGGCCGACTACATCCGCGAGTACAACGAGGGCATCAAGCGCTACTGGACACCCGCGCAGGCCAACCGCAACGCCCGCCAGCTCGTGCTTATGCGCATGCTGGTCGGCGGCTACGCCTTCACCTGGGACCCGGAGCTGCGCGCCATGGCTGAGGCCACCTTCGACGCCATCTACGACCCGGACGCGCCACTGGGCTTCACCCAGGATCGGAGCAACTTCGACCAGCCGTACTCCACCACCTACAAGACCCAGGTGGACATTCGGGCGCTCATGGAGGCCTGGGAGGTCCTCGGATCACCACGCTATCACGAATCCACCACGCTCCTCTCGCGCTGGCTGTGGCAGAAGTACCTCGGCAACTGGCCTCTGACGTATACCAACCCGCTGGGCATCACCGGGGCGTTCCTCTACGACGAGACCGGCGACGCGCGCTACGCCCAGGGCCTGGCCATCGCCGTCCGCCAGGCCGCGAGCGGCTACGACCCGGAGACCGAGAGGATGTTCGGGGCCGACAGTGCGGAGAAGATGACCTTCCTGCTCGAGGGCGTCGCCCACGCCCAGCGGGTGCTGGTGGAGACCGGCGCGGATCGCGAGCCGGTCGCATCCTGGGCGGGCCTCGAGGACTTCGGCAACCGGTCGGGCTTCGTCTTCCGCAAGCCCGAGGGGCAGGCGCTGGCCTTCGATGTGCAGACGCCGGAGGGCTTCAAGATCGTGCCGGCCGGCGCCGACCCGGCCGGGCACGAAGGGCTGCCGTGGACCAAGCAGGAGACCTACGAGGCGCAAAGCATCGAGGTGCCCGCCGACGCTCCTGCGGGTGACTACGAGATCGTCGCCGATACCTTCGGCCAGCAGATGGTCGTGGCCGACGCGCGAGTCCCGGTGGTCATCCACGCACCCGATTACTGGCGTCCCGCGCCGCCGCAGGCGCCGAACGTGCGCTACTTCTTCCGCATCCCCGAGGACGCGCAGTCGCCGCGTATCATCTTTGAGGGCTCGGCCCTTCTCTACGCCCCCGACGGCAAGGCCTGGCCGGGCGTCCAGCCGCACCACGGCCTGGTAGAGCTGCCGGAGGACGCACCCGGCCTCTGGGCCTTCGAGCCGGTGGACAACCAGCTCGTGCGGGTGCGCAACATCCCGCCCTTCTTCGCCGTGGAGGACCCGGCGAGCTACTTCGAGCCGGCGATCCCGTGGTCGCCGGAGGAGCCGATCCAGCTCGCGGAGCCGCCGGCCGAATCGGGCTTCGTGCCGGGCGTCAGTGGCGAGGTGGGCGACCGCGCGCTCTACATCCCCGAGGGCGGCAGGATCACCATCGAGGGCGGCCGGCCGCACCCGTCCGGCGACGGCCGGCAGTTCCTGCCGATGAGCGAGGGCACCATCGAGTTCTGGTTCAAGCCCGACTGGAGCACCGTAGACCTGCCGCTCAAGCCGAAGACGCTGCTGCAGATGGTCGTCGAGGATGGCGAGAACTGGCGGCTGTCCTACAACATGACCGAGCGCCAGCGTGACGCCAAGCTGGACTTCTACCTCTCGCACTGCCTCTACGGCTACTTCATGGCCCAGGCCCCCGACATCCAACACTCGATGCGCATCTACCGGCGCACGGTCTTCAGCCGCGGCGAGTGGGTGCACGTCGCGTGGGTCTGGGGGCCGGTGGACGGCATCCCCGCCCGCGACCCCGGCTACAACACGCGCCCGCAGGAGAACGTGCTTATCGCCAAGCTCTATGTCAACGGGCGGCAGGGGCAGCACTACAACTATGCCTGGAAGGACAATGTGCCGGCCTTCGAGCCCGTAAGCTTCACCATGTACAACCTGGCCGCGGCCGTCGATGAGCTGCGGCTGTCGGACGCCCAGCGCTACTCCGCGAACTTCGAGCCGCCCGCCAGAGGCGTGCGCTTCGATCCCGACGAGCATACCCGGGCCCTGCTGCATCTCGACGGCGACCTGAGCGGCTACAGCCACGGCTTCGAGGGAGAGCTGCCGGCGACATTGGAGTAGCCGTGATGGCTGATGCCTTTGAGGAGGGGCGAGCTTCCTTGCTCGCCCGGCAGTTTGCCGTTCGCGCACCAACACGCTCGACCCGCAATCAAGGAGGCGTACCGACCGTGCCGACCGACACCTTCGACTTCGACGAGGCCATCGCCAACAACGAGGTCATTCAGACCGCCCGCAAACGCGCGCTGGACGTGCTCCAGCCCACCGATGCACAGCTCGAGCACGGGCTGAGGCTGCACCGCGAGTCCGTGGTCTGCGACCAGTTCGGCTTCCTGCCCAACGTCTGGACCGACGCGCTCATCGCGCAGATGCAGGAGCTGCACGGCGGCCACGTCGGGGCCAAGGACTACCACTACCGCACCATCAACCTGCGCTCGCGGGCGCCGATGTTCGACGAGGACGGCGCGCGGGAGTTCCTCACGGCGCTCAAGGCATCCGGCCTCGACTGCACCGTGCAGACCGCCGCCGAGGGCAAGACCCGCGAGCTGGACATCAAGCGCATGTCCGTCTTCCATGGCGTCTGCCAGACATTTGAGAGCCACATGTTCATCGGCGGCTGGGCCGATCACGCCCGGCGGGCGCACGACGAGGAGCGCACCTGCGTCTTCCTCAGCGTCAACGGCCCGCCGTGCCCGTGGGCGATGCACGATCCTGACGAGGAGCTGGGCTGGCTGCACACCTGGCACGACCTGGGCGTTCGCCTCATGCACCTGACCTACAACCGGCGCAACCCCGTCGGCTCGGGCTGCATGGAGGACACCGACGGCGGCGTCAGCGTCTTCGGCCGCGACCTGATCGCGCGGCTCAACGAGGTCGGCATCGTGGTGGACACCGCGCACTCGGGGCCACAGACGACGCTCGACGCGGCACGGCTGTCGCAGCGCCCGATGATGGCCAGCCACTCGGGCTGCCGGGCGCTCAACGACCACCCGCGCATGAAGTACGACGAGGCGATCGAGGCCATCGCGCAGACCGGCGGCACGCTCGGGATCTGTCTCATCCCCGGCTTCCTTGGCCTCAGCGGCGACCTGAACGCGCTGCTCGATCACATCGACCACGCCGTGCAGCTCGTCGGCCCCGACCACGTGGCGATCGGGACGGACGTGTCCTACGTGCCGCCGTGGCCCGATGACGTTAGTGGCTTCCCGGGCGCGCGCTGGAGCTCGCAGTGGTGGGGCGCGTGGAAGGAGGAGTACGCCTCACCGCCCTCCGACGAGCACCGCTTCGGCAGCCTCGCGTGGACGAACTGGCCGGTGTTCACCGTCGGCCTCGTGACGCGCGGCTACTCGGACGAGGACATCCGCAAGATCATCGGCGGGAACACGCTGCGCGTCCTGCGCGACAACGAGCCCGAGGCGATGGTGCGTGTCTGAGGCGCAGGTACACCGCAGCCGGGCGCGAACGATCTGCACCCCACCTGACGCAGGCATCGGCAGACCCGATTGCCGCGGGGAGGCGTGCGCGCCTGCGATGGTGGATACTGCCCTTCGCGGCACCAACGCGACGCACCGGAAGGACTGAGAGCCGTAGACGCGCTGACCTCTCAGCCGCAGGCTGCCGAGACGCCGGAGGCTCGCCCCGCCCCCGGTGGCATCACACGCCGGGCGATCTGCATCGCCCTCGTCCTGGTGGTCGGCTTCACGGTGGCCGGCTGCTTCTCGGTCCTCCTGCGCTACGAGATAATCGGCACCGGCTATCTGCCGCGGGGTGCCGTCGCGCTGCTGCTGGCGCTGGTGGCGGGCAACGCCGCGCTGCGAGGCATCCGGTGGCTGCGTATCCGGCCGCTGAGCTCCCCCGAACTGCTGCTGGTCTTCCTCCTGCTGCTGATCGTCGGCGCCATCGCGGGCCAGGAGTACGCCCAGCATTTCTACCTCAAGATGATTGGCGTCGTCTACTACGCCACACCCGACATCGCCCCGCCGGAGCTGTACCTCGATGACCTCAACCCGCTGCTGGTGCCGGACACCGACCCCGCCGGGCCGGTCGCACGGTGGGCGCATGAGGGCCTGCCGCCGGGGCGGTCGATGCCCTGGCGCGCATGGGTCACGCCTCTGCTCGTCTGGACGCCGTTTCTCCTGGCCGTCTACTGGATGGTCCTGTGCTTCGCGGCGGTGATCGCCCACCGCTGGGAGCAGGAGGAGAAGCTCCTCTACCCGCTGGTGGAGGTCCCGATCGAGGCGGTCGCGGCCGAGCCCACCGCGCTCTCTCGCGTCCTGCGCAGCCCTCTGACCTGGCTGGCCTTCGCGCTGCCATGCCTGCACTACACGCTCCAGGGCCTGCACGGCTATTGGCCGGCCCTTCCCTTTCTGGATCTCGACCAGCGCCTGCGGACGCGCTTCGCCGGGCCATGGGCGGCCTTCAACGGCATCCTGCTCTTCGTGCGCATGGACATGGTCGGGATCGCGTATCTGCTGGCGGCGGAAGTGAGCTTCTCGCTGTGGTTCTTCTTTCTCCTGCGGCGCATGCAGCAGTTCGTCCGCATCGCCTTCGGGGTCACCACCGCCCACCACCAGTTCTTCCAGCTCCAGACCATCGGCGGCTACCTGCTGCTCGCCGGCGCGCTGCTCTACTCGGCTCGGCACCACCTCCGCCGGGCGGCTGCCGTGGCCACCGGGACGCTGCAGACCGCGCCCGACGCCGGCGACGCGGACGAGCCCTACCGCCTGGCGGCCTTCGGCTTCGTCGGGGCTCTGCTCTTCGTCGTATGGTGGTGCGGCTACTTCGGGATGGACACCGTCTGGGCCGTGGCCCAGTGGGTCTTCTTCCCGCTCGCCGGCATGGTCGTCGCCCGGGTGGTCTGCGAGGCCGGCATCTTCATCTACAGCGCACCCTTCGGCGGATATACTGCTGGCTTCAATGAGGCGCTGTTCAGGCTCTTCGGCACGGAGCGGATCGGCCCGCTGAACCTGACGCTGATGACCATGACGAGCTGGTGCCAGATCCGCTCGACGGCCACGCAGAACATGGCCGCGGTGGCGCAGGGCTACCGGCTTGGCTCGCACGCGGGGCTGCACAGGCTGCACGTGATGCTGCTGGCAATGGCCGCGATCGCGCTTGCGATCATCGCCTGCCACATCACCGTGCCCTGGGTCATCTACCACTGGGGGACTCCGAAGCTCGCCGACTGGCCCAGCCGAGCGGGGCTCAATGCAGCGCGGGGCATCGCGCGCCTGATCGAACAGCCCTGGGCGATGGAGCCGACCGACTGGTTCGCGCTGGGCCTGGGCGCGGCCACCACGTGGGCGCTCTTCGTGCTGCGCCGGCGCTTCGTGTGGTGGCCGCTGCACCCGCTGGGCTTCGTCACCTGGATCGGCTGGCCCATCGAGCGCTACTGGCTGTCGATCTTCATCGGCTGGCTGGCGAAGGTCACGGTGGTGCGCCTGTTCGGCTTCCCCGGCTTCCGGCGCCTCAGGCCCGCGGCTCTGGGGCTGATCCTGGGCATGAACGTGATCTTCACGATCTGGCTGCTGCTCCACTTCGTCTGGCCCGGCCCGGCGATCATGATCGACTAGGCGAGGACCCGGCGCGCTGCAACGGCGGGTGACGAAAGGGCAACGCGATGGCGACGGAAGGCGTGGCGGGACAGGCGGCGCCCGACCACGGCCGCGTGACGCCGCGCGCGGTCCTGCTCAGCCTGCTCGTCGCCGCTATCGTGGGCTTCACCTTCCCGTGGGCGAACCTGGTCATCCGCGGCACCCGGCCCGCCAACACCTCCCTGCCCTTCGGCATCATCGCCGTCTTCTTCCTGCTGGTCGCGGTCGTCAACCCCCTGCTCAAGCTCCTCGGGGGGAGGCTCGCCCTGCGCCGCTCCGAGCTGCTGGTGGTCTTCGTCGCCGCGCTGCTGGCCTCATCGGTGGTCACCTGGGGGCTCGTCGGCCAGCTCCTGCCCATCATGACCGGCGCGAGCTACTACGCCACGCCGGAGAATCACTGGCAGGAGCTGCTGGGGGAGCAGGCGGTCGAATGGCTCCACGTGCGGGATGAGACGGCGGCCCGCGAGTTCTACGAGGCCACCCGTGCCGGCTTCGCGGTGCCCGTCAGGCCCTGGCTTCTGCCGCTGGGGATGTGGGGCGCCTTCGCCGCCGCCCTGTTCGCGGCCAGCATCGGCCTGATGATCCTCGTGCATCGCCGGTGGATCGAGCACGAGCGGCTCGTCTACCCGCTGATGTGGCTGCCCATCGAGATGGTAAGCGACGAGACGCCCGCCGCGCTGCTCCCGCCGCTCCTGCGCAACCGGCTGGTGTGGATCGGCGCTCTGGTGGCCATCCTGCCCTCGGTCGTCATCGGCCTGCGGCATTACCACCCCGCCGTGCCCGACCTGAGGCTGCGGCACTTCGTCACCATCCCGATGCAGCGCGAGCGCCTGACGCTGCGGCTGTGGACCAACTTCTCCGTGGTGGCCTTCGCCTACCTCATCAACGCCGATCTGGGGTTCAGCCTGTGGCTCTTCGCGCTGCTCAGCGCCCTGCAGACCCCGCTGCTGCGGCTCATGGGCGTGGGGGTGGGGGCCAAGGAGATCTACTCTGCGGGCTCGCAGGCGGTCTCGAACCAGGCCATGGGGGCGATGATCCTGCTGGTCGTCGCCGGCCTGTGGTCGGCGCGCGAGGACATCGCCGGAGGGTTCCGCGCCATGCTCGGGTCGCGCTCCCGGGCGCGCGACGGCCCGCTGATGGCGGCGGGCGCGGTGTGCCTGAGCGTCGGGCTCATCGGCATGGTCTGGTGGCTGATGGCCAGCGGCCTGTCATTCGCGGCCTCGGTCCTGCTCGTCTTCGCCGCGATGGTGACCTTCACCGCCCTGACGCGGGCGGCGGTGCAGGGCGGGGTGCCCGTCTCCCGCGCGGCGCTGATCCCGCAGTCGTTCGTCCTGCACGCCCTGGGCAGCTACGGCGTCGGCCCACGCGGCATCGCCTCGCTCGGCTACAGCTTCGCCTGGAGCGCCGACATCCGCGTCTTCCTGATGCCCTTCGCGGCACACGGGCTGAAGGTCTGGGCCGAGTCCGGCGTCCCCAGGCGCCGCTTCCTGCCGCTGGCCGCGGCGACGCTGGCGGTCGCCCTGGTGGTCTCCACAGCCACCACACTCGCGCTGGCCTACGCGCGCGGCGGCGTCTCGCTCAGCTCCTGGCTCTTCGGCGGCTGCCCGCGCGCCGCCTTCACCTACGCCGCGGCCTCGCTGCAGAACCCCATAACGCCGAGCCTGAGCTGGTGGCTGTGGATGGTCGCCGGCGGCGCCGTCATGTGGGCGCTTACCGCCCTGCACATGCGCTTCATCGGCTGGCCGCTGCACCCGCTCGGCTACGCCATCGGGCCCACCCAGCCGGTGCAGGACCTCTGGTTCTCCATACTCATCGGCTGGCTCACCAAGGCCTGGATCCTCCGCTACGGCGGCTACCGCGTCTACGACCGGGGCACGCGCTTCATGATGGGCCTGATCCTGGGCCAGTTCCTGGCATGCGCCGCCTGGCTCGTCGTGGACGCCATCACCGGAACCACCGGGAACATGATCTATGTATACTAAGGGCAGCCTGAGCGAGTCCGCGTTCGTGGCGCGGCAAGCGGAGCCCTAATCCGTCCGGAGGGGCGGCGTGCCCACGCCGCCCGCCTTTGAGCCGTTGCCCTACTTGTCGGAGAATCACATCCGATACTGGAGGAGACGCGCATGAGCGATGAGCGCTGCATCCGAGCCATTCTCGTGCATCCCGAGAACATGACCGTGGAGGCCACGCTGAACCTGTTGGGCGTGCAGCAGCTCCTTGAGCAGGAGGGTGTGCCCCTCGAAGTGCGGACGGCGGCAGGCCTGGGCGGCGTGCCGCGCCGGCCCGGCGACGTCCTCGTCGTCGCCGAGCTTGAGTGCCTCTCCGACGACGAGGAGGCGGCCGTGCGTGGGGCCGTGGAGGAGCTGCCGCTGATCTGGTGCGGCCTGCCGCGCGAGGACGCCTCGGTCGAGCTGTGGGACCTCCTGGGCATCTCCGAGGCGGGCTACAGCCGCGAGGGCATGCTGCGCAGCCTGACACTCGAGGACCACCCCATCTGCGCGCCCTTCGACTGGGAGGCCGAGCGCCGCATCAAGGTCAAGCACATCCCGCACCTGCTCGACGAGCAGGGGCGCATCGAGGGCGAGCGCGTGCTCAGCCTGTCGCTGATGGACGGCCACCCGATGGGGCCGGGGCTGGTGGTCAGGGACGAGGCGCCGCGCCGGGCGGTCTGGACCTTCCCGCTCGGCCTGCTCTTCGCCATGATCGCCTGCCGGCACCTCGACATGCGGGTGGACACCGAGTGCCTCGACTGGCCGCTGATGACCTGCCTCGACACGCTCCGCGGAGTGCTGCGCGAGACGCTGCGCTGGTGCGCGCCCGAGGCGCGGCTGGCGCGCGTGGCCTACTGGCCGCGCATCGGCGGCGCCCGGCCCGCGGGCATCGCGGCGCTCACCCACGACCTGTGCGGCTACTCCGAGGAGGGCGTGCGCTTCATCTGCGAGACCTGCGAGCGCTACGGGGTGCAGACCACCTTCTTCGACATGCCGCCGATTCGGCTGGACGCGGGCGAGGTCGGCGACAACTGCATCGCCCTGCACGTGGCGGGCGACACGCCCTATGAGGACGTCGCCGCCGGCCTGCGCGCGCTCGAGGAGCGCCATGGGCGGCAGATCGCGGGCTGGCGGAGGCATGGCCGCACCCACGCCGAACACTACCCGCAGATCTGGCGGCACATGGAGCGCGCCGGGGTGCGGTGGTCCAACACCTTCCCGGCGCAGAGCCATCCCAGCCGTGCGGCCTGCTCGCCCTGCGGCACCTCCAACCGCCTGCCCTTCGACATCATCGACATCGAGACCGGGCGCCGGATGGCGCTGCTGGAGCTCCCGATCTTCGACACCGACGACGCCGACCGGCTCTCGAACATCGGCTACGGCATGCGCCTGACCTGGGACCGCTTCCGCGAGGTCGCCGAGCTGCGCCTGGACTTCGCGGCCAGGCACGCTCTCGTCGCGGGCTATCTGCTGCACGGCTGGACGGCGGGCGTGCGGGAGGAGGTCGGCCGCAACTACGGCGCGCTCGACGCTCAGCGAATGCTCTCGCACTTCATCGAGGCCGCGCAGGCCCGCGACATGGCCCTGATGACCGGCGACCAGATGCACGACTGGTGGCAGTTCCGGCGCCGCTGCGAGATCGACCTTGACGGAGAGCCGTCACTGGCCGCCCCCGATGACAGGTGGGCCGCCGAGCTGGAAGTTTCCGAGCCCTTCCGCGCCTGACCCGCGCGCACAGCCAGGAGGAAGCCGAAATGCCGGCCGATACACTCGCCATCGACGGAGGCACTCCCGTTCGCTCCAGGCCCTTCCCGCGCGAGCAGAAGGTGGGGAAGGAGGAGCTGAAGGAGCTCATCGACGTCATCTACTCGGGCCACATGGGCCGCTTCGGCCACGACGCGAGCAAGGTGGCGGCCTTCGAGGAGGAGTTCGCCGAGGTCTACGGCGTGTCGCACGCCATCGCCTCGACCTCCGGCACCTCGGCCATCCACATCGCGGTCGGGATGGTCAACCCCTCGCCGGGCGACGAGATCATCGTGGGCCCGATCACCGACATGGGCAGCGTGGTGCCCGTTCCCTACCAGACCGCCATCCCGATCTTCCCCGAGGTCGGCCGCGACACGTTCAACATGGACCCGGCGAGCATCGAGGAGAACGTCACGGAGAACACCGTCGCCATCATGGCGATCCACCTGTTCGGCAACCCCTGCGACATGGACGCGATCATGGACATCGCTCGCCGCCACGACCTCATCGTCATCGAGGACTGCTCGCAGGCGCACATGAGCGAGTACAGGGGGAAGCTCGTCGGCACCATCGGCCACATCGGCTGCTTCTCGCTGCAGCAGTCCAAGCACATCACCGCGGGCGAGGGCGGCATCACCGTCACCGAGGACGAGGAGCTGGCCGCGCGCGGCCGCCTCTTCATGGACAAGGGCTGGCACCGCGCCCAGTACGGCCCGCGCCGGTACGACGTCTTCGGGCCCAACTACCGCATGAATGAGCTCACGGGCGCGGTCGCGCTCGCCCAGACGCGCAAGCTCAGGGAAATCGTCGCCCTCCGGCGTGAGCGCGGCGACCTGCTCACCGAGCTGATCGGCGACGACCCGCACGTCCGCCCCCAGCGCCTGCTCGACGGCTGCGAGCACACCTACTGGCGTTACGGCATGCGCGTGCTCGAGGACGCGCCCTTCACGCCCCAGGAGTTCGCGGCGGCGCTCGTGGCCGAGGGCATCCCATGCAGCCGGGGCTACATCGGCCGGCCGATCTTCCTCTGCCACGAGGCCTTCCGCAAGCAGCGGCTCTTCGGCGACTCACGCTTCCCGTTCGACCACCCGAACGCCCGCGATGGCATCGTCTACGACGAGAGCACCTGCCCGGTCACCCAGGAGGTGCTGGACCGCATGGTCCTGCCCATCGCGCCCAGCCAGTTCCTGTCCGAGGGCGACATCCGCGAGATCGCCGGGGCCATACGCAAGGTCAGCAGCCTGCTCGGGCGGTGACCGCGCGGGCGCCCGCTGGGGCTTCTGAGGAGTTGACGACCATGCGCCGGATCTGCCGATCCGCCATCCCCGCCATCGCCCTGCTCCTGACCTGCGGGTTCGCCGGTGCGCAGGAGCTGTTCACCTCGAACTACGTGCACTCCGTCTACAACGCCTGCTCGCCCGGAAGCGCCAGGATCTACGGCGGGCGGCTGTCGCACGACCTCTCCGACGTCAAGTGGTGGCGGCAGCTCTACGGCGAGATGAGCGCGCTCGGCATCAACCAGACCGCGCCTCTGGTGACCTACGGCCTGCGCGCCATCTATCCGACCGCGCTCCCGGAGTTGCACCAGAGCGAGGACTGGGCGGAGCTGGGGATGGACCCGCTGCAGGTGATGCTGGATGTCTGCGCGGAGACGGGCATTTCGTGCTTCCCGGCGGTGTGGCTGTACCGCGACGCATCGCCGGAGCTGGCCGAGAAGGTCATCCGGGAGCTGGTGGAGCGCTACGGCGATCACCCGGCCTTCGGCGGCATCGTGCCCGGCGTCGAGGCGAACCCGACCTACGACATCACCTCCGAGGACTTCGTCCGGCTCTCCAGTGTCTTCAACGAGCTCAAGCCCGAGTTGGAGGTGATGGACTACCCCAACGGTCCCTTCTCGCCGACCATCGTGCAGACGATCGTGGCGCGCTCGCAGTCCGGGGAGGTGGACATCCAGAACGTGCAGTTCCACCCGTCCGACCGGCGCTGGGAGAGCAGCTTCGCCTTCGCGCGCGGGCTGATGCACCTCGTCATCGGCATCACTCCCGGCACGCGCTCGATCTGCCACACGCACTACAAGTACGGCGGCGGCGTGCGCTGGATCCAGCTCGACGATCTCTACCGCGTCCATCAGGCCGCGACCATCACCGCGACGCCCCACGGCACCTCGATCTTCCTCTTCACCGGCTGCATGTACGGCCGGGTGTCGTCCACCAACTACGACGACCCGCTGCCGCGCCGGCTGCAGTGGTACCGCGGCATCCTCGCCGTCCAGCGCATGCTCCCCTGGCTCCAGGGCGCCCGGCGTGCTAACGCCGTGGCAATCATGGTCCCCCGGCACATCCGCGAGTCGAGCCTGGAGCTGATCGAGGCGGCGTACATGCCGCTGGCCGAGGCGAAGATCGGCGCCCACATGTTCGTGGATGACACCAACATCGGCGAGCGCACGCAGGCGATCATCCTGCGCGGCCTGCAGTGGTGCTCGCCCGCGCAGGTGCGGCTGGTGCAGGACTTCGTCGCCGAGGGCGGCGCCGCGTGCGTCTTCTACCTTCCCGGCGGCGAGGAGCTCGGACAGCTCGGCGAGCGGGCACAGGCGGTGGTGGGGGAGACCTACCAGGTGCCCTGGGAGCCCGCCGGCCTCGACCCGCAGTTCGCCGCCGCCATCGGCCTCGACGACGCAACCGGTGCGGTCGAGGACGCCGGCCCACGCGAAGTCGCCTACCGCGAGGGCTACCTCTACGTGGCGCCCCTCGGCGGCGAGCTGCCGGAAGGTTTCCTCGCCGACTGGGCCCGCGAGCACGCACCGCGGCGCGCCATCGCGATCGGCCTCAGCGACGAGTTCGTGGTGGACACGTGGCGGGCGTCCGGCGGCGGCACCGACTCCGACGTCGTCATGTTCATGGGCACCGAGGCCGGGGCGGAGGCGCAGAACGTGAGGGTCAGCGTCCCGACCGCCCGGGCCGAGCCCAACGCCTGGCTGCTGACGCCCGACACCATCCAGCCGCTGGCCGCGAACGTCGCGGACGGCCGCGCCACCGTCACCGTGCCGCGACTGCGCGACGAGTTCAACGCGCTGATCCTCAGCGAGAGCACCTATCCGTTCATCGTGCCCGAGAGGCGCATGGTGCGCTGCCGGACCGGCGAGACCGTGCAGGTGCAGGTGGGGATCCTCAACGCCCTCGACCGCCCGCTCACCGGGAGCATGCAGATCCGCGCGCCCGCGGGGTGGGAGCCGCCCGAGCCGGCCAGCATCGACGTTGACCTGGAGCCGGGTGGCTCCGCGACCGTGACCTCTGCCGTGACCGTGCCCGTGGGGGCGGAGCGGGCGCCGCACTTCCTGCGGCTGGAGCTGTCGGGGCTTCTTCAGCGGGTGATGCTCTTCCCGGAGGATGGCCCCCCGCAGCGCTTCACCGACACGCCGGAGGAGGAGCTTGCGGCGGCGGAGCGCACCTCGCCGATCCTGGCGCCGCCCAGGCCACGGCCCACCATCGGCGAGGAGTGGCTGGAGGTCGTCGCGGATGCCCCAGATGCCATGAATCCGAGGGCCAATAGCCCCGGCGTCTGCTTCCTGCCCGGGCCGGAGTGGGACGCGCCCGCCATGCGTGACGGGAAGATGGCCCGGTACGCTGAGCGCCTGCCCCGGCTGGGTGGACCGAACTTCCTGATCAACGATCCGCCCCCGGCAGACGTCGAGGTGCGGCTGACCTACCGGTCCGAGGGCGAGGGTACGGTGGGCGTCTACGACGGGGAGCAGTACCACACCGTGGTCGAGCTCCCGGCCACCGACGAGTGGGCGACGGTGACCGCTCGCGTTCCGCACGAGCCGATGATGACGCCGGGTGCCGACCGCTCGCAGCATCCGGGCCTGAACATCCTCTGCGCGATCGAGTGCGACAGGGTGTGGGTGCACAGGATCGAGGTCCGCGCCGCGCCGCCGGAGGAGTAGGTGAAGGCACGCCGGCGGCGCCCGGCGGCATCCTCGTCCGCTGCGCTCATGGATCGCTTGCTCTCCCCGCCTGCCGCCCCCCGCCGTAGAGGTACCACCGGGAGGCCGGCCGCAGGAAGAGCGCCGCAATCACCGCCCAGAAGACCAGCGTCAGGATCGTGGCGATGATCGGGGTGACCACCACGCCCGCCTGCTGCATGCGGCTGAGCGTGTAGTTGCTGAGCCCGTACTCCAGGACGCGTCCCACGTTCCACGCGCCGTCCGTGTAGGCCGTGAACATCGCGGCTAGGTAACTCGGGACGAAGGACGCAGCGAAGAGCGCCCCTCTCAGCCACGCGGGCAGGCGCAGCCACGCGGGCAGCACCGCGACCACCGCCAGCGGCAGCGACCAGAGCAGGTAGCGCGGCCCGACCGCCCCGCGGAAGCCCGGATGAGGCATCAGCGCCAGGATCAGCAGGTTGATGGCGCCCAGGGCGGCGATGAGCAGGGCCACCTCCCGCCGTCGCCCTCCCTCGGCCAGCAGCAGCCACAGACCCCAGGGCGCGAGCAGCACGAAGGGGCTGAAGCGCAGCAGCGCCTCCCTGTGCGTCAGCAGCCCCGACAGCACCGTCGCCGGCGTGAAGCCGAGCCTGCGCCCCTGGTTGAACACCACGTAGGTGTCGCCGTCGTACTCGACGGTCGGCAGGCCCTCCGGCGAGCAGCCGGTCTCCTTGAGCAGGCGCGAGGCGGTGTAGAGCTTGCTGCTGTACGCCGTCTTCAGCGGCCCGCCGTAGCAGTGCGCATGGTAGGCCGAGCCGAGGGCGGCGGCCACCAGCGCCGCCGCTGCCAGCGCGAGCGCCCCACGCCGCCCGATGCGCCAGACGGCCCACGCCGCCACCGCGACGGCCGGCAGCGCCAGGTCGTAGCGTATCAGCGCCGCGAGAACCAGGCCGGCGCCCAGGCAGGCGGCCATGAGCGGCCCCGGCGCTGCCTCACCCTCGCGGCGCACCGCCAGCAGGTACCAGATGGGCAGCAGCAGCAGCACGGCCCCCATGACGCGCGCCCCGGAGCCCCCGCCGTAGGCCCACCAGATCGTCCCCAGCGGCAGCAGCAGCGGCGCCGGCCGGTCCAGCCTGATGCCCAGCGCCGACGCCAGGTCGCAGACCATCACGCAGCCCACGGCGCCGCACGGTACCACCACCAGCGCCTGGAACAGGACCAGCAGCAGCAGCCGGCGCACCGCGTGGGCATGATGCAGCTCGTACTTGCGCGCCATCGGCATTGTGTGGATAATCGGTCCCAGCCGCTCGGCGGTCCATCCTATGGCGGGCCGCAGGATCAGGTAGAGGGGCACGGCCACGAACGATTGGCCCGGCGGCATGCCGGAGTAGAAGTGGCCGTTGCGGTACGACAGCTCGCGGGCGCCCTCCTTGTAGTCGTCAAGCACCACGGTGCCCTGCTCCACCACGGCCATGGCGACCGACATGGTGGTGGTCGCCATCTCGTCGCCGACATAGCCTGAGATGTGATACAGCAGGACCAGGCCGACGAGGGCCGCGAGCACCGGGCGTCGCACCGCGCATCCTCCTGTCCTTGCGCCGGGAGGCCGCCTGCGCGCTCGGTCTTTTCCGCTCGCGTCGCGAGTACGAGCACGTCGGGCCGAGTGGAAGGACTCGAAGTCGGCGGCGCAGAATACTCCGCCGCCTCCGCAGACGGCTCCGGCTACAGTCTGGCGGCGGAATCTTCCCGGCCTCTCCCGTATGTCCTTGCACGTGTTGACGAACGGCCTGGCGGGCCCGAGACAGGAAATGGTGATGACGTGACCGAAAACGATCGCTCCTCGCGCTGGAACACCCCTGCGGCCGCACTCGCGAGGCGAGCGGTGGCCCTCATCGTCGTGCTGGCGCTGCTCGGATGGGTGGGCTGGCGCGCGTACAATGACACGGTCAAGGTGGACTGGTCCACGCTCCACATCACCCCGGGCCTGATCCTCATCGCCTCCGCGTCGCTGTGTCTGGGCTTCTTCTGGCACGGTCTGCTCTGGGTGCACATGGTGCGAGGGCTCGGGTACTTCATCGGCTGGATCCCGGGCATGCGCGCGTGCGTGCTGTCGCAGCTCGGCAACTACATCCCCGGCAAGGTCCTTCTCGTCATCATCCGCGCGCACATCGCAGCCCAGCGCGGCGTGCCGGCGGTCCCGGTGGCCGGCACGGTCGTGCTCGAGTCGATCCTGCGGAACCTCGTGGCCGCGGTGCTGGCCGCCTCCGGGCTCTTCTACTACGGGGTGGGCACCACCTATCTCGCGGGGCTGGGGATACTCCTCGCAGCCTCCGTCGTGGTGGCCCACCCGGCCGTGTTCAGCCGCCTGGTGAGCTTCGCGCTGGAGAAGCTGAACCGCCCGCCGCTGCCGCGCTCGCTGACCATGCCGCGCATCCTGTCGCTCATGGCCGGTTACGTGCTCTACTGGGTCTTCTACGTCTCGGGCGTCTTCCTGCTCGCGCGCGGCACGCTCGGGATGGACCTGGCTCACCTCCCCGGCCTCGCGATCGCGGTGCTGATGGCGCAGATCGGCAGCACGCTCGCGGTCTTCGCCCCCGTCGGCCTCGGCGTGGCCGACGCCACGCTGGCCGAGGTGCTGGCGCTGACCGGCGCCACCCCCGCGTCGGGCATGCTCGCCCTGGTCACGCGCGCATGGCGCACCCTCTCGGAGATGGCCGCCATCGGGATCGCGTGGCTGCTCGGGCACATCGGCCGCGGGGCCGAGGACGAGCTGACGGCGGCCGACCTGCGCGAGCTCATGGAAACCGAGGGCGAGCCGGAGCCGGCGGAGACGCCACCACCGGGGGAGGCGGACGCCGTGGACGGGCTGGAGGCCCCCAACGAGGCGCCGTAGCGACACACCGCCGGCTCGGGCCGCTCAGTGCCGGTTGCGAACGGGTGGATCGGATGACGACGCGGACGCGAGCGATGGTCGCGGCCGGACTGCTGGCCTGTGCCGGCATCTTCGTCGCGTCCCTGTGGTTCCGGGGGGACCTCGGCATCTACAGCCGCGACTCCGAGCAGTACTGGAAGATCGGACGCAGCGTCGCCGAGGGGCGCGGGCTGAGCTTCGACGGCGTGCGGCCCACCCGCATGCGGCAGCCCCTCTATCCCCTGATGATCGCGGGAGTGACCTCGCTCTTCGGCCCGAGCGTGCGCCCGGTCCAGCTCCTGCAGCTCGCCATGGCCATGGCGACCGTCATCATCATAGCGGTCGTCGCGCGGCAGGTCTTCGGCGAGTGGGTCGCCGCCGTGGCGGGATTGGTCGCCGGGCTCTACTACCCCTTCCCGGTGCTGGCCACCGAGATCCGCACTGAGGCGCTGTCCATCCTGCTCGTGGCGATCGTGGTGCTCTCCTGGCTGCTCGCGGTCCGCGGCGGGAGCCCCTGGTGGGCGGTGCTGTGCGGCGGCGTGCTGGGCCTTGGCACGCTGACCCGCTCGGCCGCCGCGAGCCTGGTGGTGCTGATGCCCATCGCCATGTGGCTGGTGCTGCGCGGCCGGAGCGGCGCCTGGCGCAGGCCGCTCATCGCGCTGGCGGTCGCCGTGCTCTGCCTCATCCCCTGGGGACTGCGCAACTGGCTGGCGCTGGGCGAGGCCACCGTGCTCTCCAACGCCGGGCCCGCCACCTTCTACGTGGGTGTCCACCCCATGGTCGTCTCCCACTGGGCTCATTACATGCGCAGTATCGAGCGCACGCCGGGTTACCGCGAGCTTCGCGGCGACAGCTCCTACCTCGGACCCGAGGCCGCGCGGCGGTTCAGGCAGGCCGCCGTGCGCAGGGTGCGCGAGGACCCCTGGGGCGTCTTCCGGCGGTGCCTTGTGAAGGTCGCCATTGCCTGGACCTATCCGCCGGGCTCGCGCGAGGTGCTGGAGCGCTCGGAGCGGGCGTTCGACGCTCTGCGCGTGCCGCAGATCGCGCTGCTGCTGCTGATCGTCTGGGGAGCCGTCAGGAGCCCTCGCGAGCTGCGCGCCATGGCGGTCGCGATGTTCCTGGGGGTCTCAGCGACCGTCTTCCTGGGCACGCCGACGGCCCGCTACACCCTCCCGTTCATGCCGCTGGGCCTGGTGCTTCTCTCTCGCGCGCTGGAGGGGCTGCGCCGGATCCCCTCCGAGCAGGCGGGTACGCCCGCCGAGCGGTAGACGGCCCTGCGTCCGCCGTCCGCCGCCGTCAGCCGTCTTCGCCCGCCGTCCGCCGCCGCAGTATGTCCCAGTACGCCCCGCGCGCGCCCTCCGCGATCGCCCGCACCAACAGCTCGTTGTCGTCGTAGTCGTAGTCCGCGTCGTCCCCGCTGCCGCCGAAGAAGAAGCGTGGGTCCCCGCCGATCACGTCGGCCAGCCACGCCGCCGCCTCCTCGGGCGCCCCCAGCTCGGGCGCGAGGTAGAAGACCGGCTCCAGCATCTCCTCGTTCTCGGCGGTGCGTCCCCAGAGGGCCGGGTTGTCGGCCATCGGCCCCTGCTCGCGCACGATGCCGGCGATGCCCGTGCCGGGGTAGACTCGCACGCCCAGGGAGATGCCGGCGCAGGATGGCTCGGCCTGCCGCGCCATCTCGATGCTCGCCCGCGCGCTCTCGCGTGTCTCGCCCGGAGCGCCGATGAGCAGGT
>JALGUJ010000192.1 GCA_029820945.1 Candidatus Zipacnadia bacterium | reverse complement strand
CTGGAGACACTGCATCAGGGAGTGGGCAAGCGCGTTCCGCGTGCCGGCAGGGCGGGCGTCGATCCGCTGACCGGCGCCGCGCTGCTGCTCTGTGACAGGGCCTGGGCCGGACGCGCGAGCAACGCCATCTTCGCATTCGAGGCCTGTGCGGCGTCCTGCAACGAGAGCTGGGACGATCTGACCATGTTCCGCTTCTCTGCGCCGGGCGGGCCCGCGTGGACGAAGAGGGAATGAGGGTCTGGGGCCTGCATAGACAGGAGCCGAAACGACCCGCGGCGAAGCGGCCCACGTACATGTCGCCCGACTGAGCAAGAAGTGAGACAATGCCTGACCTCACCTGCCTGCTGGTGGTGCTGACTATGGTGAGTGCAATGGGAGGCGTCGCGGGCGGGCAGTCCGACGCCACGAACCTGCGAGGCCGCTACCGAGCGGGCCAGGTGTTCCTGCAGTGGGACGAGCCCGAGGGGCTGGAAGGCGTGCGCTTCCGCGTTCTCAGCTCCGATCAGCCGATCACCGACGCGAACGCGGGCGAGGCGCTGGTGCCGGGCGACTACATCCTGCCCGGATCATCAACGGACTGGTGGCTGAATCCCGAGACATACGGCAGGCCGCTGGAGGAGTACGCGGAAGACGGGCGGCCGGAGATCGTGGTTGACGGGTGGGTCATCGAGGAGGGGGGTGAGCGCATCGAGCCCGGAAACGGGCTGTTCGTGCACACTGTGACCGACGAGACCGCCGGCCGGCGCTACTACGCCGTGGTGAGCTGGCCCGAGGGTGCAGTGGGGGAGATCGGTCCCATCGCGGCCGGCGTTAACTCGCTCACCGAGCCCATCGTGGGTGAGGTCGCGCCGATCGAGCCCATCTGGCAGGGCGATCCGGCCGTCAGGCCCGCCGCCGGCGAGGGTCAGGACATGCCGCTGGACCTGGTGCTGCACGCCAAGCGCGGTCGTGGCGGCATGCAGTGGCTCGTCTTCGGTGATCGCGAGTTGGGCTGGCGTGAGAGCCTGCCCTTCAAGTTCGGCGCCGAGGTGGTCGGTGAGAGCGTCCGCGTGGCGCCGACCGACCGGCACTGGATCGACCGCATGTTCCCCGAGGGGCGCGACGGCTGCCAGAAGCTGACGCCCGCCATTCACACCTTCTGGTCGGGCTACAACAACAGGATATACGATCCGGAGCTGATGGCGGAGGGCACGGTCGAGATGTACGCCGAGCGGCGGGTGCTGTGGATCGTGAACTGGGTGCAGCGCTACTTCGGCACGGATCCCACGCGCAGCTACGCCACGGGCGGCTCGATGGGCGGCTGCGGGAGCTTCAACATCGCCTTCCGCCACCCGGAGGTCTTCGCCGCGATCTCGCCCAACGTCGGGATCGTCACCTACGCGCGCGGCGAGGGCGGGGACAGCGTCCGCCGCGTGGAGGCCTACATGGGCGGCATGGAGATCCCCACCGACCGTGGCATGAGCGTGGGCGAGTGGCTCGACTCAGCGCGCTTCACGCGCGAGCATCAGGGCGAGGCGCTGCCCTTCGTCATCATGAGCAACGGGCGCAACGACGGCTCGATCCCCTGGTGGATGAACCCGCCCTTTTACGGCGCGATGCAGGAGGCCCGGCAGGGTATGATCGCTGCCTGGAACGAGGGCAGCCACGGTGAGACGCGGACGCTGCTGCCCGGCGATGTCCTGGAGCGCCAGAGCTTCGAGTGGATGCACCGCTTCGCGCTCGATCGGAGTTACCCGGCCTTCACGAACTGCTCGGCCGATGGAGACCCCGGTGCGGGACCGGCCGACGACGGCGACCGGGAGGGCTACATCAACCGCGGGCTGGACTGGGAGGTCGTCGAGGACAGCGCGGACCGCTACGAGCTTGTTGTGAAGTGGTATCTCGACGCGGACGAGCTGCCCGTGACGGTGGATGTCACGCCGCGGCGGGTGCAGGGCTTCGTGCTGGAGCCGGGCGAGACGGTGCGGGCGAGGGCGGTGTGCCTCCGCACAGGCGCCGATCTCGCCGAGGCCACGCTGACGGCCGACGACTTCGGTCTGGTGACCTTCCGGCGAGTTCGGATTGCGTCGGCGGAGGGGACGCGGCTGACGCTGACGCGGGTCGAATAGGACGAAGGCTGCCTCCCCCGTCCGATCCCGCTCGGGAGCGGGAACGGACAGCCCCCTCTGTGCCGGAGGGGGCGGGCGACGTGCCACTGCTCGCGAGAGACTGCGATGCCGTGAGGGAGCAGCGTTTCCGGGCGGTCCGTCGCTGCACGTCCGGCCACCGCACTCCCTCTCCGGCACGGGGAGGGGAAGGAGCCTGTGCAGCAGGCTGAGGGGTGAGGCCGGCGTTGCCCGTCGCCGAGATGTGCCTGAAGCATCTGCCGCGCGGAAGGGCATAGCGACCGCCGCGGCGAATCCGGCACAACCACCAGAGACATGGCGGCGTCAGGCCACCGGAGGCATCACGATGGAGAAGGTCCGAGTCGCGATCATCGGCTGCGGGGGCATCAGCCGCGCGCATATCAACGGCCACATGGCCGAGCCGCGGTCGGAGATCGTCTACTGCGTCGATATCATCGAGGAGAAGGCGAAGGAGAAGGCCGAGAAGATCGGCTGCGGTTGGCACACCGACATGGAGGCGATCCTCGACGAGGTCGATGCGGTGGACATCTGCACTCCCGTGCACATGCACGCGCCGCAGACGATCATGGCCGCGAAGGCCGGCAAGCACGTGCTGACCGAGAAGATCATGGCGCGGAACCTGGACGAGGCCGAGGCCATGATCGAGGCCACCGACGAGGCCGGCGTGGTCTTCATGGTGGCCTTCGTGCTGCGCTATCGGCCGGAGTTCCAGAAGCTGCACGAGATGTGCGTCTCCGGCGAACTCGGGCTGATACACCAGGCCTTCTGCTCCACCACCATGTTCATGGCGCCGCAGGGGGTCAGGGACTGGCGCAAGAGCGTCGAGAAGTTCCCCATGGGCGCGCTGATGAGCCACGGCTGCCACTACGTGGACCAGCTCCAGTGGGACGTGGGGCCGATCACCGACACCATCGCCATCGGCAACCGGTTCACGCTCGGCGACGTCATCCCCGGCGGCGATGACACCGAGTGCATGGTCAACCGCCACGAGAACGGTGCGGTCAGCTCCTACGTGGAGAGCTGGGCCACGCCGCATCGGATGCAGGGCATCCGGCTGGAGGTCTACGGCAAGGAGGCGTCCGCGCGCCTGATCTACAACACCGATGGTACCCGCCAGCTCTGGAAGAGCGACGAATCGGGCATGAACCTGATCTGGGAGTTCGACCCGGCCAGGGAGGACCACATGGACCTGTTCGGCGGCGCCAAGGACATGCAGGGGCAGATCGCGCACTTCATCGAGTGCATCGTGGATGGCAAGCAGCCCCTCACGCACGGCCGGGAGGGCATCAAGCCCATGCAGGTCATCGCCGCGGCAACCGACGGCGGCGAGCAGGGCGTGCTGATGAACGTCCAGGAGTACCTTGCGAGCCGGAGCAAGTAGACGCAGCCGCTGTGCGCTCGCCCGGGAGACGGGAGCCGAGAGACCGGCGACGACGTGGGCGGGCCGGAGGCACCCAGCGCCTCCGGCCCGGTGCGCTTCGAGCCATCCGCTTCCCGACCGCCGGCTACTCCTCGAACACCGCCAGCCGCGCGGGGTCGGTGGCGACGAAGCCGGGGAGCGGCGTGAGCAGGTCCACGCTCACCGTCGGGCGCTTTTCGGACGTGACCCGGAACGACCAGACGCGCCCGTCCTCAGCCACAGGGGCTCCTCGACGTTCCCCGCCGCCTGCGCGGCCATCGCGCCGCACAGCGCGACTGCAGCGAACATGACGGCCTTCAGCATCGCTCGCATCGCTGGGTCCTCCCTTGTGCCGGCCTTGCGCCGGCCATCACGTGTTGGTTCCGCGCCGACCCCCAGGCTCCTGCTTGACGCCGGCGCAACGGTTGCCGGCTCCACGCGCGATGACTGGCGGCCACTGCATGCCGCGGGCCGTGGCGGCGGCGTTCGGACGCACGGACATCGCGCGGATACTGCTGGATGAGGGCGCTGATGTCAGCGCGCGCAACCCCGTGACCCCGCT
>JALGUJ010000095.1 GCA_029820945.1 Candidatus Zipacnadia bacterium | reverse complement strand
TTGCGGGGGCGGGCCTCCGCTCCCGCCCGGCCGTTTGCGACCGACAAGCTCTGACGGCGCGAGGATCGGTCGTATCGCAGCGGGGCCACAGGGCGAACGGCTGAACAGCGGGCGGCGTAGGCACGCCGCCCCTCCGTAGGGATTCGGCCGGTCCGTGGTGGATGGGGCAGGTCCGTGGCACGGGCGTCCACGCCCGTGGCCGTTTGCCGTTGCGGGGTGGATGGGGCAGGTCCGTGGCACGGGCGTCCACGCCCGTGGCCGTTTGCCGTTGTCGTTTGGTCCCGTGCAGGCGCGGGATCAGCCGCGCAGAGGTGTGCCGCCGCACGGAGGCGACGATGACGCAGCATATCGCGGTTGCCGCTGCCATTGCGGGGCTGATGATGCCCATGGCCGCACACGCCATCGACCATGACTTCCTCGTGCTCCCGGATACGATGCATCCGTCCGTGCGCGGCATCGACGTGGCGGACCTGCGGGAGCGCTACCGCGCCGACGACGCGGATGCGGTCGCGCTTGTCGATGGCGTGCTGGAGCGCGCCGAGCAGTGGCGCGACATCGACGGCACGTGGTGGCTCGACCGCGTCCTCCCCGTCACGCCGATAGGGATGTGGACCACCGCCTGCCCATTCCACCCGGAGCGCTGCCAGGACTTCAGCGACGTGTCGTGGCGCTGGTCGCTCGACGAGCCCTTCCGGCTCTACTGCCCGCTCTGCGAGGCCGAGGGCCGGGAGTACGCCTACTACCCGAACCCCGACTACCCCGATGACGGCACCGGCTGCTACCCCTCCGACGAAGTCTGGCGCCGCACCCACAGCGCGCAGTGGGGCGAGGAGCACCCCGGCATCCCCTGGGACCATTGGGACGGCGACCCACACGGCTACTCGAACTCGGGATACGCCTACTTTTTCCGGGGCAAGTGGCACCACCTGGCGCAGCACCGTATCGCCAAGACGGTGCTGCCCACGCTCGGCGAGGCCTGGCAGATCTGCTCGAACGTGCTGCCAGAGGATGAGCCGCGCGCCGCGGATGCCGACAGCTACGCGCGCGCCGTGAAGCTGGGCCTGATCACGCTCGCCCGCGCCCATCTCGGCGACCCGTACCTGGCCGACATCGTGGGCGAGAGCTACGACGGGATGCTGGCCGAGACCTACGACGTGGAGCCGAGGTCCTTCGAGGGCTACGTCCCCTACACGCTCGAGGACGGGATCACGGGAAGCGAGCAGCATCCGGCGAGCGGCTCCGGCGCGGACATCTACTGCGACGGCTCCACCTTCGGCGACGCCTACGCCGACGGCTGGCTCCGGGGCTTCGCCCTGGTGCGCGACAGCTACAGCGCCCGGGAGGTCGCCAACGGGCTGCTCCGCGCCACCGAGTGCCTGCTCGTCGCGCATCCCGAGGACGCCCAGCGCCTGGCGGAGGCGGGCGGCGAGATGCCACTGAAGTACGGGAAGCTCGACTACCACGTGCGCCCCTACGCCATGCTCGGCTTCCACAATCTCGACGGCCGGCTCATGGCCAGCCAGTTCCGGCTGGGCCGCCTGCTCGGCGACGAGCGCATCGTCCAGACTGTCCTGGACAACTACCACTACTACCTCCGCAACTCGATCTACGGCGACGGGCTGAGCTGGGAGGGCTCGCCCGCCTACACCAACTGCACCTGGAACACGATCAAGCTGCTCATCTACGCCTCGCGCGGCGCCGACGTCGTGGCCGAGGACCACCCGTGGTACCGCGAGGATATCGGCGGCGCCGACCTCTACCGCGCGCGGGAGCTGTGCAACTCCCTCGCCAAGTCGGTACTGAGCTGCCTGCCCAACGGCCATCAGATCGCGTGGGAGGACTCGCACGCGGCGTCGGGGCCGCCCATCAGCCATCTGGAGCAGTGCCTCCGCGCGGGCGTCGAGATGCCGGAGGACTGCCGCGAGCTGTTCGACGTCACCGGCGAGCCGGGCGCCCAGACGATCGCGATGCGCGAGCCGGCCGGCTTCCCGTCCTATCTGCTGCACAACAACCGCAAGATCGTCTTCCGCATGCCGCGGCGCGGCAACACGGATCTGATGGCGCTCGACTACACCTGGCCGGTCGGTCACTGGCACTACCCGCCCATGACTCTGCTGTGGTTCGCGCAGGGCCAGGAGGTGCTCACGGACCTGGGCTACCTCGGCGCCATGCACAGGCTCACGCGCGAGTGGATCAAGCGCTGCCCGTCGCACAACTGCTGCGTCGTCCGCGATGAGAACGGCTCGCATGACGTGACCCATCTGCTGCGCGGCGACCCCACGGGCGTCATGCTCGACGCCGGCTGGCTGCAGGTGGCTGAGGTCGCGGAGCAGATCCCCGAGAACCTGGCCGAGCTGGGCGAGGATGGGGTCTACGGTCGGACGGTGGCGCAGATCGCCTGCGGCGACGACGCCTCCTACCTGCTGGACATCATGCGCGTGCGCGGCGGGAGCGCGCACGAGTGGTACCTGCACGCGGACGGGGAGTCGCTCGAGGTCGATGGCTGCACGCTTCAGCCGCTGGACCCGGAGGCGACGCTGGCCGACCACTGGGCACTTCCCGGCGGCCAGAGCAACATCGCCTGGCGGCACATCCGCGAGCTGCGTGAGGGCTCGACCGGCGAGGCGTGGCAGGCGACCTGGGCGCCGCTGCGCACCTTCGACAGCGGCCAGAAGCGCGTCGCCGAGGACCTCGCCTACCGCTGCACCATGCTCGCCGGCGGGCCCACCGCGCTCATCGCCGGGACGGCGCCGGGCCAGCGCTACACCGACAACCGCGACCTAAACGCGCGGCTGCCGGTCCTCTGCGCGCGGCGCGACAACTCCGCGGACGTGGACCAGTTCGTCGCCATCCACGAGACCTACCGGGGAGGGCCCTTCATCGACGAGGTGCGGCGGCTGACCGCACCCGACGGCGTGGTGGCGCTGCGCGTGCGGCGCGGCGACGAGGTGGACTACCTCCTCTCGCGAGGCTGGGAGGCGCCCGATGGCGACGCCGAGCTGCAGGCGCCGGAGGGCCGCCTGCGCCTGACCGCCCGTTTCGCCGCGCTCAGGCTCGCGGGCGGCGCGGTTGCGCGCGCCTGCGTGGTGGGCCAGGGGATGGTGGGGCTCGGCGAGTTCGAGCTCTCCTGCGGCCCGCCGCCGGCCGGACGGTTGATCTCATTCGACGATGAGCACGACACGCTCACGGTCGAGCCGACCTCCCACTGGCCGGAGGGCGATGCCCTGGCCGGCCGATGGGGCCTGATCCGCCACGAGGCGGGCGCCTCCACCTTCACCATCCGCACCATCGAGCCGGCGGAGGATGGCCGGGTGCGCATTGCGCTCAAGTACACGCCGCACCTGGTGCTGAACGCGGTCCGCGCCACCTCCGTGGACGGCGAGACGATAGCGGTCGAGCCCCGTCCCGCTCATCCCTGGCGCACCTCCGCCAGTCAGCCGAACCACCTCGGCTTCGGCGTCTACCGGCGTTCCGAGGACGGGCTGCAGTTGATCGGTGAGATGGCCGGCCAGGGGGGTGTCCACGCGCGGGACGGCTACGGGAAGCTGCTGGGGCCGCCGCTGCCGACGATCACCGTCGAGGGGGACACCGCGCTGGTGCGCCCCGGTGATGAGCTGGCCATCACTCGCCTGCGGCCCGGCGCCGATGTCGTCGAGGTCACGCCCTGGTCGTCGGTGGCCGCCGAGTAAGTTCCGCTACTCCCCGAACTCCTCGAATTCCGGGTTGATCAGCCGCAGGCGCTCGGGGATGTCATCGATGGCCGCCACGTCGGGCTCGGAGAGGCTCCAGTCGTAGACCTGCATGTTCTCGCGCAGGTGCCGCTCCTTTAGCGAGCGCGGGATCACGATGCAGCCCTTCTGCAGCAGCCAGCGCAAGGCGACCTGACCCGGCGTCCTGCCGTGCTCCTCGCCGATCCGCCGCAGGGTCGGATGCCTGAAGACCTTCCCGCGCGCCAGCGGACAGTAGGCCGTCACGGAGACGCCGTTGTCGTGGCAGAGCCTGATGAGGTCGCGCTGGTAGAGGAACGGGTGCAGCTCGACCTGGTTGTTGGCGATGGGCACGCTGCTGATGCCCAGCGCGCGCGACAGCCGCTCGCTCTGGAAGTTGCTTACGCCCGCGTTGCGGATCCGCCCCAGCTCGACGAGCCGCGCCAGCGCGTCGAAGGTCTGCTCCATCGGCACGTCGGGGTTCGGCCAGTGGATCAGGTAGAGGTCGATGTAATCGATCCCCATCTCCAGCAGAGCCGCCTCGCAGGTGGCGATGACGTCGCCGTGGCGCAGGTGCTGGGGCGTCACCTTGGATGTGATGAAGAGCGCCTGGCGGTCGCGATCGCGGACCGCCTCCCCCACGGTCTCCTGGTTCTCGTACATCTCCGCCGTGTCGATGTGCCTGTAGCCCATCTCCAGCGCGGCCCTGATGGCCCGCAGGCCCTCGGAGCCCTGGAGGCGCCAGGTTCCGAGCCCGAGCGTCGGCATCATGTCGCCAGATGGCAGCTCAACAGCCTCTTGCACCACGTCAACGACCGCCTCTGCGACCGTCCTCCGTCATTTGCCGCGTCTCGCCTCGACTGCCATTCGCCGCCTGGCCGGGGCCCGCCTGCCCCGATTCTGAGCAGGCGCCGGTGGCGCGGTCGCCGAATACTAAGATGGTGCCGGGACATTCGTCCCGTGGCCTCGCCGCAGAGGGGCTTTGACGGCCACCTGGCGGCGCGATACAATCATTGCGGGCTGCACCGCCCGCGCGGTGTATGACCTACGTAACCGGCGCGCCCGCGAACGGGCGCCCTGAAGTAGGAGCCGAGACATGGCGCAGCCGTTGACGCAGGAGGCCCGCGAGCAGCAATCCGGGCGGCCCGGCACGGTCCAGGCCATTCGCGGCGGCGTCGTTGACATCCGCTTCCGCGACCACCTGCCTCCCGTGCGCCAGAAGATCGTGGCCGGCGAGGGCGGCGGCGTGGTGCTCGAGGTCGTGAACCACGTGAATGACGACACGGTCCGCTGCGTGGCGCTGACGCCGACGCGCGGGCTGCATCGCGGCGCTCCGATGCTCGACAGCGGCGGCCCGGTGACGGTGCCGGTCGGCGACCACGTGCTGGGCCGGATCTTCAACGTGCTGGGCGAGCCCATCGACGGCGGCGAGCCCATCGAAGGCGGGGAACGGTGGTCGATCCACCGCCCGCCCGTGCCCCTGCACCAGCGATCGACGATCTCGGAGATCCTCGAGACAGGCGTCAAGGCCCTCGACCTGCTGGCTCCCCTCCAGCGGGGCGGCAAGGCGGGCCTGTTCGGCGGCGCGGGCGTGGGCAAGACCGTGCTGCTGATGGAGCTCATCAACAACATGCTCGAACGGCACAGCGGCGTGAGCATGTTCGTGGGGATCGGCGAGCGCTCGCGTGAGGCGGAGGAACTCTACCGCGAGCTGCGCGAGGCCGGGGTGCTGGGGCAGACGGTGCTCTACTTCGGGCAGATGAACGAGGCGCCCGGGGCCAGGCAGCGCGTGGGCCACGCGGCGCTGTCGGTGGCCGAGTACTTCCGCGACGAGCGCAAGACCGACGTGCTGCTGCTGATCGACAACATCTTCCGCTTCGTGCAGGCCGGGCAGGAGGTCTCCGGCCTGCTGGGCCATGTGCCCTCGCGAGTGGGCTACCAGCCGACACTCGACACGGAGCTGGCCGAGCTGGAGGAGCGCATCTGCAGCACGACCAGCGGCGCCATCACCTCCATCCAGGCGGTCTACGTGCCCGCCGACGACTTCACCGACCCCGCCGCCGTCGCCACCTTCTCGCACCTCTCCGCGACCATCGTGCTCTCCCGCAAGCGGGCCAGTGAGGGCCTCTATCCGGCCATGGACCCGCTCCAGTCGAACTCGTCGATGCTCACACCACGCATGGCGGGCAAGCGGCACTACCGGCTGGCCCAGGACGTGCGCAGCACGCTGGCCCACTACGAGGAGCTCAAGGACATCATCGCCATGCTGGGCATCGACGAGCTGTCGCAGGCCGATCGGCGCATGGTCTACCGCGCCCGCCGGCTGGAGCGCTTCCTGACCCAGCCATTCTTCTCGACCGAGCAATTCACCGGCCAGCAGGGCCGCCTGGTCTCGCTGGACGAGACCCTGGAGGGCTGCGAGCGCATCCTCAGTGGCGAGCTTGACGGCTATCCGGAGAGCGCGTTCTACATGATCGGCGCCATCGACGAGGCGCTGGAGGAGCAGGAGCCGTGAACCTGCGGGTGGTCACGCCCACCAGCACGGTCGTGGACGAGCGGGTGCAGAAGGCGACGGTCCACGGCGCTGACGGCGCCCGCACCTACCTGCCGCGCCACATCGACTTCGTGACCGCGGTCGTGCCCTCCGTGATGTCCTGGGTGGCCGCCGGCGGCGAGGAGCGCTTCGCGGCCATCGACGAGGGCGTCCTCACCAAGGTGGGCAATGAGCTGCTCATCTCCACAGCCTACGCCGTGTACGGGCCGGAGTTGGGCCAGCTTAGCCGGATGGTCGAGGAGCAGTTCCGGGAGCGGAGCGAGCGCGAGAAGGTCACGCGTGGCGCGCTCGCCAGGCTCGAGGCCAGCATCGTGCGCCGCTTCATTGAGCTGGGTGACTGAGCCATGGAACGCGAGGAGGACGCGCGCGAGCGGTCCGCGGACTCGGCCGACGTGCCTGCCACCGAGGAGCGCGCCACCGAACGCTGCCGGCAGGAGCTGACGGAGACGCTCGGCAAAGCCGAGGAGCGCAAGGTCCGCGCGCGCCGGCGGCCCGAGGAGAGCATCTGGTTCGGCCTCGGCACCTTCGGCCTGGTCGGCTGGTCGGTGGCGGTCCCGACGCTGCTCGGCCTCGCCCTGGGACTGTGGCTCGACGGCCGCTTCCCCGGGGCGCCCTCGTGGACCCTCACCCTGCTCTTCGCCGGAATCGTCCTGGGGTGCATCAACGCCTGGTACTGGGTCAGCCGCGAGCGCGAGGAGATCGAGAGGAGGCGC
The DNA here is from genome assembly GCA_029820945.1 of Candidatus Zipacnadia bacterium. Classification (GTDB taxonomy): domain Bacteria; phylum Armatimonadota; class Zipacnadia; order Zipacnadales; family UBA5352; genus JALGUJ01. The sequence continues at coordinate 12,587 of JALGUJ010000095.1, read as the reverse complement.
GACGAGCCCGATGACGATTGAGCCGCTGGCAGTCGCCGCCTCCCTGCTGATCGGGCTCACCCTCGGCCTCGGCTACTTCGCCGGGCTGTGGATCACGGTGGTCCGGCTGCCCCAGGCGCGGCGGCCGGTCGTCGTCTGGGCCGTCAGCGCCATCCTGCGTGTCGCCGCCGCGACCGCGGTCTTCATCATCCTCATGCGCCTGGGCGTGTGGCAGCTCATCGCCGGCGTGCTCGGCTTCGTCGTCGCCCGCTTCATCGCCACCGGCATCTGGGGCCCCGTCCGCGAGCCGAGAATATCCCGCGGCGGGGAGGGCGAGCGATGAACGGCGAGGTGCGCCTCACTCCCGATGAACTCATCCTCTTCCACGTGGGTCCCATCCCCGTCAACGCCACCATCGTGTTCACCTGGCTGACGATGCTGCTCCTGATCGTGGTCGCCCTCATGGTGCGCAGGCGGCTCACCTCCGAGGTGGAGATCAGCCCCGCCCAGAACATGCTGGAGATCATCGTGGGCGGCATGCGCGACCAGATCAGGGAGCTTGCCGGCGAGGGCCCCGACCAGTTCCTGCCTTTCGTGGGTACGCTCTTCCTGTTCATCGCCACCTGCAACCTGCTCGCAGTGGTCCCCGGCTACCAGGCGCCCACCAGCTCCCTGTCCACCACCTTCGCGCTCGCCCTCTGCGTCTTCGTATCCGTGCCCATCTACGGCATCTCAAAGCGGGGCCTGCTGGGCTACCTGGGGCAGTACGTGCGGCCGACGCCCGTGATGCTGCCCTTCCACGTCATCGGCGAGGTCTCGCGCACCATCGCGCTCGCCATCCGCCTGTTCGGCAACGTCATGGCCGGTGCGCTCATCGCCGCCATCCTGCTGAAGATCGCGCCCATCGTCCTCCCGACTGTGATGCAGGCGCTGAGTCTGCTCACCGGACTGGTGCAGGCCTACATCTTCGCGGTTCTCGCCATGGTCTACATCGCCTCCGCCACGCGCGCCAGCCGCGGCGCCTCCTCACCGGAGGAGGCGGAGGAACACGGCGCCCGGGAGCACCAGGGCGAGGGCCAGGCCTCTGAGCAGAAGGGCCGGACAGACGGATAGCAGCGCTCGGACTGAGCCGCACTTGCTGAGCGACGGACGGTGAGGAAAGGAAGCTGTCGCATGACTGGCATGGAGCTGGTAGCGGTCGTCTCGATCGTCATCGCGGGGCTCACCATCATGATAGGCTCCATCGGCCCGGCGCTGGGTGAGAGCCGGGCCGTGGCCGAGGCGCTGTCCTCCATCGCACAGCAGCCCGATGAGGCCGGAACCATCACCCGCACCCTCTTCGTCGGCCTGGCCATGATCGAGTCCACGGCCATCTACTGCTTCGTCGTGTCGATGATCGTCATCTTCGCCAATCCGTTCTGGAACTACCTCGTCGCCCAGAGCGGACAGTGATTCCATGCAAACGTGGATGACCATAGCCGCGCAGATCTTCAACTTCCTGGTGCTCGTGGTGGCCCTGTACTACTTGCTGTACGGCCCCATCACGCGCGCCATGGGCGAGCGCGAGCAGCGCATCGCCGACCGCATGCACGACGCGAGCCGGCGCGAGGAGGAGGCGGAGGAGCAGGCCCGCAGGTACCGCGAGCAGTGCCGGGAGCTCGCCGACAGCCGCGACGAGATGCTGCAGCAGGCGCGAAAGGAAGCGCAGACCGAGCGCGAGCGGCTCGTCCAGGAGGCGCGCGAACAGATCGAGGGCATGGAGCGGAGCTGGCACCAGAACCTCAGGGACCAGCGCGCCTCGTTCTTCCGCGAGCTGCGCAAGCGGATGGGCCGCGAGCTCTGCGCCGTGGCGCGGCGGGCGCTGGCCGACCTGGCCACCGCCGATCTGCAGGCCCAGATCGTGCACGTCTTCATCGACCGCCTGCAGGATCTCGACGACGCCAGCCGGGGGCAGATCCGCGAGGCGCTCGAGCAGGCCGTGCACCCGCCCCGTGTCGTCAGCGCCTTCGAGCTGCCTCACGACCAGCGCCGGGCGATAGCGGCGGCGGCGCGCGAGCTGCTGGGCACGGACGGGCAGATCGACTTCCGGCGCTCCGATGAGCTGCTCTGCGGCCTCGAGCTCAACGTCGGAGGCCGCAAGGTCGCGTGGAGCCTCGACAGCTACCTCGACTCGCTTGAGCAGAGCATCGCCGAGACGCTGGAGCGCGAAGTCCAGGCTGAGGAGAGACAGGAGGCCCCGATGCCGCGGACGCAGGTCGGGCCGCAGCACCGGGAGGAGCATGGGCATGCAGAGGCTGAGTAAGGAGCCCTGGGGAGGAGGCGACCTCGTCTCCGCCCTCGACGACGTGGCCGAGGCGGTGGACGCCTCCCTGGGCACGGGCGACGGCCTGCTGGTCGAGGAGGTAGGCATCACCACGCAGGTGGGGCAGGGCATCGCGCGTGTGCGCGGGCTGCCGACGGTGCGCTTCGAGGAGCTTATCCGCTTCCCCGGTGGGCTGATGGGGATGGCCTTCACGCTTGCCGAGGACGAGGTGGGCGTGATCCTGCTGGGAGACAGCGAGCGGCTCAGCGCCGGGGCCGAGGCTCGGCGGACCGGCCGCGTGATCGATGTCCCCGTGGGCGAGGAGCTGCTCGGCCGGGTCGTCAACGCCCTCGGGGAGCCGCTGGACGGCCGCGGGCCGGTGCACACCTGGGTGCGCCGGCCGATCGAGCGGCCCGCGCCCCCCATCATCAACCGCGTGCCCGTCACCGAGCCGCTGCAGACCGGGCTCAAGGCGGTCGATGCCTTGATCCCCATCGGCCGGGGCCAGCGCGAGCTGATCGTCGGCGACCGCCAGACCGGCAAGACCGCGGTGGCGATCGACACCATCATCAACCAGCGCGACACCAACGTCACCTGCGTCTACTGCGCCATCGGCCAGCGGAGCGATGACACGGGCCGGGTCATCGCCGATCTGCGTGAGGCCGGCGCCATGGACTACACCATCGTGGTGGCGGCGCCCGGCGAGCAGCCGCCGGGGCTGCAGTACGTGGCCCCCTACTCCGCCACCACCATGGCCGAGTTCTTCATGGGCGGTGGCGGCGACGCGCTCGTCATCTACGATGACCTCAGCCAGCACGCCAAGGCCTATCGTGAGCTCTCACTGTTGCTGCGCCGGCCGCCGGGCCGCGAGGCCTACCCCGGCGACATCTTCTACATCCACTCCCGCATGCTCGAGCGCGCCACACACCTGCGCCACGATCTCGGCGGCGGCTCACTCACCGCGCTGCCCATCGTCCAGACCGAGGCTCAGAACATCTCGGCCTACATTCCCACCAACCTCATCTCCATCACGGACGGGCAGATATACCTCAACCCCGACCTCCTGCAGAAGAGCATCCTGCCCGCCATCGACGTGGGCGAGTCGGTCTCCCGCGTCGGCGGCAAGACGCAACTGCCGGCCTACAGGGCCGTCGCCGGCGACCTCCGGCTGCAGTACGCGCAGTTCGAGGAGCTGGAGTCCTTCGCCCGCTTCGGCACGCGCCTCGACGAGGACACCAGGAGCAAGCTCACCCGAGGCCGCCGCGTGCGGGAGGCGCTCCAGCAGCCGCAGTACAGCCCCATCCCGGTCGACGAGCAGATCGCCGTGCTGCTGGCCGCCAGCCGCGGCGTCTTCGACGATATCGACCCCGACGAGGTGGCCCGGGCCGCCCACCGCGTGAGGGGGGCCGCAATCGAGAAGCTCCCCGACGTCTGCCAACGCATCCGCGAGGGAGAGCAGCTCGAGCAGGACGAGCTCGACCAGATAGAAACGGTCGCCAGGCAGGCGGTGTACCTCGAGGCCGGTGTGAGCCAGGTCGATGCAGACGGTTGAGGCCCTGCGCGCGCAGATCGACACCGCCGAGAGCCTGCACTCGGTGGTGAAGACCATGAAGGCCCTCGCGGCGGTCAGCATCCGCCAGCTCGAGGGCGTGGTGCGCTCCATCGACCAGTACAACCGCACGATCGAGCTGGGCCTGCAGGTCGTGCTGCGCGACCGCCCCGAGGGGGTCGAGCTGGTCGAGCCGATGCTCAGCGACGCGCTCGGGATGGTGGTCCTGGGCTCGGACCAGGGCATGTGCGGGCAGTTCAACGAGCAGATCGTCTCCCACGCCATCGACGACATGCGCGAGGTGGGCGTGGAGCGCGGCCGGCGCGCCATCCTCGCGGTCGGAGCCCGCACCGTCGCGCAGTTCGAGAACGCCGGCCTGGCCATCGACGACCTGCTCGCGGCTCCGGCGTCGGTGGGGAGCATCGCGCTGACCGTCGAGCAGATCGCGCTGCAGATCGAGCGCTGGCGCACCGAGCGCGGCTTCGACCGCATCTTCCTCTGCTACAGCCGCCGCGTCTCCCCGGGCCGCTACCGCCCCGTCACCCACCGCCTGCTGCCCATCGACAGGTACTGGCTGGATCGGGTGCGGCAGCGCCGCTGGCCCACGAGGGTCCTGCCCACCTTCGCCATGCCCTGGCGCCCTCTGTTCGCCACCCTCCTGCAGCAGCACATCCTCGTCACCATCTCCCGCGCGGTGGTCCACGCCATGATGAGCGAGCACACGGCCCGCCTGACGTCGATGCAGGCGGCGGAGAAGAACATCGACGAGCGCCTCGACGAGCTGCAGAGGCGTTTCCGCCACACGCGCCAGAGCGCCATCACGGCCGAGCTGCTCGACATCGTCGCCGGCTTCGAGGCGCTGCACATCCCTCACGAACCATAGTGTCACACTCCCGCCGCAACTCGCCACCTGTTACAGAAGATTGATGTAAAGTTCTTACGAGGATTCTGGCCTCTTCTGGCGAATGCACCCACCAGACTCGACGGCCAGGGGGCGCAGCGCGTGGTCCGTGCCCTCCACTTCCGCGAGCGAGGCGCCTATGGCGGGCGACGGATTCTCGCAGAACGAAACCAACCTCGTCCGGCGGGCTGCAAGCTGCGATGACGAGGCCTTCTGCATGCTGCGCGACCGCTATGCGCAGCACCTTCGTCTTCTGGTCGCACGCTATGCCGCCAACCACGACGACCGCGAGGACCTCTACGCCGAGATCGTGGCCCGACTCCTCGATCGCGACAGGCGGGCACTACGCTTCTGGGAGCCGATTGCGCCCTTCGGCGGCTACCTCACCACCATCGCCATCAGGCACTGCGCCGGCTGGCTCAAGCGGCAGAAGCGGTCGGGCCAGACCACGCTCGGCCTGCTTCCCGAGGGCGGGGATGACGCGGCCGGGGTGCTCGGCGAGCTCGCCGCCGCCGATCCTCGCGACGAGCCGCAGAGCGTGGTGGCCCGGCGGGAGGCCGCCCAGGAGCTTCGCGACGCGATCAGCCAGCTCTCCGACTCCGACCAACTCGTGCTCGCGCTGCGCTTTCGCGAGGAGATGGCAGGTCCCACGATCGCCCGCGCTCTGGGCATCTCGCACGGAGCCGTCCGCCAGCGCATCTTCAAGGCGCTGCGCCGTCTCAGGCGCATCGTGACCGAGGGACCCACAGAACCCTCCGGTGAGCGGTAACGCCTGAGCGGGCCAGGGCCTTACTCTAGATGGATGAGGACTCGTGGATGAGTGTAACGAGCTGGTACGGATACTCTCACGTCTCGATGACGACACCACGCCGGAGGGCGAGGCGGAGCTGCGCGCTCACATCGATACATGTGGGCTGTGCCGCGAGGAGGTCCGGCAGTTGGGCATCATGACATCCGCGGTCAGCCGTGAGCCCTTCGATTACCCGGGGCCGCACGAGCACCTCGCTGATCTGGACCTCGCCGCATTCGCCGGCCATGGCCTCGAGGCTCCCCGCGCCGAGCAGACGGTGACCCACCTGGCCCGCTGCGCCGAGTGCCGGCGCGAGTTCGTCATGGTGCGCATGTTGCTCGAGCAGCATGACGAGCTGCCGCACGCCGCCGGCCACAGCACCCCATCAGATCCGCCACGCGGCTTCCTCCATCAGGTGCGTACGGTCTTCTCCGACCCCACCAGCTTGCCCCGGGCCATGACGGCATTCCTGCTCTGGGTGCTGGAGTGGCTCACCTTCGCCCTCGTCATGTTCCAGCTCGGCGCGGCCTACCTGATAGACGCCGACGCGCTCGGGCACGGCTCCGCCATCGAGGTGCTCGGCATCACCCCCAGGGACCCAGTTCGCCTGTGGCTCGTCGCGATGTCCCTGCTGCTGCTGGAAATCCTGTTCCGCTGGCTGGGCGCTCAGCGCTACCACTCGGCCGTCGGGTCCGAGGGCTGAGCCGACGGGGGCCACCTTCCCCCGCCCGTTGTAGGAGCCTCGCCGCCTACTGCGAACCACTGACCATCAGAGCCGCACGGAGGTGGAGGAGGTATGCACATGGAGCGGTTCAGGCGCGTTATTCTCGGCGGCGGCATGGTGGCGGGCTACGCGCTTAAGGAGATGGTGAAGCTCGGGGTCGAGCCGGGCGACGTCTGCGTGGTCTCGATGGACGAGGACCTGCCCTACGTGCGCCCGTCGCGGCGGCGGGCGAACTCCACGTCGATCCTGCGTTAGCCCGCAAGGAGGCCCTCAGATGGGAGACCGCCAGCAGTTCACCACCGACCGCGATGACGGCCGGTTCGTCGAGACCGCCGGCTTCGTGCACGCAACCATGAAGGCCGTGGAGCGGCCGCTGGCCTTCGACCCCGACATGCCTGCGGCATCGCTGCCGGAGTGGCGTCGGGCCGTGCGCGAGCGCCTGCGCGAGTTGATGTGCTTCCCGGAGGTCGCCGAGCAGCCCGAGCCGCGCATGCTCTGGAGGGAGCCGCGCGACGGCTACGAGCTGCAGAAGTGGGAGGCATACCCCGAGCCGCTGGCCGTGGCGCCCTTCCTGGTGCTGATCCCCGACGACGCGCCGCGCCCGGCGCCCGCCGTGCTGTGCTTCCCCGGCTCGACGCGTAGCAAGGAGGGCCTGGCCGGTGAGGGAGAGGGCGAGCCCGGGCAGCCGGACGATCGCCGCTTCGAGGCGAACAAGATGGGGCGGTACTATGCGGAAGCCGGGATCGTCGCCATCGCCGCCGACAACCCCGGCATCGGGGAGCTGTCCAGCGAGATCGTCCCCAACCGCTTCACGATCGTCATGAATCTGCTGTGGCTGGGCCGCAACTACGAGGGCCTGTCCACCTTCCACAAGCTCCCCATCCTCGAGTGGGCGCGCCGGCAGGACTGGATCGACTCCGAGCGCATCGCCGTCAGCGGTCACTCACTCGGCGCCAAGCCCGCGCTGAACATGATGGTGCTGGACGAGGGCATCCGCGCCATGGTTTACAACGACTTCGTCTGCGACTTCCGGGAGCGCGCCATCGCCATGAACCTGTCGCTGATCGCCCACCACCAGTACATCCCGAAGTTCGTAAGCTGGTTCGACTCACCGGACCTGATGGCGGCGGTGGCGCCCCGGCCCTTCCTGGTCACGGAGGGCGGCCGGACGGAGCACATCGACCGCATCAGGCACGCCTGGGAGCTGCAGGGCGCCGGCGAGAGCTTCGAGGTGCATTACTACCCGCGCTTTGCCGACCCCGCAGACCGCCTGCACGAGGGCGAGCCGCTGCCCGAGGGCATCACCATGGAGGAGTACTTCGAGTACGCCAACGTGGACGTGGACCAGCACGCCTTCAAGCGCGAGGTCGCCGTGCCCTGGCTGGCGCGGGTGCTCGACGCAGGCCGGTAGGCCGGTCGGCGAGGCCGAAGCCTCGCCGCGCCAGATGACAACAGCGGGCCTCAGCCCACGAGCTCCCCCAGGTCGGCGATGAACACGTCTCGCACGCCCGTCGGGCAGGCGTTGAAGACCACGTAGCGCCAGCCCGGGCTCCATGCCGGGTGGGGGTCCACGCGCAGCACCCTCCTGTCGCCCTCGAAGTCGGGCAGGGTGCGGATCAGCGCGACGCGCGTCTCCTCGCTCGCCTCCAGGTCGAGCAGCCGGATCGGCGTGGTGCCGTCCTCGTTGGCGAGCGACCCGCGCGCGTACTCGTCCGTGATCACGTGTCGGCCGTCGGGGTGCAGAGACGGATGCCCGCTGCCGACCAGATCATCGTTCATGGTGCGCAGGTTCTCGCCGTCGTAGCGCGCCGAGACCAGCCGCATGTTCTCCCCGTCGAGCCGGAGGTTCATCATCACATGCTCGCCGTCGGGCGTCCAGTTCGGATGATGGCCGCCCTTGCCCCACTGCTCCGCGGGGATCGCGCAGTGCAGCTCCGAGCCATCAGGCCTCATGGTGATGACGTTGTTGCGCCGCGCGCTCCAGCTCTCGTCACCGTGCGGCGACCAGCGCACCACGAACTGAAGCCGCGTACCCTGCGGGTTCCACTTCACGTGGAAGCCGTAGAAGTCCCCGTCGGCGTAGGAGTCGGCGTCGAGCGCGGCCTCCACGATCTCCTCGAAGGACACCAGCAGGGTCGTGGCTCCCGTCAGGGTGTCGGTCAGGTAGAGCCCGTCATCGTCCACCGCACCGTGGTTGATCGGGATGGCCTCGTCGGGCGCGACGACCCCGTAGCCGTGCTGGGTCCGCCGGGTGCGGCGCAGACACGGGCTGGCGGCCGTCCGGCCGTCGGGAGACACCATGTAGAGGGGGCCGCGCAGCTCTTGGCGCTCACCGGTCGCCGGGTTCATCTTCACGCCGAACGGCTCCCAGCGCTCGACATCCATGTCGATGAAGAAGAGCTCTTCATCGCTGGCGCCCCACTGCACCTGCGCGCCGAGCTGCGTGTCCCAGCCATGCGTCTCGGTCACGAGCTTCGCATCGCCGGTCTCGAGGTCGATCAGCACGACCTCCGCCGGCTCCCCCGGCTCGGGCATGCGGTCCTCGGCGGGCAGCCGCGTCAGGCCCACCCAGCGGCCCGACGGGCTGATGGGCGAGGTATCGAAGAACCTGTGGAAGCAGCCGTCGATCTCCGGCGTGATGCACCAGATCGGCGCCGCCGGGTCGTGCTCGGTGTAGCGTGGGAAGCTCTCGTCCAGGCTGATCGTCATGGTGCGTATTCCTCCTGCTACCCGCTGCAGCACGGGCTGTTCGACGGGGCAGCCGGCTCCTGCGCCCCGGCCCTGACGCAGCCATCATTCCCCGCTCCCGGCCGGTTTCCTCGCGCCTATCCAACGCCTCCAGGCGGCTCGCGGTCGCGGTGCGCCTGAGACGTCCCGGGACTACCAGGGGAGGACACCGCCCTGCGGGTCGGGAAGCAGTCATCCGCCCGAGCCAAGGTCCGACCGTGATGTGATGGCTCATGGCCGGGATGCAACTGTATTGCCGTCACGAAGGCGTTCCCTGACCGCTGGTGGAAATGGGAGTCCGAGTTCACACAGGGCCGAAGCATCAGGGCAGTCGGCGCCGGGCCGCGGAGCGGCGCTTCGCCTGATGCCCAATGCTGATCTGGAGAACGGAGGACCCGCAATGCCAGGTTTCCGAGACCTCTTCTCGTCGTCGAACTTCAGGTCCACGGTAGAGCGGTACTGCAATGACGTTGGATGGAAGATCGCGGAGATCGACGACCGCCGGACCGTGATCAGGTTCCGCATGGACTCGGGCCGCCACCAGACGCTGTATATCATACGGTACGACGAGACACTCGAGTTCTCCTGTCCCAGCGCCCTGGCCTTCGACACCGAGGACGAGGTACCTGGCTGGCTCTCGACGAAGCTCATGCAGCGGAACTCTCAGACGAAGATCGGCTTCTGGTGCATCGAGGAGATCCAGGACAAGTACGTGTTCTCATGCATGCACAATGCGGAGATGGAGCTGATTAACACGGAGTACTTCCGCCGCGTCGTCAACGTGCTCGTTGGCGAGTGCGATCGCTTCGAGGGAGCCGTGCTCGACTAGCGCTTGCCTGCAGAAGTTGGCGTGGCCTCGAGTGACCTCCCCCGCCCTCGCGCTGACCGCGCGCTGCGCGCGGGTCCCGCGGGAGGGGCCAACCGTTTAGTGCTCCGCAATCCGCACCGCTCCCCCATGGTCGTCACCGGTTGTGTTCTCCCCCTCTCCTGCCTGAAACCGCGTCCTGTGCGGTTTCCAGGGAGAAGGGACCGGGGGGTGAGGCGCCGTTGCCGTGCCCGCCACGCGGCTGCGCGGTCGAGCCTGCTTGCTCTACCCGCCCTCACAGATCGTCGTCGGCTCCGCGGCCTGGAAGGCCGTCCGCCCATCGACGGTGAGCTCCGTGGCGCCGACCAGCCGGTGCGCGGGGTGCTCCCCAACCGTCACCAGCGCGACCGACGCGTCGGTCGCCGGCGGGCCCACCTCGACGCGTCCGCCGGTCTCATTGCGCAGCGCCCGGACCTTGCCGCCCTCCTCTGTAGGCACCCCGACCGCCGACCACCCGCCGCCCGCCGGTGACTCGATGGCCCCGGCCGGTGCGTGGGCATCAGGCGTCGGCGCATGGGGCACGAGCACACTGGTGAAGGTTCGCGGCTCGCCGGGCAGCAGGTCGTCCTCCTCGCGCCACGCGATGCGCCACTTGAAGTTGTTCATCAGCGGCCTGTCCACCACGGCCGTCGTCGCATCGTGCGTGACGTCCTCGATCGCCATCTCCCCGGCTTCGGTCGAATCGAACCAGATCAGCAGATCGCGCGCCAGGTTCGGCCACTGCATCATGTACTCAAGCTCCCAGATGAAGGCGACCGGAACGGTCACATGGCACATGTCGGCCCGGTTGCGCCCGCGCTCGCCGTAGATGGCGACCGTCTGGCATGGCGGCCCGAAGCGCGCGTGACATGCCTGCGTGGCCTCCACTTCCCGCTCAGTCAGTCGGCATGGCATGTACGCCAAGGGGGCCCGCACCACGGCGTCGTCAGTCGTACTCGATCCCGCTCGCCTCGAGCTCCTCGGCGTCGATGAACTGCAGTGAGTAGAGGCGGCAGTTGCGGCCGGTGATGCGCAGGCGCACGGTGCGGCCCACCAGCGCGCTGAAGTCATGCTGGGCGCGGTTGCGCAGGTGCGCGAGCCGCCGCACGGAGTTGCCCGACATCGGCCCGCACGGACCGTCGCCCGAGAAGCGCTCGATGCCCTCGCCATTCTCGTCGAGGAACTCGAGCTTGATGTGCCCGCCCGCGCTCGTGTCGAAGTTCATCAGCAGCCGGTTCGCGGGCATGACGAAGGGCCTGGTGACGATCTCCCCGCCCTCCTCGCCGCATTCCTGCGCCACGAAGCGGTCCAGCCCGATGCGCGCGACGCCGATGGCGCCGAACTCCGCCGGGTAGGGCTTGTGCTTGCCCGAGTGGTCGAGGTCGAACCCCGCGTAGTACAGGAGGGTCTCGCCGCCCATGGGCACCTGGCCGACCGCCATGTAGATGCGCTCGGAGTCCCACTCGCCGGTCGGTCCCAGGCGCACGAAGGTGCCCGGCAGCAGCGTCCACTCGACACCGTCGCGGCTGGTGGCGAGCGCGACGTCCAGCTTGTTCGCCATCCCGTAGTGGTAGAAGCGGCTGGGCATCATGATGTAGTTGCGCGTGCCGGGCCAGTGCAGCACCACCGGGTTGTAGAGGTCCATCCAGCCCTGGTGGTCCCGAATGTCCGTTCCCTCAGGTCCGGGATCGAGGACCTTCTCCGGCGCGGGGAATGCGGTGAAGTCGTCGCTCTCGGACCTGCCGACGCAGCGGTGGTGGAAGCCGCCGCTGATGTGCCCCTCCTCCACGGTGAAGCCCTCGTTGTAGCGCACGTACGCCACGTACTTCTCGATGCGGTCGTCCCACATCGCCACGTTCTGCGTGTCCGTGTACCAGGCCATGATGCTGTCCTGCGGATAGTACCGCCAGTGCACGCCGTCGGCGGAGTGCGCACCGCGGATGGTGCGGTAGCCGGGGACGCCCTCATCGCGCTCCATGACCGCGCCGTCGGTGATCAGCTTGTAGCGCTCAGCCTCTGGCGCACTCGGATCGACGAAGACCGTGCCCGCGTAGTGTGAGCCCGGATCGGGGTCGAAGACGATGTTGTTGTCGGTCGAGCCCGCGAAGTCGACCGCGCCCAGGTTCGGGCGTTCGAAGTTCACGCCGTCGGTCGAGGTCGCCAGGCACAGGCGGTAGTGCCGGTCATCGGCCAGCGCGCAGTAGTAGAGCTTGATGACCCCGTCATCGGCCAGGACGCTGTTGTGCCACCACACGCGGGCGTGCTCCCAGGGCATCTCGGGTACCAGCACCGGCTCGGGATGTCGCACGGCCTCGGTGACGGTGGGCTCGAATCCGTCGCTGGACTCGAAGAGGTAGTCGTCGTAGAGCAGCCACCTGTCGGTCCCGATCTCCATCGCTTCTCCTCCATCCTGCGCGGCGCAGGCTCCGGCCGGCAGCACTGGATGCATGAGCTGCGGGTCGGGCAGGTCGGCGTGGGCCTCGCAGCCCACAACCACGAGCGCCAGAAGAAGCATGAGGAGGGAGACTTGTGGGCGTGCCGCCGAGGCCGTCTGCCGTGTGGAGGGGCCGCACGAGCGCCGCCGATCGAGCGCCGGCGAGAGCGGCGGGGCGAAGTCGGCCCGCGCATTACCCTCGGGTATCGCACATCCGCGCCGCGAACGGCATCTATGAAAATGCCGCGCGGGTCAAGGGTTGCGGCTGTGTTGTTCGGCTGCAATCAGGCGAGGGGCAAGCATCTATCGGCGCTCGAGGCGCATGAGAAGTATCGGC
>JALGUJ010000094.1 GCA_029820945.1 Candidatus Zipacnadia bacterium | reverse complement strand
AGACCCGACGTGACGCCCGGCAGCATCGACGCGACGATCATCGTCGTCAGCTACAACAAGCGCCGCTACACCGAGCTGTGCCTGACCAGCATGCTGCAGGGCGCGCCGAGGCCGGCACAGATTGTGGTCATCGACAACGGCTCCGACGATGGCACGGTCGAGCTCCTTGAGGACGAGTTCCCCGCCCGGGCAGAGGCCGGGGGCGTCGAGTTCACGCTCATCCGCAATGACTCGAACGTCGGCGCCTGCACCGCCCGCAACCAGGGGCTTGAGGTCGCCACCGGCAGGCTCATCGGCTTCATGGACAATGATGTGGCCGTGCGCAGCCGAGACTGGCTGGGCATCCTCGCGGAGGTGCTCATGGAGGACGCCCGGTTCGGGATCGTGGGCCCGAAGCTGGTCTTCCCCTTCGAGCCCTACGACATCCAGCACGCCGGCGCCGCCATCTCGCCCAGCGGGCGCGTGAAGTACCTGGGCCGCGGGGAGCCCATCCACTCCCCCGGGCACGGCCGGCGCCGGGAGGTGCAGTGCCTCATCAGCGCCTGCTGGCTGATGAGGGCCGAGGTCCCGGAGCAGATCGGGGGGCTCGACGAGGTCTTCAACCCGGCCCAGTTCGAGGACTTCGACTTCTGCTACCGTGCGCGCGAGGCCGGCTGGACCGTCCTCTACGACCCGGCGGCCGAGATGTATCATTACGAGAGCGTGACCACCGACCATTCGCCGGACGTCAACTACAAGTACATCACCATCCGCAACGGGATGGAGTTCAAGCGCCGCTGGCGGCACATGTTCTCGCGGGAGGACGGGCCGCCGGACGAGCAGTGCCACTGGCGCCAGCTTGAGACGCGCCCGATCGAGCAGACCGGCATTCCGCCCATCATCGGCTGACGCGGACGCCCTCTGCCCTGGATGCAGATAGAGCTGAAGGAGTGCACGCGCATGTCGGAGGACCAGATCAGACAGCAGATCAAGGAGATGATCGTCGAGCGGCTCTTTCTCGACGTCGATCCCGCCCAGATCGGCGACGATGAGAACCTGATGGAGAGCTACGACATCGACTCGGTGAACCTGTTCGAGATCGCGGTGGGGCTGGAGGAGGAGTTCGGCATCTCGCTCGAGGACGAGGACTTCAGCATCGACCTGTTCGCCACCGTCGATAACCTCGCCCAGTTCGTCGAGCAGAAGCAGGAGTGAGGCCGTGATCGCCCTCGACGAGCGCCTGGTACGCTTCGACAGCGGCGGCGCCGAGCTGCACGGTGTCCTCCACCTTCCCGCCGGGGACGCGCGCGGGACGCTGGTGTTCGTCCACCCGTTCGCCGAGGAGAAGAAGTGCTCGCATCGCACCATGGTCGAGGCGGCGCGGGGCTGCGCGCAGGCCGGCTGGTCGGTGCTGCGCTTCGACCTGCGCGGCTGCGGCGACAGCCCCGGGGGCTTCGGCGAGTTCGACTTCGACGACTGGCTCGCCGACGTGGAGGCGGCCGTGGACTTCGCCGAACGCGAGACCGGCTCGACGGCGGGGCTGCTCGGCCTGCGGCTGGGCGCGACGCTCGCCGCTGCGGTCGCCGAGCGCCGGCCCGGCGTGCGCTGTCTGGTCCTCTGGGAGCCGATCGTGACGGGCGAGCGTTACATCACGCAGAACCTGCGCCGCTCAATGATCAAGGCGATGATGACGCGTCACGAGGCCGGGGAGAGGACCGATGGGGCCGCGCAGGAGGCGCACGCGCTCGGCGAGGGCACCGTGGACTTCGACGGCTACCGCGTGCCCGAGGCGATGCGCGATGCCATCTCGGCCATCGACTTGCTGACCGGACCTCGCGGCTTCGCCGGACCCGTCCTCGTGGTGAACCTGGCGCCACGCGAGGACGTGAGCCAGCCGCTTCAGGAGCTGGCCGACGCGTACCCGCACGGAGCCGCCATCGCGGTTCGCCAGGAGCCCGTCTGGCAGCGCATCGGAATCATGGACGCGGCACGGACCATCACAGCAACACTGGATTGGCTGCAGCAGATCAATGAGTGAGATCACCAAGCTGAGGGAGCGACACCTCTTCTTCCCCAGCCAGGGCCAGCGCTGTCTGGGCGTATTGCACGAGCCGGACGGCGCGTGGCGCGACGGCGCCCTGGTCTTCCTGCACGGGTGGGCGGGCTACCGCATCGGCCCGCACCAGATGTTCACGAAGATGGCCCGCCGCGCGGCCGAGCGCGGCTTCCCCTGCCTGCGCTTCGACTTCCGCGGTCGCGGCGACAGCGAGGGCGACGCCGGGGCCACCACGCTCTCGACCATGATCGAGGACGCGGTCGCGGCGGTCGAGATGGTATGCGAGGAGGTGGGGGTCGAGCGCGTGGCGCTCATCGGCGACTGCTCCGGCAGTGAGGTCGCCATCGGCGCCGGCGTGCTGGACGAGCGCATCGACTCGCTGGTGCTGTGGTCGGCGCCGATCGTGGCCGGCGACCGCTCCGCCGCCGACGCCGCGAAGCGCCGCAGCGTCATCGCCACCTACGCCGCAAAGCTCTTCCGCCGTGAGACCTGGGCGAAGCTCGCCGGCGGCCGGCTGCAGCCCCGCATGATCCTGCGCGCGCTGCTTCGCGGCGGCAAGGGCGCGGGCGAGGAGGGCGCCGAGCAGGACCGCGAGATCGACTGGTACCGGCGCTTCGTCGAGTTCCAGGGCGAGGTCCTGTTCATCTACGGGGGCAACGACCCGACCGCGCCCAGCGCGCTCGAGCACTACGGTGAGCTGTCGCGCCAGGCGGGCAGGGAGTTCAGCTACCACGTCGTCGAGGGCGCCAACCACGCCTTCTACTCGCTCGGCTGGGAGGCCGAGGTCATGAACGTCGGCCTCGACTGGCTCGCCGGGCGCTACGCCCGAACCGGCGGGGAGATGCATGGCTGAGACGCGGGTGTCGCGCGTGCTGCTGGTCAACCACGTAGGGGAGATCAGCGGCGCCGAGAACAGCCTGCTGACGCTCGCGCGCCATCTCGACCGGCGCCGGGTGCAGCCGGTGGCGGCGGTGCCTCCCGGGCGGCTGGCCGGCGAGCTGCAGGACCTGGAGGTCCCCGTGCGCCTCCTGCCTGCGCTGCGCCTGTCGCGGCCGCCGAACCCCTGGCGGGCGATCGTCGCGTTCTTCCGGATGCGCTCGTGGGCGAAGGCGCTGAGCGCCGCCGCCGATGAGCTCGCCGCCGACCTCGTGGCTGCCAACAGCCTCACCGCGGGCATAGCGGCGGCGCTCGGACCGGGTCGGCGACTGCCGCTCGTCTGGCACGCGAGGGATCTGCGCGCGCCCGAGCGCACGGTCAGGTGGCTCATCCCGCGCGCTACGCGCATCGCCGCGATCTCCTGCTGCGTCGCCGACCATCTCGCGCGGACGCATCGCCAGGCGCGCGCGAAGACCACCATGATCTACAACGGGATCGACACGGTCCTGTTCCGGCCCGAGCGCGGGCGCGCCGAGGTCCGGGAGGAGCTGGGCGTGCCCGAGGGCGCCACGGTCGTCGGCACCGTCGGGCAGCTCGTCCCCTGGAAGCGCCAGGACCTGTTCCTCGAGGCGGCGGCGCATATCCTCGCGCAGATCCCGCGCGCGTGGTTCCTGGTGGTCGGCGCCGACATCTTCGGCGAGCACCCGGACTACGTCCAGGAGCTGCAGGACACCGCCGCCGGGCTGGGACTGGCGGAGCGCACGGTCTTCACCGGCTACCGGCGGGACATCGCGTCGGTCATGGCGGCGATGGATCTGCTGGTGCATCCCAACGACGAGGAGCCGCTCGGACGCGTGGTCCTCGAGGCCATGAGCCTCGGCGTGCCCTGCGTGGCCGTGGACCGCTTCGGGCCCGCCGAGATCATCCAGGACGGCGTCAGCGGGGTGCTCGTGCAGCCCGGCGACGCCGCGGCGATGGCCTCGCGCGCCGTGGAGCTGCTGGGCCGCGCGGGCGCGCTGGCGAGGATGGGCGAGGCCGCGCGCAGCCGCGTGGAGGACGTCTTCTCCGCGGAGCGCATGGCCCGTCTGACCGAGGACCTGTGCGAGGAGGCCCTGGCGGAGAGCGCGCCATGAACGCCCACGCCCGGCCGCCCGAGGGCATGCACGTGGCCATTGACTGCCTGGTGCTCGCCGCCAGGCCGTCCGGCGTGGAGCGGGCGGTCATGGGGCTGCTGCAGGGGCTGGCGGAGGCATCGCCCGAGGCGCAGCGCTATAGCCTGCTGGTGCCGCGCGGGCGCGAGTCGGAGCTGCCCGATGCACCGAACCTGACGCCGGTCGCGGCGCCGGCGTGGACGCGCCATCGGGCTGGCCGCGTGCTCTACGAGCAGACCATGGCGCCGTCGCTGGCGCGGTCGGTGGGCGCGGACCTGCTCCACGGTGCCGCCTTCGTGCTGCCCCTGCGCTGGCGCGGGCCGTCCGTGGTGACGATCCACGACGCCATCACGCTCTGCCACCCGGAGTGGTGCAAGCGGCTCAACGTGCTGCACTACCGCACCGTCATGGGCCGCAGCGCGCGGTCGGCCGATGTGGTGGTGGTACCGTCGGACTGGACACGGCGGGAGGTCATCGAGTATACCGGGGTGGACGAGGATCGCGTGCGAGTGGCGGCGCTTGGGGTGGGTGCGGAGTTCGCACCCGCCGGTGAGGGCGAGATCGAGCGTGTCCGCCGCAGCCACGGCCTGAGCCGGCCCTACCTACTGTGCGTGGGCAATGTCGAGCCGCGCAAGAACCTGGAGGGCGTGATCGCCGCCTTCGAGATGCTCGCCGGGGAGTTGCCGCACGATCTGGTGGTGGCCGGCAAGCGCGGCTGGCGCTGCGAGCCGATCTGCCGCGCCATGGCGCGAAGCCCGGCCTCCGACCGCATCCGCTGGCTCGACTGGGCGCCGCACGATGACCTGCCCGCCCTCTACAGCGGCGCGGACCTGCTCGTGCAGTGGTCGCTGCACGAGGGCTTCGGCCTCACACCGCTGGAGGCGATGGCCTGCGGGACGCCGGCGGTCATCTCGGATGGCGGGGCGCTGCCGGAGGTCGCGGGGGGCGCCGCGCGGCTCGTGCCGCTCGAGGCGGGGCCCGACGGCCTGGCAGACGAGCTGCTGCGGCTGCTCTCTCACCCCGCCGAGCGGGAGGCGCTGGTCCGGCGTGGCGCGGAGCACGCCGCCGGCTTCACCTGGGCGGCGCACGCGCGGGCCGTCGCCGAGGTCTACAGGGAGGTCGCCGGTGCGCACGACTGACGCGGGCGCGCGGCTTGTCTACGTGCTGGGCAGCTTCCCGTCGCTGTCGGAGACCTTCATCCTGCACGAGATGCAGGAGCTGGAGCGGCGCGGCTTCCGGCTCTCGATCCTCTCGCTCGAGCCCGGCGACGAGGTGGTGCATGAGCGGGCGGCCGCGCTCGCCGAGCGCGCCGTCTACCGGCCGGGGCCGCTGTCGCCCAGGTCGCTGCTGGCGCAGGTCGTGGCGCTGGTCCTGCACCCGTTCGGGTTCGGGAATGCGCTGCTCTTCGTGCTGGGCGGCTCCCTCCGTTCGCCGCGCGCGGCGGGAGAGCTGATGCGCGGGCTGGCGGCGGCGGCCTTCTTCGCCTGCGCGCTGCGCGGAAGCCGCCCGCGCCACGTGCACGCGCACTTCGCGTCCATGCCCGCCACGGTGGGGCTGCTGCTGGCGCTTATGCTGGAGACCACATTCTCCTTCTCGGCGCACGCGCGTGACATCTTCACGGACGAGGCGGTGCTGCTGGACCGCAAGTTGCGCGAGTCCGAGTTCGTGGCCGTCTGCACGCGCCACGGCCTGGAGCACATCCGGCGGCAGCATCCGGTCTCGGTTGGTGGCAGGCTCAACCTGATCTACCATGGCGTGGACGTGGTGGAGCTCATGCCCCTGCCTGCCGGGCGGCGGCCCGACGAGCAGCCGACCGTCCTCTCGGTGGGGCGGCTGATCGAGAAGAAGGGCTTTCCCTTCCTGCTGCGCGCGGCGGCGCTGCTGCGTCGCCGGGGAATCGACTTCCGCCTGCGCATCGTCGGCTCGGGCCCGGACGAGGCCGACCTGCGGCGGCTGGCCACCGGGCTGGCGCTGGCCGAGTGCGTTCAGTTCGACGGCGCGCTGCCGCACGAGCAGCTCATCGCGACCTTCCGCCGGGCCGATGTGTTTGTACTCGCGTCGGTCGTGGCGAGCGACGGCGACCGCGACGGCCTGCCGAACGTGCTGCTCGAGGCGCTGGCGCTGGGCGTCCCGGTGGTGAGCACGCGCGTGTCCGCCATCCCGGAGCTGATCGAGCACGAGGAGACCGGGCTGCTGGCGCCGCCCGGCGATCCGGAGGCGCTGGCCGATCAGATGGAGCGCATGCTCTTCGATGAGGAGCTGCGCGCGAAGGTCATCGAGCAGGGGCGCCAGGCCGTGGTCACGCGCTTCGACCTTCGGGAGAACGTGGCGAAGCTGGCCGACCTGTTCTCGGCGGTCACGAGCCGCCGGCGGTAACCATCACGGAGCGCGCTGAACTCAACACGGGTGAGCGACTTGAGCGAGGTTCCGAGGGACAGCGAGACGGGCGAGGAGAGCACCGGCGCGAAGATGACGCTGGCGGCGCTCATCATCAGCGCCTTCGGGCTGCTGGGGAAGGTGCTCGGCTACGGCAAGGAGATCCTGATCGCCGCCTGGTGGGGCCGTGGGGCGGCCGTGGACGCATTCGTTATCGTCTACAAGGGCTTCGTGATCGAGGCGTACGCCAAGGTCGAGAAGCTGCTGCGGCCGACCTATCTGCCGATCTTCGTGGCGCACAGGACGGAGGGTGACGAGGACAGGGCCTGGCGCTTCTTCGGCGTCATCTTCAGCCTGGTCTTCGTCGTCGTGGGCGCGTTGACCGTGGCCGCCATCATATGGGCGCCACAGATCATCCGCGCGCTGTTTCCGTCTCTGGAGATGCCCGCTCTGGCGGCCGGTATGCTGCGCGTGGCCGCGGCGGCCATCCTCCTGCTGGTGCTGTCGGTCATGGCGGAGCTTACACTCCACTCACACAAGCAGTTCACCATCCCCGCCATGGCCGACGCCGCGCGGCAGTTCGTGCTGTTTGCCACCATAGGTGGACTGGTCGGCGTCGGAGTGTATCCCAGCACCGAACCCGGGGGCCTGTACGCCGCCGCCATCGGCGTGTTGCTGGGCGGCGCTGCCCGGTTCGTCGTGCAGCTCCCGGCGCTGCTGCGGCGCATGAAGGGCCTCTTCCCCTCACTGGACCTGAGCAACCCCGATGCGCGCCGCATGTTCGCGCTCATCCCGCCGGTCATCGTCGGCCTGGTGTTCTCGCTGGCGCGCAACTACTTTGACAAGCGCTTCGGCACCGACGCCGGCGAGGGCGTCGTCTCGGCGCTGAACTACGGTCGTATGCTCGCCGACCTGCCCACGCTGGTGCTGCCCCTGGCGGTCAGCCTCGTCGTCTACCCCTATGTCTCCGAGTGGGCGTCGAGGCAGGACAAGCAGCGCCTGGCCGACTCCCTGGTGGCCATGACTCGCGGCATGGCCTTCATCTTCGTGCCGCTCACGGCGGCCGTGATCGTGCTGGCCCAGCCCATCGTCGCCACCGCCTTCGAGCGGGGTGAGTTCACGTCCCGGGACACCGTGGCGGTGACCCGCGCGCTGGTCCCGTACTCGGCCGGCCTGCCCTTCTTCGCGGTCGAGGCATCGATCAACAAGTGGTACTTCGCGCTCTCCGACACCGCCACGCCCAATTACGTCGGCGCCTCAATGGCCGTCCTGCATATCCTCATCGCGGGGGCGGGCGTGTACGTCTTCAACCGCAGCATCGGCATCATCGCGGCGGCCCTCTCGATCAGCAAGGCCCTCAAAGTCATCATCCTCTACGGGATGCTGCGCCGCCGCATCGGTGAGATCGACGGCGTGGCCGTGCTCAGCTTCATCGGCCGGCTGCTGGTCGCCACCGGCATCATGATCGCGGCGGTTCTGGCCGTCGCGGCGCCCGTGTCCTCGCTGATGATCGGCGCCGGCACCGCGCAGGGACTGATCCTCCTGGCGTCCTGTGGCGTCGCCGGCGTCGCCGTCTACCTGGCCGCGGCGGCAGCCCTGCGCATCGAGGAGGTCGGCATGGTCGTCGGCTACGTGCGCGAGAAGCTCGCAGGCAGGTTCGGGGGCCGCTCGTCCGATGGGTGACGCCTCCGCCCCGATCACCATCGCCCACGTCCTCGAGGCCACGGCCGGCGGTACCCGACAGTATCTCATGGACGCGTGCCTGGGCCTCCCGCGCGAGCGCTTCCGGCAGACGGCCGTCGTCTCCCTGCGCCGCGAGCCGGCCTTCCAGCGCGACGTCGAGGCCCTGCGCCAGGCCGGCGTCGCGGTCGAGGTCGTGGACATGGGTCGCGAGATCCACCTGCGTGACGACCTCCGGGCGCTACGCGAGCTGCAGCAGTATTTCGAGCGGCACCCCTTCGACATCATCCACACGCACAGCTCGAAGGCGGGGATGCTCGGGCGCCTCGCCGCGTGGCGAGCCGGCAACCCGGCGGTGCGGGTCCACTCGCCGCACGCCTTCGCCTTCGTGATGCGCGTGCCCCGCATGCGCAGGCTGCTGTACCTGGCGCTCGAGCGATTGGCCGGCCGCCTTACCGACATGCTCGTGTGCACCTGCGAGAGCGAACTGAAGGTCGCGGTCCGCAGCCGCATCGTACCGCCGGGGCGGGTGGCGGTCGTGCGCATCGGCGTTGACCTGCGTGAGTTCCACCCCGAGGCCGATGTGCGGGAGATGCGCGCGGCGCTGGAGCTGCCCAACCGCCACCGCGTCGTGGGAACCGTCGGCGCGCTGGTGGAGCAGAAGGGCCACGAGTTCCTGGTCGAGGCCGCGCCGCTGGTGCTCGAGCAGATGCCGCACACCACCTTCCTGCTCATCGGAGACGGGCCGCTGCGGGAGCCGCTTGAGGCGCGGGCGACGGAGCTTGGTATCGGGCGCCGCATGCGCTTCCTGGGCCACCGCGACGACGTGGGGCGTGTGCTTCCCGCGCTCGACCTGTTCGTGCTGCCCTCGCTCTGGGAGGGCCTGCCCTACGCGCTGATCGAGGCCATGGCCGTGGGCGTGCCGGTGGTGGGAAGCGACATCGCGGGTATCGCGGACGTCATCCGCTCGCGCGAGACCGGCTGGCTGGCCCCCGTGGGCTCTGTCGAGGGCCTGGCCGACGCGATCGTCTTGGCGCTGAGCCGTGAGGGCATGTCCGCGCGCATGGCGGAGGCGGCGCGCGAGTTGGTGGTGCGCGAACACGGCCGCGAGCAGATGCTCGCGACGCTTGCGGCGCTCTATGAGCGGCTTGTGGAGGAGCGGGCGCGGTGAGCGAGCGGGCCTGCGACGTATTCGACCTCGGCCGCATCCCCTACCTGCGGGCCGAGCGGCT
Source organism: Candidatus Zipacnadia bacterium (assembly GCA_029820945.1). GTDB lineage: Bacteria > Armatimonadota > Zipacnadia > Zipacnadales > UBA5352 > JALGUJ01. The sequence continues at coordinate 10,068 of JALGUJ010000094.1, read as the reverse complement.
GCAGCAGCGCATGTGCACCGACAGGCGAGCCGGCCTCGTGCCGGACACGCTCCTCCTCTGCGAGCACGACCCGATCATCACTGTGGGCCGATCCTGCGAGCGTCCCGAGGTCGAGGTTGACGCCGAGGCTGCGCGCCGCGCGGGCGTTGCGGTGAGGCGCGTCAGCCGTGGCGGGCGTGCGACCTTCCACGGTCCCGGCCAGCTCGTCGGCTACCCGATCCTCGACCTGCGCGAACATCGGGCGGACCTGCACTGGTACCTCCGCCGCCTCGAGGGCCTGCTCATCCGCGCGCTCGAGCTCTTCGGCTATCAGGCCCGGCGCGCCGAGGGCTGGACGGGTGTCTGGGTCGGCGATCAAAAGGTCGCGAGCATCGGAATCGCCGTGCGCGGGTGGGTAACGTATCACGGCTTCGCGCTCAATACCTCGTGCCGGCCGCGATGGTGGGATCTGGTCGATCCATGCGGGCTCGGGCCGGGGCGGATGGCGTCGCTGGCGGACCTGCATCGGCCGCTCCCGCAGCGCGAGGAGCTGGCGGCCGCAGTCGTGGAGGAGTTCGGTCGGGCCTTCGACCTGCGGCCACGCCGCCGCGACACCGTGGAACTTCTGGCGGGGAAAGGCTTCTAATACGGTAAGCCCGCGGGTTGGCGCCCGCGGTCACAGGTTGCAGGAGCAGGACGAGGCCCTCGGCCGCGGCTCCGGGCGTAAGGCCCGCGCCGCGGCTTAGCGGGTGAGGCATGGTGGCAGCAGAGCGCAATGCGGCCGCTGAGGAGACGAGGCCGTCCTCCTGGCCCATGCTCGGTGTGCAGGTCGGGCTGATTGTGGTCGCCTTCTCGACGGCCTACACGCCGCAGCCGGAGGGGTGGCTCAGCACCCGCCGGTGGCTGGCGATCGGTCTGATTGCGCTCATCGTGCTGCTCGGGGGCGTGCTGCATCTGCTCGGGCGATCGCGGGCGCGCTATGCTGGCGCGATACTCGCGCTGGGCGCCGCGGTCGCGCTCTACGTGGCCTACGAGCCGCAGCTTGGCGCCCTCCCCGGGCTGGGCTTTTTCGCTGAGGGCTCGATGGCCGCGCTCGAGGCGAACCTCGCGCACCTTGGAGCGCTGGTCGCCGGGGTCTTCCTGGCGGTGCAGTGGGCCGTTGATCGGCGGGCGCTGCCCCGCATGGCGCCCTTCGCCAATGCCCTGGTCGCCACGGCGGTGTTCGTCATGGCACTGGGCGGCGTCATGTGGGTGGCGCTGCACGGCATCTACGACCTCTCGGGCGCCAGCGGCATCGTCGTGCTCGGCTTTCGCGTCGTGTCGTACACGTTGGTGATGCTGGCGTGCATGATGCTGCCCGGGCCGCGGGGGAGCGAAGCAGCCGACCCGACGCTGCGGGCCGCGCCGGCCGTCCTCATGGAGCGCTGCCTGCCGCACCTCTACCTGGGCGGCGCGCTGCTGGTCGCCGTGGCGCGCGGCATGATGGGATGAGCTGACAGTGGCTGTCGCCAGGCCTGCGAGGACAATGCGGGAGCGGTCGGAGCAGCTTCTCTGGCCGCTGGTGATCGTGCTGGTGCTGGTGGCGCCGAGCCAGTATTCGTACGCGCTCGACCCCAAGGATGGCCCCTTCATCCTGTACGCGGACCTTTTCGCCGCCGCCATCGTGGGCCTCTGGGCCATCCTCGTGCTGGCCGGGCGTCGCCGGGACCGGATCGTGAGGCCGCCGGCGGCTCTGTGGGCGCTAATCGGGGTCGCCGTCCTGTCCGGGCTGGGCGCGACGAGCCTGAAGTCGGCCGCGGTCGAGATCGCGCAGCTCGTGCTCTACTTCGTGGCGGTCTACGCGCTGCTCGCAGACGTGCTGCGTGGCCAGCACCGCATCGTCGTGGCCGCCAAGGCGCTGGCGATCGCCACCACCGTCGTCGTGGCGGTCGCGCTCTATCAGTACCTCACCGCCGCCGACGCAGCGGACGTGCGCGGCACCTTCGGCAACCGGAACGTCTACGGCGCCTACCTGGCCATGGTGCTGCCGCTGCTCTACGGCATTGCGATCTGGACGCGCGACACGGTGCACCGCTCGTGGTTTCTGGTCGTCGTGGCCGCCGGGGCGGTGACGATGCTCGCCGGGGTGCAGTTCTGGTGCATGGCGCTGGTGATGCTGGTCCTGAGTGCTCTCAAGAGCCTGCGCGCTCTGAGCTACTACCTGCTCGCGGTCGCGGTCTTCATCGCCATCGCGGTCAGCGTGCTGCCGCAGAACCGCATCGCCCTATTCTCGGAGGTGGCCGACCCCATCGAGCGGGGCGAGGTCTATCACGTGCCGGCGGGGCAGGAGCCGCCGACGCTCATCAAGAAGCGCTGGTTGGAGTGGCAGCCCGCCCTGAGCATGCTCGCCGACAACTTCGCGCTCGGCGTCGGGACCGGCAACTATCAGCTTCACATCGGTTCCTACTACGGGCGCATCCCGAATGCCAAGAAGACCGAGCCCGATACCAACAACCTCTACCTGGTCATCGGCTCGTCGATGGGCTTCCCGGGGCTGGTGGCGTTCGTCGCGTGGCTGGGACACTTCTGGCGCCTCGCCGAGCGCAACTGGCAGCAGGCCCATGACGGCTGGTCGATGGGGATCTGCTGGGGGCTACTCGGCAGCGTCTATGCCATTGCGGTCGTAAACCTTTTCTCAAGCCTCTTCGTCAGAGGGAACAGCGTGGTGTGGGCCCTCATCTTCGCCATGGTCGCGTCCGTGCATGTCCGAGGATTCGAGGGCCGGCCAGCTCTGGAGGAGGCAGACGACACGCCGCAGCAGAGTCGTGGGGAGGAGTGACCATGCGTCAATTCATCGTTCCCGGAGCCATTGTCGCACTCGCCGTGCTCGTCGCCGCCAGCCTGGTATGGGCGGCCTCGGTGAAGATCGTGGCCGAGGGCGAGGACTACGTATCCATCAAGCCGTCCATGGTGCGGACGACGACCACCGCCGGCGGCGTGTCCGGCAAGAAGTACATCCAGATCCCACTGCGCCGCCCGCACGCCACCACCGAGACCGGGCCCTCCGATGACGGCAATGCCCGCTTCAAGATCAATGTGCCCAGCTCGGGATCCTATCGGCTCTGGCTGCGCGCATGGTGGTACGACGCCTGCGGGAACTCCTTCTTCGTCATCGTGGACGACAAGCCGGCGGTCTCGGTCGAGGACCCGACCTACCAGACCTGGCACTGGGTCAAGGGGCCGAAGCTGACCCTCAGCGCCGGCACCCACACGATCCGCATCCAGAACAAGGAGGATGGCGCCAGGCTCGACCAGTTCCTCCTGACCAACAACAGCCGCTACGTTCCGACGAGGGTCGAGACCCGCACGCCGCAGTACATCCTGAGCAAGTAGTATGCGAGGACGCCGGAGGTGGGGGCGGGGACATGCAAAGATGAAGGCGGAAGCTGCGCGGCGCGCCTTCGGGCGACTGCTGACCCAAGGGATGGCCGCCACCGCGCTCGCCGTTGTGGGCGCGGTGGCGCCGGTATGCGCCCAGGGCGAGCCCACCATGCTCGAGGAGACCGCAGAGGCGCCCTACGCTCTGGCCGCCACACTCCACGTGGCGGAGCCCGAGGCGCTTCGCTTCCAGGTACTGCTGGACTACCACGATGACGCCAACTGCTACGCCATCACCTGCTCGGCCCGCGAGGTCGAGGTCGAACGCTTCGTCAATGGTGAGGCCACGACGATCGGCCAGACTCGCGCCTACGGCGGCTTCGAGGAGGACGCCGAGCTCGAGCTGACCGTGCGCCGCGATGGCTGGCGGATGGAGCTGATCCTCAACCGCCAGGTGCTGGCGAGGGCCTGGGACGACACGCTCTCGGGCGGGAAGGTCGGCTACGCGGTGACCGGCGGCGAGATCGCCGATCCCATGATCCAGCCTCTCGGCGGCGTCTACATGACCGACGACTTCATGCGCACCGCTCACGCCAGGAGCGTCTGGGAGCAGGTTCAGGGCACGTGGAAGACCCAGTCCCTGCGCGTTGACGAGCAGAGCGACCGCATGGAGGCCGACAAGGCCGCCAACGCCTTCAGCTATTGGGGCAAGGGCGGCGACGGCGCCGGCATCGCCACCACGGGCTACTGGTTCTGGGACAACTACTCAGTTAGCACGGCGGTGCGGCCGGCCGGGAACGACCCGCTCGGCCTTATCGCCTACTTCCAGGACCCCGAGAACTACATCCTCGCGCGTTGGACCTCCGCCCTGTCCGATGCAGGCGACGCCGATCGGCTCGAGCTGATCGCGGTGCAGGGCGGCCAGCGGGCCCTGCTGGCCGAGGCGCCCGGCGGGCACCTGCCGGGGCAGTGGTTCCGCCTGCAGTTGCGCATCTGCGACGGCCTCATTCAGTGCTTCGTGGACGACGAGCCCCGCCTCGCCGCCCGCGCCGATCTGTTCGGGCAGGGCCAGCCCGGCCTCTACTGCGAGGGGAACCAGGGCACCTTCTTCGACAGCGTCATCGTCGAGGCCTGGGAGGTGCTGGCCGAGGAGTTCGAGACCGCCGTCCCGGGCAAGTGGGTGCAGGCCGGTGGCATCTGGGAGATCGAGGGCGGCCTGGCCCGCGGCTCCGGCCAGGAGGCGGCTCTCCTGAGCGGCCGGCGCGAGTGGAGCCGCTACTCCATGGCCGCCGACCTGCAGGCCCGCGGCAGGGCCGGGGTGGGCCTGGTGGTGTGCGCAGGCGACGAAGGCAGCTACGCCATGCGCATCGGCGTCAAGGGGTCTGGCGTCGACTACGAGGGGCAGGCGCAGATCGTGCGCCGCCAGGGCGGGGAGACGGCGGTGCTGTCCACGGCTCCCGCCGCGATCGCTCCCGGCGGCTGGCACAGGGCCGAGGTCGTCGTGGACGAGGGGCTCATCACCGGCTACCTCGACGGCAAGCGCGTCCTCGACGCCTGGGACGCCGGCGCGCGATCGGGGCGGATTGGCCTGCAGGTTGATGGCGGCGGCGAGGGCCTCTTCGACAACGTTTATGTTACAATGCTCCCGTCTCCGCGCATCGCCCGCGTCGCCAAGGAGTTCACCGAGGGCGACGAGCACTGGGAGATGGTGGAGTGGGCCAGCACGCGCGCTCCGTGGCTCAAGCCCGAGGACGAGGAGAGCGGCGTCTGGTGGACCAAGGGCGAGTACTTCGGCGATAAGTCGATCGTCTTCGAGATTCCCAGGGTCGCGGCATCGGCGGGCGAGGTCACGGTCAAACTTGACGCCGAGCCCGATGAGGCCGGCTCCGGGCTGACGCTGATCATCGCGACTGAGCGGGGTGCCGCCAGCCTGAACGTCGCCCTGCTCGCGGGAGATGAGCAGATCGCCGAGACGACGGTCGAGGTCGAGAGCGATCCGTGCCCGGTCAGGTTCGAGCGCAAGGGCACCTGGGTCGTGGTGACAATCGACGGGAAGGTCGTGTTCAACGAGAAGCGTTGAGCAGTCGGCGCATCCATGTACGAGGGATGGCGGGATGAGCAGGCGAAGGGCCATGTATGGACTCCTCGCGATGCCGGCGCTGCTGTATGCAGTGTCGCTCGCACCCGTGCAGGCAGGGTCTCTGGATGAGGCCAAGGGCCTCATCTCGACGGGCAGGATGGCGGACGCAGCGGCGATGCTCGGACAGATCGTTGAGGCCGAGCCGGACAACCTGGCGGCGCACTTCTGGCTGGGGCGCTGCCGGGCCGACCTGGGCGATCTCGCAGGCGCCGCCTCTGAGCTGCAGGCCGTGCTGGACGCCAAGCCCTCGTCCATCGAGTCGCGCTACTGGCTGGGCGAGGTGCGCCGGCGGCAGGGCCGGCTGACCGAGGCCCGCGCGCTGCTGCGGCAGGTGCTGGAGAGCAAGCCGGACCACGCCGTCGCCCGCAGCACGCTGGAGGCGGTCCAGGCCGAGATCGAGCGCCAGCAGCAGATGCTCGGGCATACCGCCGGTGACTGGGTGCCGGTCGCGCCCGAGAGACGGCTGGCGCTCACCGTGGATGGCCTCGATGTGACCCCCGGGGAGACGGACATCTACTCCGACCACGTCTACGACTACACCTTCTCGGACCCGCCGACCGACTGGCTGCTCTCCGGAGGGCTGTGGGAGACCACCAGCCGCTGGACGTGCAGCCCGCAGTGGTCGTGGTTCGGCGGCTACGCGCGGGACGGCATCGCGGCGGTCTGGAACAAGCGCCAGTTCCTCGGCGACATCATGGTCGAGGCCTACTGCGCCTTCAAGATGGGCGTGACCGAGGGCGTGCGCTCCTACCGCAACCCCAACGACATGAACATCACCATCTGCGGGGACGGCGCCAACCCCTCCAGCGGCTACAGCTTCATCTACGGCGGCGAGCTCAACAGCTCCACCCGCATCATGAAGGGCGAGCAGATCCTGGCCGAGAACCGCGAGCCCGAGGCCCTGCTACCCATCTTTGAGGACGGCTATCCCAGCACCTACGAGTTCCATCGGAAGTGGTGGATGCTGCGCGTGCGCAGAGATGGCGACCTGCTCCAGTTCTGGGTGGACGACAGGCTGGTCGCGGAGGCGACCGACCCCGAGCCGCTCGAGGGCGGCCGCGTGGCCATCTGGGGCCGCGACAACGGGCTGATCCTCTCTCGCATCAAGATCTACTACGAGCGCGAGCAGATCCCGCGCGATCCCGCCCCCATCCAGCACCTCTACGTGCCCGTTACCGAGAGCGTGCACCCGCGCCAGGCGAGGCTGTCCAGCTCGTCGCACCCGGCGATCTTCAACGACTTTGAGACGGACCTGGGCGACGTCTCGAACCGCGATGGAAGCCAGGGCGCCACCGTGACGCTCGCCGCTCCGGGAGCCGACGGGTCCGGCCACTGCGCCAAGCTCGTCAACACCTACGCCGGCGGCACCTTCGCGGCGGAGCTCTTCGGCGGCCGGATCGACCTGCGCGAGCTGCCCAGGCTCTCCTTCGACTACCGGCTCGACCCCGAGGCCAGAGTCAACCTGTATCTGACCGTCGATGGCGAGCCCTGCGAGGTCTGCTTCTCCGGCTACAACGAGTCCGCCGGTGGCACCCGCCTGATCGGGGCGATCCCGGACGTCAGGGCCGACGACCGGTGGCACCACGTGGATCTCGACCTGCTTGGGCAGGTGGAGGCCGCGCTCGGCCGCGGGGGAAGGATGGTGGCGGACGACCTGTTCATCGGCAACCTGAGCAGCCGCGATTACCTCGATGCGGGCTTCGGCGGCAATCGCGCCGGCACGTCGCTGTGCCTGGACAACCTCGAGCTGTACAGCCCCGCCCCCGGCGAGGTGCAGGTGGCCGCAGTCGCCGCCCGCGGCGTTCAGGCCTCCGGCTGGGCCATCGGCATCGACCGCGACCCGAACGGGATGCCACCCGCGCAGGTGACCTCCGAGGATGGTAAGATGGCGCTCGACCCCGACCAGGACGGTCGCTGGTTCGTGCATGCGCGGCCGAAGCTCGCCGACGGCACCTGGGGCGAGGCCGAGACGCTGGCCGTGCACCGCGACACCTCTCCTCCCGCCGTCGTCGCGGTGTCGCCGGATGGTGGCGCCCTGTCCGACGGCCGTCCAATCGAGATCAAGCTCGCCGACCATGGCGGCATCGGCGTCGATCCCGCCAGCATCAGGCTGGCCGTGGGAGGTCGCGAGCTTGGGGTGAAGGACCGCGCCGTGACCTGGGATCCGGCCACCGAGACGCTCTCGCTCGACGTCGCCCTCCTGGGGCAGAGCTTCCCGCAGCCGGGGACGCTGCCCGTGGAGCTGCTCGCCCTCGCCGACCGCAACGGCTCGGAGCTGAGCGAGCCGGCGCAGTGGGTCTTCCGGGTGGGGCCGGATGCGGACGACGCAGCGCCGTCCCCGCCGGAGATCGCGGTGGGTGACGTGCCTCCCATCGCTGATGACTTCGAGGCCGGGATGGGCGAGTGGGGCAGGTGGGGCGCGGAGGGCGGCGCCATGCTGAGCCTCGACCCGACGACCGCCGCCAGCGGGCAGCAGTCGCTCAAGCTTTACAACCCCGCCAACGGCGGCAGCTTCGGCGCGTACATCCGGAAGACCGCCTTCGACGCCGGGCGATACCGCATCGTGCGCTTCGCCTACAAGGTGCCCGAGCGCCTGCGGGCCGACATCCTGCTCCAGGTTAACGGTGCCCGCAAGAGCATCCGCTTCACCGACAGCGACAGCAAGTACGATCGCGTCGGCGAGGTGCCGAACGTCATCCCCGACAACCGGTGGCACTACACGGAGTTCGACCTCTACGAGATGCTGCGCCGGGACGATCCGCACGCGCCGGGCTACAAGGTGCTCCAGATGTGGATCGCCGACACCGGGTGGACGTCGAACGCGCCGGGCCAGGTCTACCACATCGATGACTTCCAGCTCGTCCCTATCGTCAGCGCCGCGAAGCCGCTCCGGCTGGCCTGGAACGTGCTCGACATCAGCGGCCTGGCCGGCGTCAACTGGGCTGTCGATGATAGCCCGACCACCGAGCTGCCGGCGGAGATGGCCACCACTGCGGCCCACGTGGACTACGCTGAGGGCGGGGAGGTGGACGGTTGGCTGCACGTGCGCGCGGCCGACTCCGCCGGGAACTGGTCGGAGACGGCGCACCGGCGCCTGCTCATCGACAGCTCCGCGCCCTCGGCCATGCAGCGATCGCCCGCCGACGGCGCGCGCACCGCGGTCTCGCAGGTCGTGCTCGACCTCAAGGACGAGGGGCTGGCGGGCATAGACCCCTCGAGCGTGGTGCTGGGCGTCGGCGGCAGGGACTACGCCGTCAGCAACAGCGGACTGACGTACCTCTCCGACCAGGCGCGGCTGGTCTGGAACTGCGAGGAGACCTCCCCGGCGCCGACCGTCTTCGACGATGGCACCGAGGTGGCTGTGGTGCTCAAGCAGGCGGCCGACTACGCCGGCAACCAGGTCACCGACCTGCCGACGTGGAGCTGGGTGATGGACTACTCGAAGGACACGGCCGCCCCACGCATCGCGAGTGTTGACTGCAGCACGCATCGATCCCATCTGGCGCACACCTTCGAGACCGGCCTGGACGGCTGGTCCAATCGGGGCGGCGCTGAGGGCGCGAAGGTGGTGCGCGATACCACCACGTCGGCGAGCGGCGAGGCCAGCGTCAAGCTCACCCAGCAGCAGAGCCGCGGCCACATGCAGGCGCTTGTCACCTCCGAGGCCTTTCCGGCCGACAAGTTCCCGGTCATCTCCTTCGACTACCGCTTCGACGTGGGCGTGAAGCTCGATCTGCTGGTGCACATGAACGGGGAGTGGTACGCCATTGCCATGACCGATTCCCCGAGTGGGGCCATCGGGCGGGTGCCGGGCATGAGAGCCGACGGGAAGTGGCATCACGCCTCGGTGAACATCGCTCCGCTGCTCAAGCGCAAGCAGCGACGTGGGCCGATCCATGTGAGCGCCGTCATCGTCGGCGACCGCAACAACCGCGACAACAAGAAGGGCGCGACCGCGCACTTCGACAACTTCGTCATCGGCAGCGTGGGCACGGTCAAGCCCGTCTTCCGCTGGCGTGCCACCGACACTACCGGTATCGCCGGCTACAGCTACGTGCTCGACCAGGAGCCGGCGACCGTCCCGCCGGAGAAGTCGCAGGGGCATACGGCGGCGAAGAGCTTCGAGGGGCTGAAGACGGGCCTGTGGTTCCTGCACGTGCGCGCGGTCGATGGCGCCGGCAACTGGGGCCCGCCCGCCCACTACGCCATCATGCACTCGTCGGGGTAGGGAGGTGCTGCCTCGCACAGCGCGGCGGCGCCCGCTCCCCGGGCGCCGCTTCCACGTGGGAGGAGACATGCCTCACGAGCAGACTCCGCAGGCCGGCCGACACGCCGGCCGGGCCTGGCGCGTCCTCGGCATCGCTCTGGTGCTCGCAGTGGCGGTCGCGCTCAGGGCCGTCGGCCTGACCTGGGGGCTGCCCGACCAGACCCACCTCTTCTCCTACCATCCAGACGAGTTCCACTCCCTGCGCGGCGCCTTCTCCATGGCGCTGGGCGACCTCAACCCGCACTTCTTCAACTACGGGAGCCTGTACCTGTATCTCGTGGGCGCCGCCGCCTCGCTTCGGGACCCCGCCCTGTTCCGGGCCATC
>JALGUJ010000093.1 GCA_029820945.1 Candidatus Zipacnadia bacterium | reverse complement strand
TGCGTCCTCGCTCTCACATCGCAGGTTGCTCTCGATCGCGACCGTCTGCGCCTGGTCCAGCGGGTTGTAGAGCGTCAGGTAGAACGCGCCATCCGCCGGGGCGCCGTAGCGCTCGATCCCCAGGCGCTCGTCGCTGAGCCTCGCGCGCGTGACCGGCTGCCAGCCGGCCTCCTGCAGGAGATCGACGACCGGCACGTAGAGGCGGAACTGCTCCCGATAGCGCTCGTACATGCCGGGATCGAGCCAGAAGCTCTGATGCTTCCAGCCGCCGGAGGTGTAGATCGACGGATAGAAGCCGTAGAAGGTGGCCTCGGCCAGGTAGTCCTCCAGATGCGAGAAGAGCGCGTTGATCTCGTCCTTGTCGAACTTGAGGAGGGGGCAGTGGACCTTGCCCTGCATCAGGACGCGGCACCAGTCCCACTGCGGGCCCAGCCGGCTCTGCCTGGTGGCCCAGTAGGTCTCGGTGCCGCCGGCATCGAGCACCGCGGAGTGGAAGATCTGCGGCCGCCGCCAGCCGTTGGCGAAGACGATGTGCCGCTCGGGCCGGTGCTTGTCGCCGAGGTGCTGAGCGTACTCGTGCTCGCCGATGCCGGCCAGTGTGCACGGCCGCGGCGGGTCGCCGCGGAAGGTCAGCGGGTGATCGACGCTGGCGAAGTGCTCGCGGCGGAAGTTGGGCTGCCCGCCCCCGAAGTTGTCGAGGTAGACGCCGTCAAGGTCCAGCCCATCGGCCTCAAGCTGCGCGTCCACCGCGTCCAGGGCGCGCTCCATGTACGCCGCGTGCTGATGCTCGACGGGCAGGTCGGGGTCGGAGTTGACGAAGCAGTCGTAGACCAGCCGCCCGCGCGCCCAGTTGGCGTAGAAGGTATGGTAGCTCAGCTCACCGCCATCGCGCTCGAGCGCGCACTCGCGCATGATCTGCACGCGCTCGAGCCAGCGGTCGCGGACCTCCTCGCGGGGCGCGTTCTCCCGCACCCACGCCTCGACCTCATCGAACGACTGCTTCCGGGGCGCGTCGAAGGGCAACAGCACGTCGATCTGCCCCGGCATGACGTAGTGCAGCGTCGCCACGCCCAACCGGCGGTTGATCGCCGGGTTCTTTCCGTTCTCGTGGAAGCCGAAGTGGAAGTCCTCCGCCAGCGGGATCTCGGCCAGGTCGTGGAAGGTCATCCAGAGCCCGCGCGTGCTCGCGTGCGTGGTGAATGGCTCCGGGTGCATGCGGTAGTAGCGCTCGGCCGCCGACCGGAAGCCCCACTCGGGGTCGGGGAAGAAGATGAAGAAGCGCACCTCCGCGCGCGAGGGGAACTTCTCGGCCGCCGGGCTCAGGCCGAGGTCGAAGGTCAGCCGCAGCTCGCGCGCCGCGGCGTCGTACTGCAGCCGGTGCGTGACGAAGGGGTCCAGCGGGATGGCCATGCTCAGCGCCCGCCGCCCGTCCTCGATGCAGCAGAGCGGGTAGTCGCTGTGCTGCCGGCCGCCACCGTAGGCGTTGCCATCGACGATAGCCTGCGAGCGGCGCATGTCGTCCCACCAGCGCCAGCCGACGGCGTCCACGCCCAGCGCGAAGGACAGCCGCACCGCACGGTCCTCGCCGGTGGTGTCGCGCAGCGATGCGCCGACCTCCAGCGCCTCCTCGAGCGGGCGGAAGCGCGCCTCAACTCGCAGGCCCAGGTCGGCGGCCTCGCCGACCCAGTCGGCGCCCTCCTCCGTCCCGGTCATCACGCCTGCGGGCTCGGCAGTCTCGCCGGTGACGGCGTCCTCGAGGCGGAAGCCGCCGGTCGCCTCGAGCCGCTCGCCGGCGATCTCGACGGCCTCGACGCGGCCGGTGTCGGAGGCCAGCACGAGCGCCGAGTCGTCAGCGGCTGGCAGCAGGACGGGGTCACCGACGCAGGGCGCGGACAGATACAGCAGCAGTGCGCTTGCAGTTAGCAGACGCGCCACACGGATCGCTCCCTTCCCGTACTGGCTAGCCTGCGCGCACCCACCGCGGCACGGCGTCCTCCGCGAATGGCCCGGCGCGCAGGGCCTCGATCTGCTCGTCGCTGAGCATCGACCAGAGGTACAACCCCACGCCGTTGCCCGGCCATTTGCGGCGGCAGTAGCCGATGTGCTGCGCGACCAGCTCTCCCTCGCGTGGGATGACCTTCCCGGTCTCCGTGCGCTCGTAGTTGCCGCACAGGGTGACGAAGGCCTCGGGATGCTCGGTCGCCGCGCGCACCGTGTCCATGCGCAGCCACGATAGCTCGCGCCCGTAGTCCATGGAGTAGACCACGTCCACCCACCCGGCCTCCACCCAGGGCATCTCGTTGCGGCCGTTGGCGTCGGGCGGATCGGTCGGGGCGTGCGGATGGCCGTCAACGCTGACGATCAGGTCGGGCCGAATGGCGCACCCCTCGGTCGCCACGCGGCTGACGATGTCCGCGATGCACTCGTTCTGCCACTGCACGATCTTCGGGTTCGGCCACCCCTCATCGGTCCTGAGCTTCACGTCCTCCTCGAGGTCCGTGCCGAACTTCTCGCGGTACTCGGCGCGGCAGAGCGGCCCCGTGCAGAGCCCGCCGGTGCGGATGAAGTCGAGGTTCACGCCATCGACCTCATACTCCCGGATCACGTCCAGCATCAGCCCCACGATGAAGTCGCGGAACTCGGGGCGGTGGGCGTCGAAGAACTTGGCCGGCGTGCCCTCCTCGACGAACTGGGGCAGCACGTCGCCCTCGCGCTTGACCACGCAGAACCAGGGATGCACCTCGATGCCCTGCGCGTGACACTGCTCGATCAGCAGCTCCAGCGGATCGACCTCCATCGCCTCGAGGCGCTCCGTCATGCGGGGATCGCTCGGGTATCCCTCGAAGGCCCAGCGCGTGCCACGCCCGTGCCAGATGCAGGGGACGTAGACGTTGAAGCCCGCGCGCTTGATCTTCGCCACGATCTCCGGGATCTGCTCCGGCTCGCTCCACGAGGTGCCCTCGTCGAGGATGGCGCGGCTCTCCAGGATGCGCCCCTGATCATCGCGCTCGAGCTCGGGCTCCGGCCCCGCCAGCACGTCGGTGAGCCACGCCCAGTGCCGCGCCTGGATGGCCTCCCACTCGGGCTCCTGACCGCGGAAGACCTCGGCGACCTCGGCGCCGCTCATGGCGTAGTCGAGGATCACGAGCTCATCGAGCAGGCCCTCCGCCCAGCGCCGGCCGCCCGAGAGCGGCCGGTCGGAGCCCACGAAAAGCCGGGAGGTGGGCCGGCGGACGGTGATATCCTGCTTCATGGTGCGCGCCACGCGCCCACCGTCGAGGTAGATGGCGTTGGCGCCCTGTGCGCCCTCCTGCCAGGTCAGGGCGACGTGGTGCCAGCGCGCCAGCTCCTCCGCCTCCATGTTCGCGAAGGCCTGCGTGTTGGCGTGCATGTAGCTCTGGTTGTCCCAGACGAAGTACATGCGCCCGGCGCCGCCGGAGGTCTCCCACCAGCCCTGGCTGAGCACGAAGTAGCCGGGCGGGTCGCCGTCCAGGTTCATCGACAGCAGCGTGTGGGAGTTCGGCGCGCCGGGCTCCCAGTCGGGCCTGAACCAGAACATGAGCGTGCCGGCGGCCATGTCCAGATTCCCCTCGGTCGCGAAGCTCAGGTCCTGGCCGTCGCCGAGGCGAACCGCGCCGCCCCACTTGCCCTCCTCGACCAGCTCCGCACCGTTCACCTCGGCGGTCGCGTCGCCCATGGCGTGGTCGGCGTCGAAGGCGTCATCGAAGTGGGCCATCAGAAGGGTGTGCTCGTCCATCAGTGGTAGCGTTCCGCCCGACCAGGTGGCCGCGCCGGGGTCTGCCTGCACGGTCGCCGCCGCGGCGATGAGGAGCAACAGCAGCATCGACTGGCGCAGCACGAGCCACCACCTCCCGGATGAGCTGGCCCCCGCTCACTCCAGGCACGGTACATGCGGGAGTACAGACCCCGAACAGCGCCACCGGGTTGCCCCCGTCTCCCGGGCGCTACCCGATCCCCGCCCGCTCGAACGCCTCCTGCCGCGTCGGCGAGCCCTCCATCGGCCCGCGCACGGCAGCGGCCGCCGCCCCGCAGGCGTTGGCGAGACGCCCGCACTCCTCCAGCGAGAGGCCCTCGGTCAGGCCCACGACGAAGCCGGCGTCGAAGCAGTCGCCGGCGCCGGTGGGATCGACCGCCTCCACCGGGTAGCCGGGGACCTCGACCCGCTCCTCGGTGGTGATGACCGTGCAGCCCTCGGCGCCGCGCTTGAGCGCGACGACCTCGGCGCCGCGCTCCAGCAGCGCCCGGCAGGCGTCGTCGGCGGCGGACGTCGCGGTCAGGATCTCCGCCTCCGAGGCGCTGGGCAGCACCAGCGACGCCATCTGCAGCACCGGCTCGCAGACCTCGCCAACGGCCTCCCCGGTAGCAACCCTCGCGCATGCGCTCCCCCGCCGAAAGCGACGAGCCGCAGACGTGCAGCCACCGGCAGCCCTGGAACCACTCGGCGGGCGGCTCAGGCAGGTGGCTGGCGGCGGAGTTGCCGATGTGGAAGAGGAAGCGCCGCTCGCCGTTGGAGAAGTAGGTCACGAAGGCGCAGCCGGTCGAGACCTCCTCCACGACGGCCACGTAGGTGGTGTCCACCCCGTGATCCTCGAAGCGGCGCGTATTCATGCGGCCGAAGTCATCGTCGCCGACCGCGCCGATGAACCCGGCGCTCCTGCCGAGCAGCGCGCACTGGTCGGTGAAGATGGCGGGCGCGCCGGAGGGGAAGGCTCCGGCGAAGACTCCCGGCTCATCCAGCGGGTCATCGACCTCCATGCGCATGACGTCCACGATGTACTCGCCGACGGAGATGATCTCGGGCACTGCAATCCCTCCGAACCTGCGTGGTCAGGCGCCGAGGGGCGTTTCCTCGGGAGCATCAGAGGGACCTGCGAGGAGACCTCGCTGCCCAGCGGTGTGGAGGGGCGTGGCTTCAGCCGCGCCCGGCCGTTGTCGTTCGTCGTTGTCGTTGTGCCCCTCGCGCCCCCGCGAGGGGGCGGCGCACAGCGCCGCCGGCGTTCGCCGTTGCCGCTAATGGAGAGGCCCGACCCCGTTCGGGCCTGCATCGTTGCCGTCGCCGTTGTGGCCCCGGCGCCCTCGCTGGGGGCGGCGCGCTATTCCTCCTCGGATACTCCGCCCGCCTCGTCGATGAAGAGACAGGTGATCTCGGTGCGACGCTTCGCGAGTTCCGGGAGCCGCTCCCACAGGTTGCGGAACTGCTGGAGGTCCGGGAACGCAATGCTGTACTTCGCAAGGGGGTCGTCGATGCGTTGCAGACACTCTCCCAAGGCAGCCAGGAAGTAGTTATGGCGCATGGCCGGTCTCGATCCCGAGCCCTTCACCTCGATCAGCCAGCGCCGACCCGCTCTTGAGGCATCAATGTCGGCCCCTCGGGCCTTCCCCCAGGCGATACGATGCACGGTCCACCCTGTGGACTCAAGCCAAGATCGCAGAGCATGCTTGAGCGACTCCTCAGACAGCGGGTCCTCGGGCGTGGGCTCATGCGGGGATGGTGCGGGGGCCTCCCCGATCCAGTTGCGGTTCAGCCCGTCTGAGGCCTTGCGCCTGATGATGTGTCCCAGGCCTGCAGGCCGCCGACACGCCTGATTGACGCTTTGCTGGGGCGAACCCGCCCCCAGCAGGCGATGGGCAATCTGTCGATCTGTGAGGCCCCCCTCCTTGCGCAGTAGTGCGACTATCCGCTCGCGCAGAGTAGCCATCGCGCCTCACCTCTCGTGCAATCACTGTGGACCTTCCCGTGCGAGCCCAACGACCGTCGCCCTACGGGCGACCCCCTCGCGAGGGCGCGAGGGGCACGACGGCAACGGCCAACGACAACGGCGCACGGGCGAGACCGCCCGTGCCACGGAACGACCACGGCACAGGCGGGAACGGGGTCCCGCCTCTCCATGAACGACACGACAACGGCGACGGCTCGGTGCGGTACCAGCCCGCGCCCTACAGGCTATCCGTACCGCCCGAACTCCTTACAGGCCGCATAGATCGCCGCGACGTTCTCCTCCGGCGTGGCGGGCGCGAGGTTGCCGCCCTCGCGCAGGACGAACCTGCCGTCCTCCGTGATCCCCGACTGCAGGATCCGCCCCGTCTCCTCCTGAACCTCGGGGTTGTGGGCGTCGAAGTCGATCGGTGTCACGATCGCCACTGCACGCCCCTCTGACTGTGCTCCCCTGCGCCCGGGCCTTCGCGTGAGTGTGGGCCGCCGACCTCCGCAGGCAGGTGCGGGACTTGACGAATCGCCACAGAACCTTAAGCTAAAGGAGGAGAACGGGCGGGTGGAGAAGAGTCGTCTTACATGGGGAGGCCACCACCCTGGGGGCGACGCGATGATCGATTGGGAGCGCGAGCAGAGCATCCTCAAGATTTTGCTGAGGCAGAAGGCCATCGACTCCGAGCAGGCCCGCGAGGTCTACCAGGAGGGGATGCGCAACGAGACCTCGGCGCTGGAGCTGGCGGTCCAGCGCGGGTACCTCACCCACGAGGTCATTCGTGAGGCGACGGGGGGAGAGGCGCGGGTCGTCTCGTCCCTGCGCGACATGGACATCGACCCCTCGGTGGCGAGCATCATCCCGCCCGAGCTGGGGCGGCGGGTGCGCGCCTTCCCGGTCGCGGTGCGGGAGGACACGCTGGACGTAGCGATGAGCGATCCCGACAACGTGCAGGCGATCGACGAGATTCGGCGCCAGACGGGGTACAAGGTGAGGCCCCTTCGCGTCTCTGACCCTGAGATCGCGTGGGCGATGGACACCTACTGGACCGAAGACGACATCCTCGACCTGGAGGAGAGCATGGCGGGGCGGGCGGAGGGCCTGAGCGACGAGGTGGACCGCATCGCCGACCTCTCGGACGCCCCGGCCGTGGTGCAGCTCGCCAGTACGCTCATCACCCAGGGCGTCAAGATGGGTGCCAGCGACATCCACGTGGAGGCACGCAGCAAGGGCCTGGCCGTCCGCTATCGCGTGGACGGGGTGCTGGGCACCCCCAGCACCCTGCCCGACACCATCAAGGACCCACTCATCTCGCGTCTGAAGATCATGGCGGGGATGGACATCGCCGAGTCGCGCAGGCCGCAGGACGGGCGCTTCACCACCCAGGCGGCGGGCCGGCGGATCGACGTGCGCTCTTCCATCCGACCGACCGCGCACGGCGAGAATGTGGTCATGCGGCTGCTGGACAAGAACCGGCTCTACATCACCTTCGAGCAGCTCGGCATGTCCGCGCCGCTGCAGGAGCAGATGGAGGCGCTGCTCAAGGCCTCGCGCGGGCTGGTGGCCATCGCCGGCGGGACGGGCTCGGGGAAGACCACCACTCTCTACGCCGCCCTCCATTACCTTCGCCAGCGCGACCTCAACATCGAGACCGTCGAGGATCCCATCGAGTACCAGCTCGACGGCGTTAACCAGTCCACGGCGCGACCGGACATCGGGGTGGGCTTCCCCCAGCACGTGCGGGCCATGCTGCGGCAGGACCCGGACGTGATCATGGTCGGTGAGGCGCGCGACGAGGAGACGATCGAGGCGTCCTTCCGCGCCGCGCTCACCGGCCACCTGGTGCTGACCAGCATGCACGGCAACGATGCGCCGGCCGCGGCCACACGCATGCTCCAGATGGGCGTCGAGCCCTACCTGGTGTCCTCGGGCCTGCGCGCGGTGCTGGCCCAGCGCCTGGCGCGGCGGGTGTGCCCTGACTGCAAGGTCTCGCGCAAGGTCGAGGAGGTGCTGGCCGACGCTCCCGCGCTGCAGAAGCGCCTGGCCGAGCACCGCATCACGGTTGTGGCCGAGGGCGAGGGCTGCGCGCGCTGCCGGGGAACGGGCGTCTCCGGGCGCATCGGGCTGTTCGAGCTCATGCGCATGACCCCGACGCTCAAGTCCATGGTCCTCGAGGACGTGGACGAGCAGGCCATGCGCCACGCCGCGGTCTCCGAGGGCATGGTGCCCATGGCCGCCGACGCCATGGCCAAGCTCAGGGCGGGCATCATCGGCGTCGAGGCTCTGCTGTCGCTGTACGCCGATCTCTCCACCGAGTACGGCGACGAGTCCATCGACTTCCTGGGGAACCTCTGAGCCACGCCTGGCGGCCCTTCGTTGTGAGCGAGGGCGGGCGACCGCGCGCCGGGAGATGACGCGCTCGCCCTGCGAAGGGGCGGGCCGCATGCGCCGTCAGCGCTTGCCGGGTCCGCTACGGGCGCAGAAGCACCATCCGGAAGGTCCGCGCCGGCACGCCGACCTCAACCGCACCTCCAGCGATCGTCAGGGCCTCGCCCGTGGCCGCATCGAGTGCGCTCGCGCGCGGGAGCGCCGGGCCGACGCTGATGTGCTCGGTTACGGCATCACCCGCGTCGTTGCCCGCGATCAGCAGCGCCCGGCCGGGCCGGTGGTAGACTGAGACTCGCGTGGTGGGCAGCGAGGGCGTGGCAAGATCGTGCTCCTCATGCCACGGGACGAAGCCGACCTCCGCGGTCATCGGCCCCAGGGCATCCATGCCCCGCCAGCACTCCTCGAGCACTTCCTGGTCCATGTTCCCCGCATAGAGGCGCGCGCCGGCCAGCAGCACGTTCTTCATCATCACGCGCGACCACAGGGCGTACTCGTCGGGGTGTTCGTCCCAGTACGCCTGGGTGGCGAACTTCACCTCGGGAAGCAGGCGGCTGTCGAAGCCGTAGCTCTCCAGGAACTCGTACTCCCAGAAGACCGGCGGCAGCGTGTCGTAGTCGGGGGTGTAGAGCCTCGGCTTCTCCCGCAGCGCCGGGATGCGGTGCTCGCCGGAGAAGAACACGTTGATGACCTCGCCGCTGGCGCAGATGTCCACGAAGGAGTTGAAGAGCTTCGAGGGCCGCGACTGATGCAGGATGATCGGCAGGTCCGGCTTCGCCTGTTTCGTGGCGATCCACAGCCGCTTCAGGCACTGCCGCGCGCCGAAGATGCCGTAGAAGTACTTGCCCGGCTGCTCAGCCGGGTCGATGTAATGATCGTGATTGGGGTTCTGACAGCCGTGGCTGACTTCGCCGTGGTCGAGGTAGATGCCGTCGATGTCGTAGTCGCGAATCGCCCGCACGTATGTGTCCACGAAGAAGTCGTGGTAGCTCTCCGGGGTCATGCAGACCCGGTAGCCCTCCCAGTGGCCGTAGTGCTTCAGGGCGTAGTCCTCGGTCTCCCCCGCGTCGTACGCCTCGTAGCGTTTGAGCGTGGCCTCGGAGACCGGTAGGGTGTGCCACTGCTCGTAGAAGCGGCGCGGCGGCTCGTAGATGGCGTTCGTGTAGGCCAGGGCCCCATAGGGGATGAAGCGAATGCCGTGCTCGTCGAGGCGCTCGCGGTGAGCGCGGGCCTTCTCGCTGTCGCTAGGGAACGGAATACCGGGGTACTGGGGGGCGAAGTCATTCGGGAAGCTGATCCCGTAGTACCGGGCGATTCCGTCCCCGATGCCGTGGTCGATCGCCGTCTCCATGCGCGAGGGGTGACCGACGCGGATCTGCCGCAGCCGGGTGTCGAAGGGCTTGAGCGGCGTGGCGACGAGCGCGCACTCCACGGTCATCGGCTTATCGAGCGTGACCGTGTGATCGATGAAGCGCACCACCAGGTCGGTGCGCGTGCGCTTCGGCTCGATGGAGATGGCGCGGGCCATGTCCTCCTGCATCCAGTCGCGATTCGTCTCCGCCGCCCAGGTGAGGCCGACGCGCCTGTTGCCGACCCAGATCTCGGGGTTGAAGGGCTCGTGAAAGGTGCCGCCGATGAAGCGCATAGAGGATGCGAAGCTGTGCTTATCCGTACGCAGCGCGGCGAAGTCGTAGCTGAGGTAGCGGCTGAAGACCTCCGCCACGTCCGGCCGCAGCGGGACGCGCAGCTCCCATCCGCCCACCTCGATTTCACCGTCTGGAGTCAGGTTCATGGTAATGCGGGTGAAACCGTCGAACTCCACGGTGGTGTGCGTGTCCAGCGTCAGGCCGCCCGCGCTCGTGGAGTGTTCGAGCTGTACGCTCGCCTCAGAGCGACTGGCGACGCGCTGCTCAGTGGCCGGGAACTCGACCGGAAGACCGCCGAGGATCACCCCCGGCTCAAGAGGGCCCGCCAGCAGCGGGAGATCCTGGCTCTCGATCTGCGCGGGGAGCGCCCCGCCATCCCAGGTGATGGTGCGGCCCCAGACGCCGACGCTCTGCCCGTCCACCTCCACGGGCGTCCATGGGGCGGGGGCCGCGTCGGTCACGCCCAGCTTGGTGCCCATCCAGGGGTAGTCGGCCGCCGCGGCAGGGAGGTAACGGCAGGTCAAGGCGGCGGCAAGGATGAGTGCAGGACGCGCGGCGGATCGCGATCTCATCTGACGCACCTTCTGGTATGGCGTGAGCCGTCACTCGGCACCGGCGTCCCAGGGAGGTATGCGACGGCGGGCGCTCAACTGTACACCGATGGGCCGAGTCCGAGCAAGGCCGGGGAGCTGATGCCATGGATGGTGCGCGGGGCGATGTCGTTCGGCTTGCGACGGTCAGTCGCGACGGCGTCGTGGAGAGCACACACTACGGCCGGGTCGCCATCGCCGGCCCCGACGGGCGTCTGCTTGCCGGCGTCGGGAACTCCGAAGGGGTGCAGTTCTGGCGCTCCTCCTCGAAGCCGATTCAGGCGCTGAGCGTCGTCACCAGCGGCGCGGCCGACCGCTTCGAGCTGAGCGAGCGGGAGCTGGCCATCTGCTGCGCATCGCACCGCGGGTCGCAGGAGCACGTTGAGACGGTGCGCGGGATCCTCCGCAAGCTCGACCTGGACGAGAGCGCGCTGCAGTGCGGCACGCACTGGCCCGGCGACACGGACGAGCGCAATCGGCTCGTGCGCGAGGGGCGGGAGCCGTCCCCGCTGCACAACAACTGCTCGGGCAAGCACGCCGGGATGCTCGCCACCTGCCTCGCCCTGGGCGCCGACGTGGCAAGCTATCCGGAGCGCGAGCACCCCGTCCAGCGCCTCATCGCGGTGCACCTGTCCGTGCTCAGCCGCACTCCCGACCGGGACTTCGTCTTCGGTCGCGACGGCTGCGGCCTGCCCACGGTGGCGATGCCTCTAAGCGCTATGGCGCGGGCGTACGCACGGCTCGGCGCGCCCGAGGGCCTCCCGGGCGAGCTTGCGACGGCGGCGGAGCGTATCACGTCGGCCATGCTCGCCGCGCCCGCGATGATCAGCGGCGAGGGGGCCTTCAACACCGAGCTGCTGGCGCACGGGAAAGGCGACGTCATCGCCAAGGGCGGCGCCGAGGGGCTCTTCTGCATCGCCATGCGGCGCCCGGCACCTCGGGGCATCGCCTTCAAGATCTCGGATGGCTCCGGCCGCGCGCAGGGCCCGATCGCCATCGCCCTGCTGCAGCGCCTCGGCGCGGAGTTGGACCCCGGCCTCGTGGAGCGCTTCGGTCGCATCGAGGTCGGCAACTGCCACAATGAGATCGTCGGGCAGATCGAGCCGTGCCGGCTTGATCTGGACATGATGGCCTGACGAGGGCAGGCACAGGCAAGACGCGGGCGGCACGGCCCGCCGGGCGGCGAAGCAGAGGTGGACGCGATCGCGCCGCCGGCGGCCGTGATAAGCCGCTGCTCGCACAGCAACCGCGATTTCAGGAGGGCGCGATGGATCTGACGGTGGGGCTGATCGGCTGCGGGATGTTCGCCCCCATGCACCTGGATGGCCTGGTGCGCAACGAGCACGTGAGGCGCGTCATCGCCGCCGACCCGGACGAGAGGGCGCGCGAGGAGACCTACCGCCGCTACGGGATCATCAAGCACATGGAGAGCGACTGGCGCGTGGTGGTGGAGGATGATGAGGTGGACGTGGTGGACGTGCTCACCCCGCACGACAGCCACTGCGAGATCACGGTCGCGGCGCTGCAAGCGGGCAAGCACGTCATCTGCGAGAAGCCCATCGCGCGCACGCTGGAGGAGGCCGACGCGATGCTCGCCGCGGCGCGGGAGAGCGGCCGGCGGCTGCTGATCTCCATGCCGCAGTGCTACTTCCCGGCCGTCGCCGCCGCCCGCGAGCGCATGGAGGATGGCGACATCGGCAGGCCGTACCTGGCCGTCTTCACCATCTACGACGACGAGTTCGAGCGCATGAGTGCTCCCGAGCACTGGAAGGGCGACCTGGAGCGAGCCGGCGGCGGGGTGCTGATCGACTGCGGCTACCACGCGGTCTACGTCATGCATCACCTCTTCGGGCGGCCGCGGGCGGTGAGCGCGATGTGCCCGAGCCTGGTGATTCACACGGAGGGGAAGGGCGAGGACACCGCGGCCGTCTCGCTCGACCTCGGGGACGGGATGATGGGCGTCATCGTGGTGACCTTCGCAGACCACGCCGAGCGGTATCGCGCGGAGCGGCGCATCCTGGGCACCGAGGGCGTGCTGTTGATCCGAGACATGCCCGAGGATGAGGTACCACTGCTGATGCTCCGGGACGAGGAGCTGACGCCGGTCCCCGTTCACAACCCGCTGGAGGTGGCGCCCTACGCCGTCGAGGCGACGCTGGACGATCTCATCGGCGCGATCGTGGAGGAGCGAGAGCCGATGGTGGGCTCGCAGCTCGCCCGCGATACGCTCGCGACGGTGCTGGCGGCCTACGAATCGGGGCGCGAGGGGCGTCGCGTGGAGCTGGACTGGGGTGAGGAGGGCCCAGCGGAGGCGACCTGAGCGGGACTCGTGCGGGCCTCCCGCACGAGCTACGCGTTAGGCACATGCTGAGGGCGTGCTCTCTGCCCTTCGGACCGCGCAGAGAGCATCCAGATTCCTGTGGATGACAGACGGACGCCCCCATCCGCGCGCCGTTGGCCGTAGGAGGGGGCAGGCCTCGGTCCCCGGTCCCTCCCGCCCAGGAGCGGGATGCGCAGGCAGGGGACGTCGCCGCTCGGTGCGCGCATGCACACGAATCTGGATGCTGCCGACCGCGCATCAGTGACTTGACGCGAATGCCTCGATTCGCTACAATCTCATCTGCCAGTTGATGGTGCGGGTGTACCGTGCCGTCAACTGCTTGTTTTCGCCCTGGGGCCGAGCAGAGGACAGAGGAGCACCGTTATGTACGCGATAGTCGAGGTCGGCGGCCGCCAGCATATGGTGGAGCCGGACCAGATCGTGAAGGTGGATCGGCTTGCCGCCGAGCCCGGCGAGGAGATCGAGCTTGACAGGGTCCTCGCCGTTAGGGACGACGAAGGCGAGCTGCGCGTGGGACGGCCGTACGTCGAGGGGGCGGCCATCACGGCGCGCGTCGTGCAGCAGGGGCGCGATCGCAAGGTAACCGTGGTC
The DNA here is from genome assembly GCA_029820945.1 of Candidatus Zipacnadia bacterium. GTDB lineage: Bacteria > Armatimonadota > Zipacnadia > Zipacnadales > UBA5352 > JALGUJ01. The sequence continues at coordinate 10,968 of JALGUJ010000093.1, read as the reverse complement.
AAGTTCAAGGCCAAGAAGCGCTACCGCCGCAAGCGCGGTCACCGGCAGCACTTCACCGCGTTGCAGATCATGGACATCGCGGGCTGACGCGCCGATACCGAGGGCAGGCAATCTTCAGATAACGGGAGCTGGCAGAGATGGCGCACAAGAAGGGAATGGGATCGACCCGGAACGGTCGGGACTCTCGAAGCAAGCGGCTTGGCACGAAGCGCTTCGAGGGCCAGCAGGTGAGGGCCGGCGGCATCATCGTGCGCCAGCGCGGCACGAAGTTCCGCCCCGGGCGCAACGTCGGCATCGGCGGCGATGACACCATCTTCGCCAAGGCGGACGGCTATGTGGAGTTCGAGCAGAAGGGACGGAACAAGGTCGTCCACGTGTGGCCCAGCCGGGAGCACGTGGCGTCGTAGCCGCCGCTCCGGAACCTGCGCCCGACCACCGCTGCCGGCACGGACCGTGCCGGCAGTCCGCTTTGATGGGGACTGACATCCGCCATGTTCATCGATGAGGCGACGATCACCGTCCGCGCCGGCAAAGGCGGCAACGGCGTGGTGAGTTTCCGCCGTGAGGCCTTCGAGCCGCGGGGCGGTCCGAACGGCGGCGACGGCGGTGACGGCGGCGACGTCTACCTGCAGGTCAAGGACGACATGCGCACGCTCCTTGACTTCAAGTACCGCAATGTCTTCAAGGCCGAGGGCGGGCGGATGGGCAGCTCGAAGAATCACCGCGGGCGCGACGGCGAGGACGTCGTCATCCCGGTGCCGCCAGGCACGGTCGTCTACGACCTGGACCTGGAGCGGGAGGTCGCGGACCTGGTGGTGCCGGGGCAACGGATGATCGTCGCTCACGGCGGCGCGGGCGGGCGCGGCAACGCGTCCTTCGCCACGCCCAGCCGCCAGGCGCCACGCTTCTGCCAGCTCGGTGCGCCGGGCGAGGAGCGGCATCTGCGTCTTGAGCTCAAGATCCTGGCCGATGTCGGCATCATCGGCTACCCGAACGTGGGCAAGTCGAGCTTCATCGCGACCGTCTCCGCGGCCCGGCCGGAAGTGGCGCCCTACCCCTTCACCACCCTGCAGCCGAACCTGGGCGTGGTCCGCTTCGAGGACTTCACGACCATGGTCATCGCGGACATGCCCGGCCTGATCGTGGGCGCCCACGAGGGAGTTGGTCTGGGCGACAGGTTCCTCCGGCACATCGAGCGAACGAAGCTGCTCGTGCACATGCTCGACGCCAGTGCGCTCGAGGGGCGCGACCCGCTGGAGGACTTCAGGGAGATTAACCACGAGCTGGCGATGTACAACGAGCGCCTGGCCGAGCTGGAGCAGGTCGTGGCGCTGAACAAGATGGACCTGCCCGAGGCCCGCGAGAGGGAGCCGGAGCTGCGCCGGGAGCTGGAGGCGAAGGGCCACGCGGTCTTCGCCATCTCCGCGGCCACGGGGCAGGGCTGCGACGCGCTCCTCGACCACCTGCGCGAGCGCCTCTTCGCGCGCGGCCACACGGTGGAGTTGGAGCCGCCGGAGGACGCGCAGATGGAGCTGGAGATTCCGCCTCTGCCGTGGCGCGAGCTGTCGGTGCGCCGACTCGACCCCGAGACGATGGAAGTGCGGGGCACGCGCATCGAGAAGCTGGCGGCGACGGTGGACATGGACGCGGACGAGGCGGTGGCGTGGTTCCAGCGCCAGCTCGAGGAGCAGGGCGTCCTCAAGGCCCTGCGCGACGCCGGCGTCGAGGAGGGCGACACCGTGACGATCGGCCGCGTGGAGTTCGTCTACACCACCGAGCCCCAGGAGTGGTAGCGCCCCGCGCCATCGGCAGCGGCCTGAAGCCCGCGAGCGGTGATGGCGACATGCCTAGTCGGGCATCACCATCTCGTCGCCGGGCGCCAGCACCACGATCTCATGGGCGTAGGTCCGCTTCTCCTGCCCCTCGCCGACGCTGTCCCAGTTCCGCCGCGTGACCGTGTCGATGTAGGAGCCCTCGTCCTCGTCGAAGAGCGACAGATCGAACGCCTCGGGCAGGGGCATCACGCGGTCGTTGTCCTCGCAGATGGTCACCTGGAAGCCCTCGCCGAGCATCTCCGGCGTCCAGAGGCCCTCCTCGCCCCACCGGTCGCCCGGGAGCGCGATCTCCATCTCCTTGCCCAGGTGCAGCATCCGGAAGCCCTGCCGCTCGATGCCCAGTGCGGGCAGGTTCACGTGGACCGTCGCGACGCTGGGCACCTCGTCCGGGAAGAGCGCGATGCCGACCCAGTCGCCCTTGCGCAGCGCGCTCATCACCCGGAAGCCCTCGCCCTCGCAGACCACCTCGGGCTCGGACATGGAGGCCGTCTGCATGGACAGCCAGTCGGCCAGCTCCGGCGTGTCGCCCTTCTCCAGCTCCGTCATCAGATCGAAGTGCACGCCGACTACGCGGCCCTGGCCGAGGCTGCGCTGGGTCACCGCCGGCGCGCCGTCCTCGAAGGCGATCAACACCTCCGTGCCGTCGAGGAGCTCGACGGCGCGCCGCGCGGTCTCGGAGGGCAGCATCACGCGCAGCCCCTCGACCTCGAAAGCCGCCGGCGCGTCCTCCAGCGGCTCCCCGTAGCGGACGCCCACCATCTCGCCGGTCACGTCGCGCTCGGCAGTGAGGTCCGGCTTCGCCACCGTCCAGTCGGCGTGGAGCGAGAGGATGGTGCCGCCCGCCTCGACGAAGCCGCGCAGCGAGGCCATGACCTCCTCCGAGAGCCCCCGCACCGCGTAGGGACCGGCGATGAGCGTGCGGTAGCGGTCGTGCAGCTCGGTCGCGCGGGTGAAGACCACCTCGATCGGCTGATGGCGAGCGATGGTGCGCACCACGGCCTGCTCGCGGTTGACCTGCGGGCGCGGGTCCTCCACCAGCATCTGCAGCGCGTTCTGGTGGTGCAGCAGCGCCACGCGCGCCAGTGACTCGGCGCCGGCCCACTGGCGCTGATTGTGGATGTGCCGGGCGAGCTGCGCGGGCAGATTCGGGTTGTTCCCGTACATGATCGGCCGCCAGAGCTGGTTGAAGGTGAAGTAGGTGCCGCCGGGGCTGCCGGCCCGGAAGCAGTGGGTGTTGTAGAGCCCCCAGCCGTCGTGAGCGTGTGCCCAGCGCACCGTGTTGGGGTAGTAGGCCTCGGCGCTGGTGCGCGGGCTGCATATGAAGAAGTCGGCCCCCAGCCGCGCCAGCTCCACGCTGTCCATCCCCCAGCACCAGCCGGATGAGTAGTGCGCGGTCGCCAGCACCTCCAGCCCGTACTGGAGGCCCCTGCTGTGGCAGTAGTCGATCAGGTCCTTCACGTAGTCGCCGATGGCCCACTGCTTGAAGAGCACGTAGCGCCGGCGCCAGAGGTCCTCGGTGTCGGTCCACTGCCGGCCCAATGCGAGCTTCTCACCGATGTCATCGGGAAGGCCCTCGCCGAAGCGCTCGCGGCAGAATGCGTCGAATGCGTCCAGATCATCGCCGTGGAAGTCCGCGTAGGTGAACCACAGCTCGTCGTAGCAGCCCAGGCCCTGGAAGCTCTCCGAGTCACCGTAGCGCTCGGCGTACTCGTCGATCAGCGCGTGGCAGCGCTCGCGCCAGGCGGGGCTGAACACGTCCTCGCAGTATCTCCTCCCGCCGTACATGTAGAAGTCGCCCTCCGCGTCCCTGGCGCAGTACTTCTCCGCGAACTCCTCCGAGCGCGCCGTCGAGTGCCACGCGGCCCAGACGCGCATGCCCTCCTCGTCGGCGATCTCCACCAGCATGCCCAGGGGGTCGAAATGCGGGTATCGCACCTCCGAATCGGGCACGTCCGTGTTGTGGTAGACGCGCTCGCCGGAGACGTCGGTCCACCACAGCATGTCCGTGACGCCCAGCCACTTGAGCCGCAGCACGTCGCTGCGCAGCCGATTGCGGAAGAACTCCAGGGCCTCCTCGCTCTGGGCCTTGCGCATGTCATAGCCGCGCCAGGTCATCGCATCGTAGGTGATGAAGAAGCGCCCGCCCAGCTCCGCCACCGGCCGGCGGGGCAGGTAGGCGCCGCGCAGCATCTCCTCCCCGAACCAGTCGGGGTCGGGGAGCAGGCGGCGCATCTCGTCCAGCTCCAGCTCCTGCTGGAGGCGGTCGCGGGCGGCGGCGATCTCGGCCGCCGGCCTCTGGCTCACGCGCGCCTCGCCCGCCCAGGTCAGCGCGTTGACCACGAGCTGCAACTCCCCGCCCACCGGCGGCCGCTCGGCCTGGGCGTAGGTCGCGGCATCGTAGAAGTAGCCCGGAATCATCCCGCACAGGACCACGCGCCCCGGCCCCGCCTCGCCCACCACCACCACCGGCGCGTCCGACCGGTCACTCACCACCACCGTCCCGCCCTCCGCGGGCTCGAGCAGCAGGTGATCGTAGTAGGCGTGCTCGAACTCCGCGGGCAGCCCCTCGGTGATGGGATGCTCCTCGGGGCCGGCGCGCACCACCGTGTCTTCGCGCCGGCCCGAGACCTTGCTCGCGATCTGCGGGAAGGGCGTCTGGGGCTGGTAGCGGCCGCAGGCGGCGTGGTTGAGCATCAGCCCGCCGCCGACGCCCACGAACACCCGCATGGCGCGGAGATGGTCCGGCTGGTCGAGGCGCATGGAGCCGATGTAGAGGACGTCGTAGCCGAGCAGCTCGTCGGGCGCGAGCTTCTCGAGCAGCGTGGCCTCCATGTCCTCGCGCGCGGCCAGCGCCTCGGCCACGGCCTGGCCACCGATCCCGTCGGCGTAGATCGCGACGCGCAGCGGCTGTCCCGCGGCGAGCGCGCAGGTCAGCGCAATGATGCCACAGACCATGCAGGCGGCTTTGGCCCTCATCAGTCAGCCCTCCCATCCTGGGTGTGCTGCGGGTGGCTTCGCTGCGCGGGTGGCGTGTCCCTGCCGATCGCCTGTCCTTCACTGGCACGGGTCACGCTCTCTCGAGTCGTTCCGCGTCAGCACGACATGCCACCATGGTATGACGGTTCCGACCGGATGCAGGGATTCGCTGCGCCGCGGGGAAACCGCTGCTCGGTGGGCTGGCGACTGAGTTCCTAGCGAAGCTCCGCGGCCTTTCGCTGACCATGGCGACCGAGGCACGTTCGGGAGGAACGACTCATGGAGGGCGACACTCGGGAGCGACTTGAGGAAGCCGTCGGGCACGTACGGGAGCGCATCGCGAAGATAGAGGCACGAAAGGGCACCATTGGCGAAGAGAACACGAAGGCAGTCCTGATCGAGCCAGTCATCGAGGCTCTCGGGTGGGATCTCCGTGACCTGGAACAGGTCATCCGGGAGTATCGTGCCAAACCTCAGGACAACCCCGTTGACTACGCTCTGCTGCTTAGGCGCTCTCCCTTGCTCTTTATTGAGGCGAAGGACCTGGGCAGCAACCTCACGGACCGTCGCTGGGTCTCCCAGATCATGGGCTATGCCACCGTCGTGGGCGTCGAATGGTGCGTGCTCACCGATGGTGACGAGTAGCGGGTATACAACGCACACGCCCCTGTGGACGTCGATGAGAAGCTGTTCAGGGCTGTGTGCATCTCGGACGCGGAAGCCACGGCATACACCATCGAGACTATGCTACTGCTCTCGAAGGAGAAGCTGGCCGCAGATGAGTTGAGCGAACTCTGGGAGGCCTCCTTCGTGGACTGCCAAGTACAGCGGGCACTCGAGGACCTGTTCGCGGGTGACAATGCAAGCCTCGTTCGCCTCATCAAGAAGCGTGTGCCCGAACTGAAGCCCTCGCAGATCAGGCAGTCTCTCGGTCGCGCCGACCTTCACGTCGGATTTCCCACGACTGCCGAAACGCTCCCACCAACGCCCCCGGCTAGCGAAGGGCCGGACACGACGCCCGAGATGCGAGCTGTCATCATCGCCGGGGAGCGCCAAGATTGTCGCTACGCCAGGGACATCGTCATCCACGTCGCGAACTGGCTGGTGGCTCAAGGCCGCCTGTCGGCCGATGACTGCCCGGTAGTGGTAACGCGTCACACCGGCAGAGGCGCGGACCGATGTCTGGTGAACACGAGCGCGCACCATCTGGACGGAAGCGACTTCCGCTCGGGCGAGGAACTCACGAACGGCCTCTTCATCGAGACACATGCCAGCCGGCTTGACCTGGAGCGGTACGCCCGGCGTCTCCTGGAATGGGCCGACGTGGACCCCGACATCATGCAGGTGCGCTGGCCGGACTGAGGGGCGCTCGCTCCGCACGCTCCCGGAGTTCCGCCCGCGCCGTGCGACTGCGGCCTTCCGCGACCGCGTCGAGGTACGCCGTGTGTGCAGGTCCTGAGGCTCCCCCGCGCGAACGGGGCGTCCGGCTCTCAACGACTTCGGCGCGGGGGTGCGATACGATGACGGGCGACGGACGCCCCAACGTTCTGGTCTTCTTCTGCGACCAGCTCCGGATCGACCTGCTCGGCTGCTACGGCGGGGCCACGGTGCGCACCCCCAACCTCGACGCACTGGCCCAGGAGTCGGTGGTCTTCGAGCACGCATACACGCCCTGCCCCCTGTGCTCACCGGCGCGCGCGAGCCTGATGACCGGCCTCTACCCGCACGCGCACCACATGTTCAACAACTCCACGCCCGGCTATTCCTACTGCGAGCACCTGCGCCCGGACCTGCAGACCCTGCCCGACTGGGCGGACGAGCAGACCGGCCACGAGACCGCCTACTTCGGCAAGTGGCACATCGGCCCCGCCGGGGACCTGTTCGCGTCGAGCTTCCATCGCACGCACCCGCGGCCGTACGAGGGCGGACCGCCCTTCCTGAGCAGCTCGCACTGGCACCCCTCGACGGCGCTGGGGGAGGTGGGAACCAGCCTCGCGCGGGGCAGGGCGGGGACGCTGCGCATACCGATGGGGAGCTTCCCCGACGTGGCCGCGGCCAACTACACGCGGGACTTCATTCGCGGGCGCGAGGCGGCGCGGCCGCCCTTCCTGGCGTTCTGCGCCTTCCCCGGCCCGCACAGCCCGTGGTTCGTGCCCGACGAGTTCGGCATCCGCCACGATCCGGCGGAGATACCCATGTGGCCGAACCGCCACGACGACTTCGCGGGCAAGCCCGTCTTCCAGAAGAAGCTGCGCCTTCATGAGATCTCGCCGGAGGGCCATAGCCATCTGCCGGCTGGGGACGATCAGCTCCGCGAGTTGCTGGCCGGGCTCTTCTCGTACATGGAGCTGATCGACGCGCAGGTCGGGCGGGTGCTTGACGGGCTGCGCGAGGCGGGGCTCTACGAGGAGACCATGGTGGTCTTCACCGCCGACCACGGCGACATGGCCGGCGCGCACGGGTTCCTCAGCAAGGGCGGCTACATGTACGACGAGACCTGCCGCATCCCGATGATCGTCAAGCCCGCGGGCAACGCGAGACCGCGGCGCATCGACGCGCCGGTGCACCTGATGGACCTGACGGCGACCATCATGCACGCGATGTCTGGCGAGCAGACACAGAGAATGGCGACGCACGACCTGCACGGCGGATCGCTGCTGCCGATGATGGAGGGCGCGGCGGAGTGGCCGCGGCAGGTCCACTACGCCGAGTACCACGGTGACTGGTACGGCCACTACTCCTCGCGCATGGTCACCGACGGGCATTGGAAGCTGTCCTGGAACCTGACCGACTTCTGCGAGCTGTACGACCTCGATGGTGACCCCGGCGAGCTGCGCAATCGCTTCTACGACCCGGAGTGCCGCGACGTGCGCGACCACTACCTCGGGCTCCTGCAGCAGGAGGCGACCCGCCTGGGGGATCGGCACCTTCGGCTCTACCGCCCTGTGGTGGAGGGCCAGATGCCCGGCGCGCTGGACGAGGGCCTGCCTGCGCCCGGCTCGCCGACCTGAGCCGGCGCTTCGAGACTCAACGCGACGCTGCAGGTCTCAGCCCCTGCTCGGTCGAAACTGCCCCTCTCTCGATGATCCGCTCGCAGGAGGCGACTGCCATGCGCACCGCCGTTTGCCTTGCACTCATTGCCTGTCTCGCCGTGCCCTCTGCCGCCGACTGGACACTCGCCGAGCATCCCGGCAGCGTGCTGATGTATGACGAGGTGCGCCTGGCCGAGTTCAAGGACACCGGCTCGGCCCTGCGCAGCAACCGCGGCTACCTCATGCCCACCGCCACGCCGGACGAGGATGGCAACCTTGTGCCCTACACCGACGGCATGGAGGTCAATGGGGAGCTGCGCGAGGGGCAGATGCTGATCACGCCTGACAACGCGCTCGGGCCGTCCTGGGCCGAGTTCGTGCTGCACGGCTGCACACGCGTGCAGATCGACTACGGGCTCTGCGACGGATCCGGCGGCGACGGCACGAGGCTGCACTTCCTCTTCCTGCCCACCGACGCGCCGGAAGGCGACCCGGTCGCCGAGTCGCAGGTCGAGCTGACCGAGCAGCAGTGGCGGACGGAGACGGTGGATCTGCCCGGCGGCGACCTCTTCGTGCGCGTCAAGGTGGAGTTCATCGGGCACAAGAGCAAGAACTGGACGGCCGTGGCCATCAGCGGCAACGGCGAGATTGGCACGCGCGAGGAGGCGAGGGCGGTCAGCCCGCTGGCCGAGCGGCTCAAGGAGATGCCCACCGAGCTGCCGCCCGATGAGGTGCGGGTCACCGCCCGTGAGGGCTACGACGCGCTCTTCTACGCAGACGAGCCCTACATCAACTACGCCTCCAAGGGCCATGGGACGGCCACGCAGGCGCTGCAGAAGCAGGCGGGCATCAACCTCTTCTACGTCGAGGGCGCGGGCGTGACGAACATCTGGGCCGAGGACGCCGAACGGCCCGTGGTCACACCCGATAGCTCGACATTCCTGAATATGTACGTGTGCCAGCGCGAGGGCCTGCCCTACAAGACCGCAGTCGGCCTGGCGCACTGCGTCTACTACCTGCCCGAGTGGCTTGTCACGCGCGAGAACCTGGGGATGGAGGAGCACTTCATCCGCCACGAGGACCCGCGCCACACCTCGTTCATCAAGCCGAAGACGCTGGAGTGGTGCAAGCGCGCGCTGGACGGCTGGGCGAGCTTCTTCGCCGACCACGCGGCGATCTTCGTGCTCGGCCAGGAGGACCAGATCGACCAGTGGGACGACCAGAGCGTGGAGGCGAAGGCCGCGTGGCGCGCGTGGCTGCGCGAGCGCTTCGGCGATGACTTCGCCGCCTTCGCGCAGTACGTAGGGGGCGTCGGGGGCTGCACGGACTTCGACGACGCGCCCTACCCGGACCACTTCGCCTCCCATGAGGCCTACGGCTATCCGCGGCGCGCGGCCTACCTCAAGTACGTGTGGCAGGTCGAGGCCTATACGCAGTTTCTCACCGCGCTCAAGGACCACTGCCGGGAGGTGGCGCCAGGGGTGCCGGTCACCCAGCGGTACGTCATCTCGCCCGCCAGTGTCGCGATCTCGGAGATGGGCGACTTCGACTACGACTACATGTACGGCCATCTCTCGACCGAGGGCGCCGAGGGACGCTACGGCAGCGGGAAGAAGATCTGGACCGGCATCTACGGCTACTGCGGGCTGCTGCCTCTGCCGCGCGGCGGCTCGATCGGCAAGTGCCTCGACCGCGACATCCGCCGCACGGGCATGACGGAGGCCGAGTGGGAGACGAACGCCTGGACGCTGCTCGCGAACGGCTGCACGGGCTACGAGTACTCGCCGTTCTTCCCGCGCTGGGGCGAGCGGTGGGACCAGGCCGCGCTGACCGACGAGAAGGGCAACCTCAACGAGCAGGGGCGGCTGTCGGCGAAGGTGATGGGCAAGGTCACGGGCGTGGCGCCCTACTGCGCGCACTACGACCGCTACGAGGACGTGGCGGTCTTCCATGACTCGGCCTACCAGTCCTCGCCACCGCTGGGCAATGGGCTGTCGCAGTCGAAGGTGGGCATCTACACGATGATCCGGGAGATGGGCTACCACGCGGACCCGGTGACGATCTGGGAGATGACGCCCGAGCACCTCGCGGGGAAGAAGGTCCTGATCCTGGCGGGCAGCGTCCCCATCGCGCCGGAGATCCAGGAGGCGATCCGGGAGTACGTGCGCGGCGGCGGGACGCTGGTGTGCATCTACTCCGCGGCCGGCCAGGGCTTCCCCGGCTGCAACTCCTGGGAGTTCCAGGGCGACGCGCCGGAGGCCGCGCAGCTTGCGTCCTTCGATGATCCGCCCGCCCAGGCGCACCTGGGCGACGTGCTCGGGGTCGTTGCGGGGGGCGGAAGCGGGAGGCACCAGTGGGCCGGCAACGCGACGGAGCGCTTCGACCTGAGCGAGTACAACGCGCTGGTGGACGAGGGCCGCTGGACGGATCAGGAGGCGTGCTGCGCGGAGCTGCTGCCGGCCCCCGAGGCGGAGATCGTCGGCGAGTTCGATGACGGCACCCCGGCCGCGGTCGCCAACCGGTTCGGCGAGGGGCTCGCGCTCACCATCGGCGTTGACCTGGGGCTCATCGCCGACAGCATCGTGGATGAGACGATCTACGCGAGCTTCGACCAGATGCTCGCCGAGTTCGGCTGCCGCAAGGTCTACGACACTGGCAGCTACTACGTGGAGGCCGGGATGTGGCACAACGACGCTGGGGAGCGGCTGCTGATCCTCGTCAACCACGATGCGGAGAACGCGCGCACCGCCCCGCTGCCTGACGGCACCACGGTCACCATCGAGCCCTGGCGCGCGCACGTGTGGACGTCCGACAGAGGAAGCCTGGAATGAGGCGGCTGCGAGCGGTCCTGTGCGTCCATCCGTTGCAGTCGGGCGTGGACACGCCCGAGCTGCTGCACCTCGTGGGGGGGGCGTGCCCACGCAGCCCCCCCCTTGAGCCGTTGCTGTGAGCCATTGTGCTTGTCGGGCGGGGGCCCTCGCCTGGCCGTCGCCTGAAGGGCGACACGTGGTCAACGGCATCTATGAAAATGCCGCGCGGGTCAAGGGTTGCGGCTGTGTTGTTCGGCTGCAATCAGGCGAGGGGCAAGCATCTATCGGCGCTCGAGGCGCATGAGAAGTATCGGC
>JALGUJ010000092.1 GCA_029820945.1 Candidatus Zipacnadia bacterium | reverse complement strand
CTCCGTGGCGTGGTCCATATCGACGGGATTGCCGGTGAAACGCCGGTGATCGAGCGGCGGCGCCGTGCGGAGCGGGGCGACCACGATGACCCGCAGCCCCTCTGCAGGCCAGTGTGTCGTCTGGAGCAGCGGGGCCCTGCCCGTGGCGAGCCCTCCGCTCGGCCGGCACGGGCTGAGGGCACGGCCTCCCGGGTGCACCCGGGAGGCCGTGGGGGGTCAGGCCGGTGCGTCCTCGGGGATGAGCGACAATTGGCGCGAGTCGGTGCGGCCCAATGACCCGGCCGCGGGATGCGCGCTCTCCGCCAGGCGGCGCGCGGAGAAGCGAGATGAACGGGTGGCCGCGACCAATCGTACCCTGCCGACCTGGTTCATCATCGCGCGCGCCCGCAGGTTCGTCCCCAGCATGTGGCGGGGCGGCGACACCTGTCCCATCAATTGATCGACGACATCCGGGTGGGCGAGATAGATCGTCACCCGCGTCACCCCGGCCGTGAGCGCCCCGTCCAGGACCGTCATGACCGCTTCGTAGCTTGCTGCGAGTTCGTCTGCGTTCTCGACTGCGTAGCAGATCGTCTTGACCGTGCTGCGATCTCGTGCCTTGAAGATGATCCCGATCCCTGTTTCGTTCTCGTCCTGGAGGGGCGCCGCACTGACCAGCGCATAGCAGAACTTCTCACTCGCGGCGAGGGCAGCCATGCCGGCACCTCCTCATTGAGACCGGTGTGTTGTGTGCCTCCTCAGTCTCATCATACCCGTCAGCCGGGCTCACATACAGCTTTGTATAACTTTGACAGCCGCAACCGGCAAAAAGTTCGCATTGAGCGGATTCTTAACCCAAGCTTAACCCTGCCGGTCTCTGCGTGTCACTCCGCGTTCAGCCGTCCCCGGGCACCACGGCACCTTACACACCCCGGATGCCACCCGTGCGCTACCGCCGCGAGTGCAGGCGCATCGCCCGGATGCCCTTCTCGCTCCCTGCCATGCATCTGTGTTCGGCGCGCCCCGAGTGGCCTCTGAAGTCGCCACATGAAGGCCGGAGCGTCGCTCTCATGGAACATACCGGAAGTCGGTTGCCGACTTGGGCCCAGGGGAGTATACTGGGTGGCCGGGCGGGCGCCTCTGTCGGCGCAGCCCCGGTGGTACTTGCAGGAGGTGCGATGCATTGTTGCAGAACGAGATCGTCTTCCGCGAGGAGATCGCCCCGGACACCTACCGCTTCCTCGTCCATGCTCCTGTCATCGCCCGCAAGCGGCAGGCCGGGCAGTTCGTGGTGCTCCGCGTGCACGACAAGGGCGAGCGCTTTCCGCTGACCATCGTCAGCTCCGACCGCGACGAGGGCATCATCGAGCTGATCTTCCAGGCGGTCGGCGCCTCGACCGGCCTCCTGGCCGAGATGGAGGCGGGCGAGCGGATCCTCGACATCGCGGGGCCGCTGGGCCGGCCGACGCACATCGAGCGCTTCGGCACCTGCGTGGTCATAGGCGGGGGCTACGGCATGGCGCCGGTGATCCCCATCGCCACGGCGCTCAAAGACGCGGGCAACCGGCTCATCGGCATCAACGGGGCGCGGTCGCGAGAGCACGTCATCCTGGAGGACCGGCTGCGCGAGATATGCGACCGGGTGGAGGTCTGCACCGATGACGGCAGCTACGGCCACAGAGGCTTCGTGACCGACGTGCTGCGCGAGATCATCGAGAGCGGCCGGCGGATCGACTTCGTGCTCGCCGTCGGTCCCACGCCGATGATGCAGGCGGTGGCGGAGCTGACCAGGCCACACGGCATCAAGACGGTCGTCAGCCTCAACCCCATCATGGTGGATGGCACGGGGATGTGCGGCGGCTGTCGCGTGGAGGTCGGTGGCGAGACGAAGTTCGCCTGCGTTGACGGCCCCGAGTTCGACGCGCACCAGGTGAACTTCGACATGCTGATGCTCCGGCAGCGGATGTACGCCGACACTGAGGGCGAAGCGGCCAAGATGTTCCTGGCTCACAGCACCCCGGTGGGCGCTTGCCACCCCCAAGGGGAGGCCGACCATGCCCAATAGGGCCCGTGGGGGCCGGCAGCCGATGCCGGAGCGGCCCGCCGAGGAGCGAGTCCACGACTTCGAGGAGGTCCCCCTCGGCTACACGGAGGAGCAGGCCGTGGCCGAGGCCCGCCGCTGCCTACAGTGCAGGCGGCCGACGTGCATGGAGGGCTGCCCCGTCGGGGTGCAGATCCCGCAGTTCATCGAGCTGATCGCCGAGGGCCGATTCGCCGAGGCGGCGCGCAAGATCAAGGAGACCAACGCCTTCCCCGCCATCTGCGGCCGCGTCTGCCCGCAGGAGACGCAGTGTGAGCTCACCTGCGTGGCGGGCAAGCGCGGCGAGCCCATCGCCATCGGCCGGCTCGAGCGCTTCGCGGCCGACTGGGAACTCAACCACGGAGAGGTCAAGGCGCCGGACCTGCCCGAGTCGACCGGGTACTCGGTGGGCATCGTCGGCTCCGGCCCGGGCGGGATGGCCTGCGCGGCGGACCTGGCGACATGCGGCCACGACGTGACCATCTACGAGCTGTTCCACGCCCCGGGCGGCGTGCTGCGCTACGGCATTCCGCGCTTCCGTCTGCCCCGCGAGGTCCTGGACGCTGAGCTGGACTACCTGCGGAGCCTGGGGGTCGAGATCCGCGTCAACTTCGTGGTGGGCAAGACGGCGACCATCGACGAGCTGCTCCAGCACCACGACGCCATCTTCGTGGCGACGGGCGCCGGGCTGCCCCGCTTCCTCGGGATCGAGGGCGAGAACCTGCTGGGCGTCTACTCCGCCAATGAGTTCCTGACGCGCGTGAACCTCATGCGGGCCGACCGCTTCCCCGAGTATCACACGCCCGTCCACTGCGGCAACGAGGTCATCGTGATCGGCGGGGGCAACGTGGCCATGGACGCGGCGCGCACCGCCCTGCGCCTCGGGGCCGACCACGTGACGATCCTCTACCGCCGCACGCGTGCCGAGATGCCGGCGCGCAAGGAGGAGATCGTGCACGCGGAGGAGGAGGGGATCGAGATGCACCTCCTCGCCGCCCCGGTCGAGATCCTCGGCGGTGACGAGGGCTGGGTGCGGGCGATGCGCTGCATCCGCACGGAGCTGGGGGAACTCGACGAGAGCGGGCGGCGCCGGCCGGTCCCCATCGAGGGATCGGAGTTCGGCCTGCCCTGCGACACCGCGATCATCGCCATCGGCTCGCGCGCGCATCCGCTGGTGCCCCAGACCACGCCCGACCTGGAGCTGAGCGAGCGGGGCTACATCAACATCGACGAGAGCGGCGCCACCTCGCGCGAAGGGGTCTTCGCCGGCGGGGATATCGTGACCGGCGCCGCGACGGTGATCGGGGCCATGGGCGCCGGGCGCCGCGCCGCGACGTCCATCCACCGCTACCTGGTGGGCGGAGAGTGACGAGCGGGCGGTAGCCGTTTGGGCGGGCCTCACCCCCCTGAGGTCGCTGCGCGAACGCCTTCCGCCGTCTCCCTGGCTCGACAGACGACGTTTGCAGGCGGGACCACGGGGGAGGAACGGCTCACGGCCCTGGTGCGCAGGCATCTGGAGCGGCGTGGCTTCGGTGGGGCCGAGCCGTTTGCAGGGGCCGCCTTCCGTTGCAGCCCGGCCGTTTGCCGTCGCCGTGCGCCGTCCCGCCGCGTTACTGCTCCGGCTCGCCCTCCCCCTCCGCCTCCTCACCGTCGGCCTGCTCGGCGATGGCGGCTTCGATCTTCGCGATGGCCTCGCGGGCGACGTTGCGCACCTCGTCGTCCTCGTCCAAGAGGCGCTCTGTCAGCGGCTCGACCGCCCGCGCGTCGCCGATCGCGCCGAGAACCCGCGCTCCGTGGTAGCGGTCCTTTGCACTATCGGATTCGAGCATTCTCAGCGCCGCGGCAAGCTCGTCAGGCACCCCGCCCTCCGCTTCGGCCCCCGCCCCGGCAAGCTCGAAGTAGCGGTCCACGTCGTGCTCGTCGTCGAACGGCGGCTCCGCCGCAAGAACCATCCGGACCGCCGGATCCTCCAGCCAACCGACGTAGCGCTGCGCCTCCTCGCGCCGCATCATCGCGCCGCGCGCGTCCACAAGGTCCTCTTCGCCCTCGGTCTCGCCCCGGGCATCTCGCTGGTCCTGGAGCAGCAGCGCCGCGCCGCCGGGCAGCGAGTAGAAGCGGTGGAGGCTCGGGAAGCGCATCCTGATGGCCAGCACCTTCGCGAGCCTGTCGCCGTCGAGGTCCTCGCCAAGCTCCGCGAGGAGGCCGTGGGTCAGGCAGAAGCGCTTGATTGCGCGCGGGTTGCGCTGCAGCACGTGATTGAGCAGCAGCTCGCGCATCTCGTCGCCGATGGGCACGTCGGGATTGAGCAGGCAGGCGCACTGGTCGAAGAAGCCGGCCGCCGCGTCATCGGGCGTGTCGCACTCCCAGGGGTTGGCCTTGACCACGCGCCATTCGTACTGCGGGGTCTCTGCGTACTCGCCGCGCGTGGCGGCGTCCGCGAGGCAGTTCACGAAGCTGGTCTTGCCCGAGCCCCAGCCCCCGTAGACGCCCAGCACGAAGGGCGTATCCGCGCGTTCGAGGGTGCGCAGCAGGGCGCGGATGTGACGCTCCCACTCCATCGCGTCCTGCGACATGCGCTCTATCGGCCGGTCGCCGGGGCGGGTCGGTTCGGGCAGGTCCGCTTGCTGCCGTTCCTCGCTCACCGGGGGCTCCCCCTCTCGGCGGTGCGTGCGTCGGGTGGAGATTCGCGCGCGGGGGTGCGGGACCTGCCTCGGCGCGCCCCGGCCGAGGGGAGAACGGCCGGGCTGGGGCGGAGACCAGCCCCTCCACACGCCTGGACAACGGCAAACTGCCGGGCGGGGCTGAAGCCACGCCCCTCCAGAACGGCTGGGGAAACGGAAACGGCCTGGCAACGGCGGACGACCAACGGCCGGGCGCGAGCGCGGCCGTAAGGCACGACGCCGGGACAAAAGTGCCCAAACCACGGAACGACTCCGCGCCGGAAGGTCTGAGCGCCGGGCGGGGCGAACTCCCGGCCACCATGGATACCCCAAGCGAGAAGACGATCGTTCGTCAGTCGGATATCGAGGCGGGCCTGCGCGAGGTCGGCCTGCGCGCCGGCGACGTCGCACTTGTGCACAGCTCCCTCTCGTCGATGGGCTGGGTGGAGGGCGGGACGCAGACGGTCATCGAGGCGTTCCTGAGCGTGCTCGACCCCGAGAGTGGCACCTTCGTGGTCCCCACGCTGTGCGCCTCGAAGCCCAGGGAGCGGCGCTTCGACGTGTGGGACATCGAGCGATCACCCTCGGACGTGGGCGCGATCACCGAGGCCGGCCGGCTGCACCCTCAGGCCATTCGCAGCGATCACGGCACGCATTCGGTGGCCGCCATCGGCGCGCACGCCGAGCAGATCACCGGTGGACATGCCGACTCCTGGGGCCGGCCCAGCCCGTGGGGGCCCGCCGCCTTCGGCTTCGGCAGCCCCTGGCAGTGGCTCTACGACCTCGACGCGCACTACCTGTTCCTGGGCGTGACCACCTCCTGCAACACCATCGGCCACTTCGCGCAGGCCGAGCTGGTGCGCCGGCACCTGCAGGCCGCCGGCGATGCGCGCGAGGAGCTTGAGGCCGAGCTGCGCGCATGGGAGCGCGGGGGCGTCTGGCCGAACTTCCGGTTCGAGATGGCCGAGGAGTGGCTGGCCGAGAAGGGCGCGATGCGCTACTCGACCATCGGCGACGCCACGCTGCGCGCCACCCACGCGCGGGCGAACGTGGACACGATCCTGGAGAAGCTGAGCACCGAGGCCGAAGAGTTCCTCGAGCCAGGCTTCCTCGACTGGCTTGAGCGCGCCCGGGCGGCGAAGGAGAACCGCGATGATCGTTGACGGGAAGCGACTTTGGATCGACTCGCACGTGCATGTCCGCGGCTGGAACGAGGCGGAGACCGGGCCGCCGGAGTTCGGCATCGAGGACGTCATGGCCGTGATGGACGCGGACGCCGCGCACCTGGTGTGGGTCATCAGCTTCTCCTGGCCCGGGATGCGACGGATCGGCAGGGACCCGCGCACGGGCGTGCCGTGGACGAACGAGGGCCAGCTCCGGCTCGTGGCGCAGGCGCCGGAGGGGCGCATCTTCGGCTCGATTGCGATCCACCCCGACGCCCTCGAGGAGTCGCTGGACGCCATCGACCTCTACGCGGGGGAGCACGGCTTCGTGCAGATCGGCGAGGTGCTGGGCTACGCGATGAAGTTCGCGCTGGACTCGCCGGAGATGGTGGCGATCGCGCGGCGGGCGGCCGAGCACGACGTCCCGGTGCAGGTGCATGTCTCCACCGCCGGGCAGCCCGAGGGCCGGCAGATGCGGGAGGCGATCTCGCTGGCGCGGCAGGTCCCGGAGGCGAAGATCATCGCCGCGCACGCCATCGGCGGCACGAACTCGTGGATGCACATCACCGCCGCCGAGGTCTACGCCATGATGGGCGGCGAGAACCTCTGGCTGGAGATCCGCGACTTCAACACGCGCGAGTGGGTGCGCGAGGCGGTCGAGCGCCTCGGATCGGAGCGGCTGATCTGCGGGACTGACTGGATCGCGCGCGACCTCCCGCCCTTCCCGCCCTACGGGATCCTCTTCCCGAACGAGAGCCCCGACGACAACCCCTACCCCTGCCGGGTGTCGAGCCTGGAGGGCTTCCTGCGCGAGTCGGGCTGCTCGGAGGATGACATCGCCAACATCGCGGCGCGCAACTCGATCGAGCTGTTCGGACTGGAAGGCCGGCTGTAGGCCGAGGCCGGTGCCGAAGCGACCGATGTGGCCCGGCGCTTTGTATCAGGAGATGCTGACTGCCTCGCCCGTGCGGGCTGACTCGTAGACGGCGTCGGTGATCTGCGCGATCACCAGAGAGTTCTCCAGCGTGGTCATGGGCTGCCGGCCCTCGCGGATGGCGCGGGCGAAGTCGTCGATGACCCACGCGCTGCTGCCGCCGGCGCGGTCGTCGCCCTCCCACAATGTCCGCGTGACCACGCCCTCCTCGGGATTGCTGCCATCGTCATGGATAATCTGCCGCTCGCCGGTCGCCAGCATCTGCAGATGCAGCGTGCCCTCACTGCCCACGATCTGCCAGACCTCGTTCTGCTGGGCCGCGGCGAACTCCGCACGCTCGATCGACAGCACCATGCCGTCGTCGCCGGTAACGAGGGCTGAGAAGTGTGCATCGGCGTCGGATTCGGGGGCCACGGCGTAGCGGAACTGGTCGGCGCAGCGCCAGGTCCCGGCCAGGACGGTGCGCGGCCTGAAGCACCAGCCGCTGACGCCGAGGATGAAGTCGAGGTCGTAACAGCTCCAGTTGGTGAGGATGCCCCCGGCGTTCATCGAGAAGGACTCGCGCCAGGGCGGCGGCACATTGCCCGTGGGTGGGCCGGCAGGCCGGAAACAGCGGAAGAACAGCTCGCGGACCTGTCCGAGGCCGCCGCCGGTCACGAAGTCGGTGACGACCTGCGCGGACTCGAAGCCGCGGTAGCGCGCGGAGAAGCAGCCCACCGCCAGGTCGTCGCCGCGCCACTCGATCATGGTCTCGACCTCGCGCGCGTTCATGGCAACGGGCTTCTCCAGCAGCACGTGCTTATCGCGCGCCAGCGCGCGCATCGCCATGGCGGTGCGCGCCGCGGCGGGGAAGGCGATGATGACCGCCTCGACCTCCTCGTCCTCGTCTATCAGGTCGCGGCCGTCCTCATACACGCGCGGCACCTGCGCGGTCTTGGCCGCCCACTGACGCCGCTCGATGCGCAGGTCGGCCGCTGCGACGACTTCGCACAGCTCGCTCGACTGCGCGGCCTCCAGGTTGCGGCTCCCAACCACGCCACATCCGATTGCGCCGATCTTCACAGGTTCCATGTCACGTCTCCGCTCCTGCATGGTGATCGCGTCGCGGCATGGTTCGCGGCCGGCCGCGGTCATCCTCCATCCGGCGATGGCAGCACCATGCGTGTCCCCACATGCACATCGACGTAGCCGCCGCCGAAGAGGTCGGCGAACACCTCGCGCGAGAGGTCGCCGGAGCAGTGGCAGGGCCCCGCGCGCTCCACGCCCATTGCCTGCAGCCGGCGCGCCATCTCCTCAATCCGACCGCGGCTGCAGCCACCGAGGTGGAAGCCGCCGAAGACGAGTGAGACCTCTCCCCCACACCGCTCCTCCGCAGCCGCGACCATGGCGTCCACGCCCGGGTGTGCACAGCCGGTGACGACCACGAGCCCCTCCGCAGTCTGCAGCACCAGGGCCTGCTCGTTGAGCGGCCCGGACACCTCCCCGGTGGTCAGCACGGGGCCGGCCAGGCGCTGGCAGGGCTCGACCCGACGGGCCTCGCCGCCGGCCTGCTCGACCGCCCGAATGAAGCCATCCGAGAAGCAGGGGGGTACGAAGACCGGCACGCCGCGATTGAGCGCCATGATCTCACCAAGGCCGCCGGTGTGGTCGCCGTGGATATGGGACAGCACGACCAGGTCAATGGCATCCGGCTCGAGCCCCGCCGCGCGCATGTTGTCGATCAACATGCGAGCGTCGGCGCCGGTGTCGAAGAGAACGGTCGTCTCGGGAAGCTCGACGACGCATGCGAAACCCCAGCCAGTCGTGAAGTGAGGTCCGCCGGGGTTGTTCTCGAAGACCACCGTGAGGGTCATGCCATTCGCCTCCGTGAGCGGCGCTGTCCACGCATCGGCGCACCTGTCGGCTCAGGGCGCTCCGGCAAAGGCCAGGACCGCCGCGAGCGCAGCGACATCTGTCGCGGTCATCCTGCTCTGTGCCATTTCGTCAGACGAGTGGAGTCGCCTGCTACTCGGAGGCCCGCGCCTCTCCGTTGGCGGCCTCGGCGTACTCGATGGCGTCGCCGAACTGCCGGTCGAACAGGTCGGCGTAGAGGCCGTCGTTGCGGAGCAGCTCCTTATGGGAGCCGACCTCGACCACACGGCCCTCATTGAGGACCACGATCTTGTCGGCATTCAGCACGGTGGAAAGCCGGTGGGCGATGGTGATGCTGGTGCGGCCCTCCAGCAGCACCTCGAGCGCCTCCTGGATCAGATGCTCTGAAGTTGCGTCGAGGTGGCTGGTGGCCTCATCCAGGATGAGTATCTTCGGGTCCTTCAGCAGCGCGCGCGCGATCGCCAGCCGCTGCTTCTCACCGCCCGAGAGCCGGAAGCCGCGCTCGCCGACGACCGTCGCGTAGCCCTCCGGCAGGCCGCTGATGAAGTCGTGGATGTTCGCCGAGCGGGCCGCCGCAACCAGCTCCTCCTCGGTCGCCTCGGGCCGCGCGTAGAGCAGATTCTCCCGCACGCTGGTGTGGAACAGGAATGTGTCCTGCGTCACCACGCCCATGTGCTCGCGCAGGCTCTCCTGAGTGACGTCCCGCAGGTCATGCCCATCGAGCAGGATGCGGCCCGCGGTGGGGTCGTAGAAGCGCGGGATGAGGTAGGTCACCGTGGTCTTGCCGGCCCCGCTGGGGCCGACCAGCGCCACGCGCTCACCCGCAGCGATCTCGAACGACACGTCCTTCAGCGCCGGTCTGCCGGCAGCCACCGCCGTTTCGTCCGCGCCGTCGGCGGCGAGACGCGGCGCGCGCGGGTACTCGAAGGTCACATCCTCAAAGCGGATCTCCCCACGCACCTGCACCAGCTCGGTGGCATCGGCTCTGTCCTTGACATCCGGCCTCCGGTCGAGGTACTCGAAGATGCGCTCGAAGACCGCCAGGGCGCCCTGCAGGTTGACGTAGACGTTCGCGAGCTGCCCCACGGGGCGGTAGAGGTTGGTCAGCAGGGCGACGAAGGCGATGAGTGTGCCGATTGAGAGCGCGCCCTTAATCGCCTGGTGGCCGCCGTAGAGGTAGATCAGCGCCGGTCCTGCCACGCTGAATACCGCCAGGCACATGAAGAGCCACCGGCCCGCCATCGCCTGCTTGACGTTCAGGTCGGCCACGCCGCGGCTGCGCTCGGCGAACTGGTCGGCCTCGCTGTCTACCCGGCCGAAGATCTTCGACAGCACCATTCCGCCGATGTTCAGCCGCTCCTCCATGAACGCCACCAGCTCGGCGTACTGCTCCTGCGTCTGCCGCGAGAGCCGGTGGCGGATGCGGCCCACAATGCGCGTGGGCAGGTAGAAGGTGGGCACCACCGCGATGGCCAGCACCGTCAGCCACACGTTAAGCGACAGCATGGCCACCAGCGTCGCCACCAGCGTCATGGCATTCCTCGCGATGTCCACGATCGTGCCGCTGGCGACCTGGTGCACCGCGCCGACATCGTTGTTCACGCGAGAGACGATCTCGCCGGCCCGCTCGGTTGTGTAGAAGCCCAGCGACTGCGACTGCAAATGCCGGTAAAGCTGGTTGCGCAGGTCATCCATGATGCCCTGCCCCACCCGCGTGCTAAGCCAGCTCTGCAGCACGCCGATCAGCCCTGAGACGATGGTCAGGCCCACGATCGCGCCCACCAGAAGGTGCAGCAGGTGCGCGTTCTTGTTGGGGATGGCGTCGTCGAGGATGTCGCGCACGAGCAGCGGTGGTATCACGCCCATCCCCGACATGGCGGCAATGCACAGCAGGATCGCCACCCACTGCGGCCAGTAGGGCGTGAAGTATCTCAGCACGCGGCGCAGTTGCCCCCACGTCACGGCCACCGACGGCGCCTCTTCGCCCATGTACATGTGGCGATGCAGGCCGAAGCTCCGGCTCATCCCGCCTATGCTTCTCTCCGGTCCCATGCCTCGCATGCGTCGTCACTTCCCACGGGCGCTGCCTGCGAATCGTTGCACTCGCAACGATTATACCCGAAGATGGCCTTGGGCGCAACACGGACTTCGGGCGTCGGTGGCGATCGAGCAGGCGGAGACCCTCGTGACTGGGGACGACAGGCGCCTCGCCCGTCGTTCGTGCACGACCCGGAGGCCGAGCCGAACGCCGGTGGGGTGAGGGCGCGTTTCACGGAACGGCAGAGGCGCTCTCAAACCCACACGCCGGGGATCTTGAAGCCGCACCTGGTGCAGGTGCTGTTCTCGAGGTCCAGGCCCTTGTTCGAGACGCGGAAGCCGACGCGCTCGATGACCTTCATGAGGCACTTGGGGCAGTAGGTGGACTCCGCGGGGTCGCCGCCCATGTTGCCGAGGTAGACATAGCGCAGGCCGGCGTCGAAGGCCACCTTGCGCAGTCGCAGCAGTGTGTGCTTGGGCGTCGGGTCCACGCTGCGGAAGCGGTACTTGGGGAAGAAGCGCGACATGTGCAGCGGCGTGTTCGCGCCGCAGTTCGAGACGATCCACCGCGCCATCCCTCGCACCATCTCGTCGCTGTCGGTGTAGCCGGGCACGACGAGGTTCGTCAGCTCGAGCCACACGTCGCTGGCGGCGACGGTCCGGATCGTGTCGAGCATGGGCTGCATCTCGGCGGTGGTGATCCGCCGGTAAACGTCGGGGTCGTAGGCCTTGAAGTCAACGTTGATGGCGTCGACGGCGTCGCACAGGTCACGGATGACCTGAGGGTTGCCGTAGCCGGCGGTCTTGACCAGCACGTGCAGGCCGAGATCATGGGCGTACCGGGCGGTGTCGAGCACGTACTCGATGGAGACGATGCCCTCCGAGTAGGTGAATGTGATGCTCTTGCCGCCCAGGTCCTGGACCTGCTGGGCGAGGCTGCGCGGGGGGAGGTTCTTGTTGTCGGTCAGCTCCGGGTTGGAGCGGGCGAACTCCCAGTTCTGGCAGTAGCCGCAGTCGAGGTTGCAGCCCGCCGTGCCCAGCGCCAGGCTCTTCGTGGCCGGCAGGTAGTGGAAGAACGGTCCCTTCTCCATGGCCTCGGCCTGAACCAGCGCCGGCTTGCCGTAGACCCTGGTGATCATCTCGCCGTTGATGTTGACGCGGGTGCCGCAGAAACCCAACTCGCCTTTGCTCAGCACGCACTGCCGGGGGCAGACATTGCACTGAACGCGTCCGTTGCCGATGGCCGTCCAGTACCGCGCCGGCTGGGAGGACACGTTGCCGACCTCGCGAGTGAGAGCGCCCAGGCCGTCCACGAGCTGGCCGGTGGCCGGGACCATGGCGAGGGCGCCGGCACGTGCGCACATGCCGAGGAAGTCGCGCCGGCTGATCCTGTCGTTCATGGCAGACCGCCCCTCGCATCCCGGCCTGGCGCGTGCGTGAAGCTCAAACGGGCGGGCGACCACCTCGCCCGCCCGTACCGACGCCCTCGCATCGCGGCCAGTTCGGCTACCCGCCCATGCGCGCGGAGACCGGCAGGCCCCAGCTCCGAAGCTGCTGGCAGCAGGCACCGTCGAAAGCACGGTTCAGCGCATAGGCGAACATCTGCGTATGTCCCGCCCGCGAGCCATCGTGGTCGGCCTCATCGAGGCAGGCGAAGAAGCGTGTGTAGGGCTCGCGATCGATGAGCCGCTCCTTCGAGAAGCCCTGGCTGTCAAGCAGGGCGTAGAGCATTCCGGCGACGACGTCCGGCGTGGGCTGGTCACCGGGGCCCTCGCGCACGTACTCCTGCAGCGCGGCCAGCGCACGCTCCCGCGCGTTGATGACGTCCTGCTGGGGGAGCACGACCGCCGAGGCGCTGCCAATGGCGTCGCGCGTCTCGGTCACGAGGTCATACTGCAGGCTCGCGGCGGCGAACTGAGCCAAGCCGTCCACCAGGGCCCCGTCTCCACCCAGCGCGGAGCCGGCCACCTGGGTGATCTGGCGCCGCGCGAGGCTCTCGAAGCCCAGCGACCACTTGGGCGGATCGCCGATCTTGCAGCCGGGCAGGAGCATGGGATCACCGTCGATGCTCCTGCAGCCCTGGTCGATGCAGATGACGATCTTGTCGGGAGCCTGCGCCCCGGTCCACTCCTCCAACAGCTCCTGCGACTGCTCCCAGATGTTGGGCATGTTGTACTGGCGCATCTTCACCGTGATCGTATAGGGCGCGAAGACCACGATGTTCTCGCCGTCGTAGCAGTCCACCTGACCCAGCGGGTAGCTGAAGCTGTCGGTGACCCGCTGCACGTACTCCGCCGGAGGCGGCTCGCCAACGCGCGTTAGCGCGAGTTCAGCGTCGTCGGCCAGGCCGGAGTCGGGGTAGTCGCGGGCGACGGTGGCGTAGAGCTCCTCCGCCCTCCTGTCCTGGCCACGCCGCTCGCAGGCCTGAGCGAGCAGGAATGTCGCCGGCACGCACAGGTCATGGGTGCGCAGAGCGGTCAGCGGCTCGAGCTGCTGCTGCGCCTGCCGGTACTCCCCGCGCGCCATGTTCAGCGCCGCCAGAGTGAAGGCCGCGTCCGGCCCCAGGTCGGCGCATGTGATCCGATAGGGGATGTGATGGTGGTGGTACTCGTACCAGCCGAAGTCCACGTGGGAGAAGTAGCTCCGCATGAGCGTCAGAAACTCGTTCTTGCTGGCCTCCAGGCCCGGCGGGAAGAGGTTGGGGTAGGCCGCGGACAGCTCCGGGTATATCAGCCTGGCCGTCTCGTAGTTGCTGGGACTCGCGTAGAACTTGAGGACCTCGTAGAGGGCCTCCATCTCGTGCTCGGAGCCGGGGAAGTAGACGACGAGCTGCTGGTAGGTGTAGACCATGTCCTCGTTTCGCTCGGAGTCCTCGTAGGTCTTGGCGATCTCGTAGAGGGCGTCGTCGCGCATCGCGCTGCCCTGGAGGTGGTTGACGACGTGGGCGAAGGCACTGGCGGCGTCGCGCACGGCGCTGAGCTGCTCTCCGCCGGGGGTGGCGCCGCGGCGGCCCACGGCGTCCTCGAAGCGCCGCTGCAATCGGAAGAGGTCCTCGGGGCCCTCCGCGGCGTTGATGTCCTCGAACAGGATGTTCATCTGCTGGTAGCAGACGCCGATGTTGTAGAGCGCGTCATCGTAGTTGTCGCTACCGGGGAACTGCCGCACGAACCGGCGGTAGGTGTCTATGGCCGGCTTGAACTGCCGGTAGTTCTGCAGGTGCCGCGCGTAGTCGTACATGTCCCGTGCGAGTTCGCCGGAGTTCTCGGCCTCGGTGTTGTACAGAGCCGGGGCGTCGCGGCCCCGGCGGCGGAGGTTCCGCGCCAGGGTATTGGCCTCGCGCATCGCCCGGTTGATGAGCCGGCTCCCCGGCAGATCCTCGATCAGACTCCGGTATGCCTCAAGCGCCGCGAATGGCTCGCCCATGTGGCGCCTGGCCTCGCCGATGTTGAATAGCGCATCGTCGAGGTAGTCGGAGTAGGGGAACCGGGCCATCAGGTCCTCGCTGGCGGCGATGGCGGCCTCGTAGTTCTCGACCTCACGATACTTGTCCGCCAGCATGCTGAGCGCCTGGGCGCAGTAGTCCGAGCGGGGGTGCTTCTCAACCAGCCCCTGCAGCGCCTCCAGATAGCCCTGCTCGTCGTCCACCTCGCGGAACTCGGTGGCAATCGCGAAGTGGGCGTCGTCCGCCCAGACGCTGTTGGGCCAGGTGAAGATGAGGTCGTTGAGCGCATCGATGGCCGCGACGTGGTCCCTATCACGTATGAGCATCCGGGCCAGGCCCCAGCAGGCGTCATCCGCCAGGTCGCTGTCGGGGTAGTCCCGCAGAAGCTGGTAGTATGCGGCAATCTCGGCGCGGAAGTCCCGCTTGACGGAGGTGACACGCGCGTTATGCATCAGCGTGTCGTCGGCGTAGTCGCTGGTGCGGTGGGTGAGGAGGAAGGCTGCGTTGGCCCTGAGCGCCTGCTCGATCTCCTCCTCCTGCCAGGGCTTGCAGCATGTGTAGGTGGCTCTGGCTGCATCGTCATGCTCGTTGTACGCGGTGAGACGAGTCGGGAGGAGAGCGATGTCCTCGAAGGACCGGCCCAGCGCTCCTGTCAGATCGAAGACGTCCTCTTGCGCACTTGCGGCCCCGGCACACAGCAACCCCAGCACCACGAAGGCGGCGCGTCTCATGCTTCGCACCTCCAACGCGCGTCTTACGCAGATGCTCCTTCGTAATACTACATTATAGGGATTGTACGGGCTGTGGCAACTGCTGTGACTTCGATTCTGCTTAACATATTGCGAACGGCTCCTTCCTCTCCCCTCGAGCGGACGCGGGCAGGACAGTGCGGGACCACGCCGAACCACTAGAGGCGGTACCTGAGACGGGCATCTCATGCAGGCGACCACGCGGACAGCGACCACGAACGGACACGTGGCCCCCGGTCGATACGGAGACCACAAATGACAGAGACCTGTGACCAGCTCGACGGCGACAGGCAACGGGAGGCCGCCCGCTTCCTCCCGCACTCCCCGTGGCAGCCCCCGATCGACGACCTGCTGGACGAGCTGGGCGTTGACCCCACGGCCGGCCTGAGCCCCGAAGAGGCGCGGAGGCGGCGGGGCCGCTTCGGGCCCAACTGCATCCGGAGCCCCGCGACGGCGAGCCCATGGCAGATCTTCGTGGCCCAGTTCAGGAGCCTGATCATGGGCCTGCTGGCGCTGGCGGCCATCGTGGCATTCGCTGTCCACGACGTGGTGGAGGGGATCGCCATCCTCGCGGTTCTGGTCATCAATGCCGCGATCGGCTTCATCACCGAGATGCGCGCGATCCGTTCCATGGAGGCCCTGGAGCTCCTCGGGCACGTCACGGCGCGTGTCATGCGCGGGGGGGCGGTCCGTGAGGTGGATGCCCGCGAGCTGGTGCCCGGCGACGTCGTCATCGTCGATGCGGGCGACGTCGTTACCGCCGACATGCGAGTGATCGAGAGCAGCAAGCTGCAGGCCGACGAGTCGGCCCTGACCGGCGAGTCGGTGCCCGTGGCCAAGTCCACCGAGCCGGTGGGCGAGGATGCGCCGCCGGCGTCCCGCTCGTGCATGCTCTACAGGGGCACCGCCGTCACACGCGGGTCGGGCCAGGCGCTCGTGGTCGCCACCGGCATGAACACCGAGCTGGGCCTGATCTCCTCGCTGGCGGAGAGGGCGGAGGAGGTCGCCACGCCTCTGGAGAGGCGGCTGGACCAGCTCGGGCGGCGCCTCATCGTGGTCACCGTGATCGTCGCGGCGCTGGTCACGCTGACGGGCCTGCTGGCCGACAGGGGCTTCCTGCTGATGCTCGAGACGGGCATCGCCCTCGCCGTTGCGACCATCCCGGAAGGCCTCCCCATCGTCACGACCCTGGCGCTGGCGCGCGGCATGCTGCGCATGGCGCACCGGAACGCGCTGATCAACCGCCTGTCGGCGGTCGAGACGCTCGGCGCCGCCAGCGTCATCGCGGTGGACAAGACCGGCACACTCACCGAGAACCGTATGACGGTGCGCACCATCGAGCTAGCGGCGGAGACGGTCGAGGTCACCGGCGGCCCGCTGAGTGCGGAGGGCGCGCTGCGCGTGGACGGCCACGACGTGCGGCCCGAGGACCTGCCCGCGCTCGCCGAGACGCTGCGCGTGGGGGTGCTATGCAACAACGCGTCGCTGGTACCCGGCGACGACGGCGAGTACGAGGCCACCGGCGACCCCATGGAGGTGGCGCTGCTGGTGGCGGGGGCGAAGGCCGGGATGCACCGCGCGCAGGTGGCCGAGGGGTGGCCCGAGGTGCGCGAGGAGGCATTCGATCCGGAGCTGAACATGATGGCGACCGTGCACCGGCACGGTGAGCGTTTCTGCGTGGCGGTGAAGGGGGCGCCGGAGGCCGTGCTCCGCGCGGCGGACACCATCCTCACCTCCGACGGCGAGCGGCCCCTGAGCGAGAGTGAGCGGCGGCGATGGATGGAGCACAATGAGCGCCTGGCACGCGACGGCCTGCGGGTGCTGGCGGTGGCGCGCAAGGAGATGGACGACCGGGACGGTGCGGTCTACGAGGGCATCACCTTCCTGGGTCTCATCGGCATGATCGACCCGCCGCGGGAGGGCGTCGGCAATACCGTCCAGCGCTGCCAGGATGCCGGCATCCGCTTCGTCATGATGACGGGCGATCACCCCCTGACGGCGCTCGCCATTGCCCGCGACGTGGGCCTGGTAGACGAGGAGGACGAGGGGCAGGAGCTGTTGATCGAGGGGCGTGAGCTGGGCGCCCCCTCGGAGCTGTCGCAGGAGCAGCGGGAGCGGGCACGACGGGCGCAGATCCTGGCCCGCGTCACCCCCGAGCAGAAGCTGGACCTCATCGCCCTGCACCAGCAGGCCGGTGAGGTCGTGGCCATGACCGGGGACGGCGTCAACGACGCCCCGGCGCTGAAGAAGGCGGATATCGGCATCGCGATGGGGATGCGGGGCACCGAGGTCGCCCGCCAGGCCTCCGACATGATCCTGCAGGACGACCGCCTCGAGACGCTCGTCGCCGCAGTCGAGCAGGGCCGGATTATCTTCGGCAACATCCGCAAGTTCGTGCTCTATCTGCTCTCCTGCAACATCAGCGAGGTGCTGGTGGTGGCACTGGCCTCGCTGGCGGATGCTCCACTACCTATCCTGCCGCTGCAGATCCTCTTCCTGAACCTGGTCACGGACGTCTTCCCGGCCCTCGCGCTCGGCGTCGGGCCGGGCGACAGGCACGTTATGGACCACCCGCCACGCGCCTCGGACGAGCCGGTCATGGCCAGACGGCACTGGATCGACCTGGGGGCGTACGGCGCGATGATCACCGTCGCAGTGCTGCTCTCGCTGTGGCTGGCGCTGAGCCGGCTGGGACTGGAGCCCGGGCAGGCCACCACGGTCTCCTTCCTGACGCTGGCGACGGCGCAGCTCTGGCACGTGTTCAACATGCGGGCGCGGGACAGCGGCTTGCTGCGCAACGACATCTCCCGCAACCCGTGGGTCTGGGGGGCCCTGGGCCTATGCGCCGGACTGCTGGTCGCGGCGTTGAAGGTGCCACTACTGGCCAGGGCGCTGCACGTCAGCGATCCCGGGCCGCCGGGACTGCTCCTCGCCCTGTGCATGAGCCTGCTGCCGCTGGTCGCGGGGCAGATCTACATGGCGGTGACCAACCGCACGCGTAGCCGGAACGAGCAGTGATGAGTTTGGCCGATCCGGCATGGAAGCTGAGCCGCTGATGCGCCTCACCCCCCCGTACGACTCGGTGCGCAACGGCGGGCAGCGTGGGCACACCGGCCCTCAGGACGGCCTCGTTCGCGCCCGTGCATCATCTTCCCGCGGCGGGCGGCGTGGGGAGCACGGCCGGGCGGGACGGATCAGCCGGGTCCGTCGCACGGGCCTCCAGGCCCGTGCGGCATTCTCATAGATGCCGTTTGGTCCCGCGCAAGCGCGGGAGTAGCGGCGCCGAGCCGTGTCGTTACAGGGCGCGGACCTGGCTGAGTGCGTCCGCACTCACACGCGCCCCGCGGTTGCTCGCTGCGGATTGGTCAGGCTGGAAGCCCGACCTACGCGGGGGGGGGAGGACCTTTGCCGTGCCGCCAGGAGGGGCGGGCTTCCTTGCCCCCAGCCGTTGCTGTTGGTCACGGCCCCTCGGCCAACTGCGCCACGGACTCGAGCACGTACGTGGGCCTGCGGGCGGAGGCCGCCAGCTCCTCCCGGCCGGTCACGCCCGTTAGCACCAGAGCGGTGTCGAGCCCCGCCGTCTCGCCCATCGCCATGTCCGTGTCCAGGCGGTCGCCCACCATCAGGCACTGCTCCGGCGCCAGGCCGATGCCCGCCAGCGCCATCCGGGTGATGATGGGCGAGGGCTTGCCGATCATCACCTCCAGCGCCCGGCCGGTCGAGGCCTCGAGGTAGGCGATGCTCGCGCCCGCGTCCGGCACCGTCCTGCCGCCCTCCAGGGGGCAGACGGTGTCGGGGTTGGTGGCGAAGAAGCGCGCCCCGCGCAGCAGAGCCTGGTGCGCGGCCTCAAGCCGGTCGTAGGTGAGGCTCCGGTCCCACGAGACGAGCACGATGTCTGCCCGCTCGCCGTCCTCGTCGAGGGCCACGCCGGCCCCGGCCAGCTCCTCGATCAGCGGCGGTTCGCCCAGCACCATCACGTGCGCGCCGGGGTGCTCGCGGGAGAGATACCGCGCGCTGGCCAGCGGGGAGTTCACGACGTCCTCCGGAGCGGCCGGAATGCCGAGCTTCGTCAGCTTCGCCGCGTAGGTCTCACGACGCGCGATGGGCTTGTTGGAGAGGAACAGCACGCGTGCGCCGCGCCGGCGCAGGCCCGCGACGACGGCGTCCGCGCCCGGGACCAACTGCTCGCCGAGGTAGATCGTGCCATCGAGGTCGAACAGGTAGCCGTCGTAGTGCCTCACGTGGGCCTCCTCTCCATGCCCGGCATCCGGGCGGCGCGCGGCCCGCTACTGCTGCCCGAATGCCGCGCGCAGGTGCAGCAGGCTCAGGCGGTAGTTCTCGCCCATGGGGCGGGTCACCGGCTCCTCGGCCCGGAGGGCCAGCTCGACCCCCACCCAGCCCGAGAAGCCGATCTCGTTGAGCACGCCCGCCAGCGCGCCGTAATCCTCATCGCCCTCGCCCAGCGACTGCACCCACGCAGCCCCGGCCTGATCGCGCAGATGCATGAAGGCGATCCGCTCCGCGTGGTCACGCAGGAACTGCAGCGGGTTCACGCCGGCCCGCCGCAGCCAGTTGAGGTCGGGGCCGAGCCGGAGGTCGGGAATGCGCTCGAGCATCCCCCGCAGCTCGTGCAGGTCCCACTCCACCTCGTAGGTGTGGTTATGCGCGTCCAGCGTGATCCCATGCGACTCGCAGATGCCGATCATGCGCCGCACCAGCGCCGCCTGCGTGTCGAGCTGCTCGTCCGTCTTGGGCTCACCGGTCGAGCCGGTCGAGATCCCCAGGTGGTGGCCGCCGAGGGCCTCGATCTGCGCCGCGATGCGCTCGGTGCGCGCGATCAACTCGCCGGTCAGCGTCGCGTCCCACATGTTCCCGCCGAACGAGGCGCCGATGACCGGAAGGTCATGCTGCTCGGACAGCGCGCCGATGCGCTCGAGGGCCTGCTCGGGCTCCAGCATGGTGTGCATCAGCTCGATGCCGTCGTAGCC
>JALGUJ010000091.1 GCA_029820945.1 Candidatus Zipacnadia bacterium | reverse complement strand
GCGCGCAACAGGATCCTGACACTGACAGGCTGACGCCCCGCGTTAGGGGGCTATGCATTACGCCGATCTTGCGCGGCGGCAGCGATGCGAGGCCGGGCCGGACAGGGGGGAGAGCCCCGCCCCTTCCTACGGCCAACGGCGTCCGGACGGGGGCGTCCGCACCACGGACCGGATGACGGGCAACGGCAGACGCCCCACGGGCGTGGACGCCCGTGGCACGGACCGGCCGTCGCCTGAGCAGAAACAGAGACTGGACGACCGGCCTGCACGTTCATCATCAGAACGCACGGCCGACATGTGCGTAACGCACTGGCGTTAGGGCGCGAGGGCCTCTCCCGGAGCCAGCGCCGCATCCGGACGTTGCGAGACCAGCGGCGGGACGCCGATCAGCGTCAGCGTGCAGTCCTCGCACTTGTCCACGGTCAGCGACCACACGCGCCCGGCCATCCCCTCCGGCACGTCGAGCGGGAACGCCTCGCCGAGCGTGTAGTCGCCGGCCTCCTCCAGCACCATCTCGCCGCCGGGGTCGAAGACCCTCAGACGGCCGTGGTGATCGGGCGTGCGCACGCTCACCGCAAAGCGTCCGGTGCCGGCGGGCACGTAGAAGCAGAGCGGCCCATGCGTTCCCCCGATGAAACTCAGCGGCGACTCCTCCGACGCGACCACCGCATGCGGATGCGGACCGAAGTCGAGGCGCACCGCCGAGCCCTTCTGAGGCAGGATGAGCAGGCGGGTCACTCCCGGCCTGCCCGCGTCGAGTTGCGTGAGCTGCCCCTCGCCGGCCATCCTGAGCGCATCCGGCTCCGCGCGCCCGGTGTCCACCGGCATCTCCTGCGTCAGGCCCGGCTCCAGCTCCACCGCATCCAGGTCGCCCCCGTCCATCTCCTCGAGCATCAGCAGGCACGGATGCTCGCGCACCAGCCCGGTGGTGGCCGCGAGGCGCACCACGCCGTCCTCGGGCGCCACCACGTACGCCCGGTTCTCGCCGCGATACGCCGGTGTCGCGGTGGGGCCCTCGGCCTCTGGAGCCACCGGTGTCAGGTCCTCGGAGTACCCGACGCGTTCGATGTTCAGCGGCTTGTAGTCCTGCAGGTCCTGCTGGAAGTCGGCCTCCACGCGCTCGGCCGTCGCCGGGTCGAAGGGGTCCATCAGCTCGACCGAACGCCACTGCTTCAGCGTCTCCTCGGGGATGTCGAGCAGCCGGTTGTTCGGCTTGCCCACGATGCGGTAGAACACGTTTGGCGCGTGGATCATGTGGAATGGCGCGATGGCGAACGCGTAGGTCATGCAGCGCCCCAGCGCCTCGGTCCTCTGCTCGCCCGGGGCCCTGCCCCACTCGCGGTAGAGCCGCAGGTAGTGCAGGTAGGCCTTCATCATCATGACGCGGCGGCGGACCTCATCGGTCTGCGCCAGCTCATCGGCGCGCTGCAGGTCCCGCAGCGCCATGGCCAGCCGCTCGCCGGTGACCGGCTGCCCGCCCCCCCAGCGGCCCCAGTACTCCCGCATCGCGGGCGCGGCGGCGCCCCAGCAGGCCCGGTAGTAGTCGTCGAGCAGTTCCTCCAGCGGCCGGTCGAGGTCGTACATGAGCTGCGAGGCGATCCAGTAGCGCGGCCCGCGCGAGCCGAAGTTGTCCTCCGACTCGGCGCTCACGCCGATCGCCTTGTTCATCTTCCAGTAGTGCAGGTCATCGGCCAGCTTCTGCGGGTCGTAGCGCGGCATCTCCCACGACCACGGGCACACCGAGTAGTAGGTGCGAATGCCGATGTGATGGCACTTCTCGGCCCAGCCCTCGATGAGCTGGGGGAGCGTGAATTCGCCCCGGATGAAGGCGGTCGCGATCCAGATCACCACGTTCTCTCGCGCCTCGACGCCCGGCGGGGGTGAGGTGGGCGCATAGGCGTACATCGCGACGTACTTGCCCGGCATCTGCTCGGCGAGCGCATCCGCCACGTGGTTCGCCAGCATCAGCGCATTGTCGGACATGCTGCCCCCGGCCCGGCACCGCTCGCACTCGCACCAGTTGTAGCCGTCGTTGGGCGAGAGCGAGACCATCAGGTGGTCGGGGTTGCGCTCGAAGTAGTCGAGGGCGTAGGCGATGGCCCGCTGGATGACCTCGGGGTTGGTGGTGCAGATCTGGCTGCGCGCCACGCGCCTGCCATCGATCAGCGAGAAGTACTCGGGATGCTCCTTGAACGGCCCGCGCTCGCGCGGATCGCAGACATTGCTGTAGGCGTGGCCCATCGAGCCGTTGAAGTAGCCCGGCATGTGGCTGCGCCGCTGCCAGGCACCGTACTCGTCGCGCTGCTGAGGCGGCAGGCGGTTCGCCGCCGACCAGATGCGGCGGTAGGCCATGGACGGCTCGAACGTCTCGTCGATCTCGGGCACGGTCACCGTCTCGGCGCGCGGGACATGCTCGCCGGCCTCCCCCGGCATGAACCAGCGCACGCCGAGCAGGTGCAGCAGGTCGTAGGCGGCGTTGAGCGTCCCGAGGTCGGTGCGGCCGGCCACCACGAGCCGGCCATCGTCAAGCGTGCGCAGCAGGCGGCCTTCCGGTCCGACCCCCGCGAGGTCCACGTCAGATGCGTGGCTCGCCACGGCGTCCGCGCCCAGCAGCAGCGCGGGCCGGCCCTCCTCAGCCGCGTCCACGACCTCCAACTCCGCGCCGGACATCCGCTCCAGGTAGTGCGCCAGCTCAGCGGCGGCGAGGGCGACCGTCTCGGACGGATCGGGGCCGGTGACGATGGCCGCCGCCGGCTCGCCATCGGCCACGAGAGTGGCATTGGCGGCCTCTGCCCCCGACGCGACACAGAGGGCCATCAGCGCGAGGGCGATCAGACGCGGCATCGGGCCACCTCCAGGCGTCGGGTCCGCACGCGACTGCCCGCCGCTTCGCCGCGTTCCGGCGGGACACCTGCCCTGCGCGGGCAGAACGAGGCGCGGCCCCGGGGGAGGAAGACCCGGGGCCGCGCGTTGCGTCTGGTGCGACGCAGGACCAGCGGTCAGAACTCGTCCTCTGCAGGCGCCGGCTGAGGCTTGGGCCGGAGCGCGCTCTGGAACTGCTTGATCAGCTCGGTGTGCGTGAGCAGGCCGTCCGCATCCTCGTCGGTGGCGGTGAAGAAGTCCACCCACTCGGTCTGTGAGACGGCGCCATCCCCATTCTTGTCCATCATCCCGATGACCAGAGCGGCGGGATCTGGACGGGCCGCGGGCCTGTCCTGCAGGTGCTTGATATCCTCTTCGGTGATGACACCGTCGCCGTCGGGGTCGAGCCGGTCGAACATCTCAGGGCGCCCCTGCCATTCCTCCCGGGAGATGACGCCATCGCCGTCGTCGTCAAAGTTGGCCAGCATCCTGTTCCAGCGGTTGCCCGCGCCCGCATCGGCATCGCGCCGCCCAAAGTGGGGGCGATCGCCGCGCGCGCCGCCGAAACGCGTGGCCTCGGCCTCAGTCACCGCGCCATCGCCGTCCTGGTCCAGAAGGGCGAAGACCCTCTCGGGCCCATGGAACTCGTCGGCGCTGATCGTGCCGTCGTTGTCCTGGTCGAAGCGCTCAAGCGCCTGCCGCCACCGCTCTGCCGGGGCCATCTGGCCGCCCATGCCGCGCGCTCCCTGCCCACGCCCGCGACCGACCTCGTCGCGCGTGATCGTTCCGTCGCCATTCGCGTCCAGGCGCGTGAACGCCTGCTCGCGGCCCTGGAATTCGTCCTGGTCGATCTTTCCATCTCCGTTGGCATCGTGCCTGTCGAAGAAGGCGCCTGCGTCCCGTCCGCCACCTTCGCCGGGCGCGGCGAGGACGGGGAGGCTGGTGGCGCACAGCACAGCAACCACCGCGACGGTGATGAGCACCCTCTCAGCGGCCAAGGCGAGCACCTCCTGCGGAAGTGGGGTTCGTTGGCACAGACGCCCGGCCTCCCCGCCAGGTTCAGCGCGGGCGGCAGGTGATTTGGCCGACAGGGGCGAATGCGCCGCCCCGTACCCCTCCACCAGAGCCATCGGGAGCCGCGCGATGAGCCAGCCTGCGCGCCAGGCCGAGCGTGCCGACGACCGCCGCGGGGAGGCGCCGACCGGCATCCGGGACATCACGCTCCGGGCGGTCTTCATTTCCATCGCGCTGACCGTGGCCACCTACATCGGCATCACGCGCCTGGGCTACGTGCGCATCTGCTGGGTGCCATACGTCGTCCCTCCCGCGCCGGCGCTCCTGTTCCTGCTGCTCATCGAGGGCTGGAACGGCGCCATATCGCGGCTGTGGCGTCGCGTCCGCCTGCCGAGCTTCCTGGCTCCGCTGTCCCGCGGCGAGCGCCTGCTCATCTATGCCTCGCTGGCCGCGTCCCTGGCTATGGAGCGGGGCGGCTACATCCTGCACTACCTCATGTTCCCCAAGTACTATGGAACCGACACCGACGGCTACCGCGAGCTGTTCGAGCACTACCCAAGCTTCTACATCCCGCACGACACCTGGGTGGTCAAGGGCTTCTTCGAGGGCACCGCCAGCGGCCGCGTGCCGTGGGACCAGTGGTGGGTGCCGCTGGGCTGGTGGGGCGCCTTCAGCCTCGTGCTCATCTTCTCCGTGCTGTGCCTGGTGGCCGTCTTCCACAAGCAGTGGAGCGAGAACGAGCGCCTGACCTACCCGATGCTGTTCCTCCCGCTCGAGATCACCGGCGGGTTCTCGGGCTCATCGATGGGCGTGAGCTTCTTCCGGAACCCGGTCATGTGGATCGGCTTCGGCGCCGCCGCGCTGTTCAACGGCATCAACATCGCGCACGCCTTCTACCCCGGTTTCCCGGAGATCCGCAGGACCATCCGCGTGGCCCAGGGGATTACGGAGGGGGCGTTCCGCCACTTCCGGCCGCTCAACTTCTCCTTCTCGCTCGAGGTCTGGGGGCTCTCGTATCTGGTATCGGGAGAGGTGCTGGCGACCGCGCTCGCGACCTACCTGCTGATGAAGCTGGTGAAGACGACCGGCCGCGAGTTCGGCTACCGCGGCGCGGGCTTCCCCTTCTACCAGGAGGTCAGTGCGGGGAGCTGCATCGCCTTCACCGGCTTCATGCTCTGGGCCGCCCGGCCCCACCTGCGCCGCGTCGCCCGCAGCATCATCGCGGGGCCTCGAGAGTACGACGAGGGCGAGCCGATGTCCTATCGCACTCAACTCATCGGCCTGGTCGCCGGCACCGCCGTGCTGATGTGGATGCTGCACCACGCGGGCATCCGCGTCGGGACACTGCTCGCCTACTTCGCCTCGCTGTACATGTTCGTGCTCGTCGCCGCGCGCATCCGCGCCGAGGCAGGCCCGCCGGTGCTGTGGACCCACCCGTACGGCTTCGACACCATCGTCCCCATTCACCTCATGGGCACGCGCTTTATCCGGGGCTACGGCAGCCCGCAGTCGATGATCCTCTACTACGCCCTCTTCTGGATTGGCCGCACCGTCTTCGCCCACAGCGCCGGCCAGGCCTTCGCCGACGGGCTGAAGCTCTCCGACTTCGTGCGGGCGCGCCGCAGCAGCTTCGCCTGGCTGATGCTGGCCATGTGCGTGCTCGCTCTGGCCCTGACCTACTGGTACCACCTGGACGTGGGCTACCGATACGGCCAGGGCCTGATCGGCGCCAAGACGGGCCGCGCGGGCCGCTCCTGGGCGCTGAACTGGTCGAGGGGCAACTACCGCCTGCTCGATACCGCTCTGGACAGCCCGCAGGGCCCCGACCGGACGCGCGCGGGCTTCTACGGTGCGGGCTTTGCGCTGACCGTGATCGTGACCTGGGCGCGCACCATGATCTCCAGCTTCCCCTTTCACCCCCTGGGCATCATCCTGGGCACGCTCTACGGCGACTGGACCCCCTACTGGGGGCCATTCCTCATCGCCTGGCTCGCCCAGCGCCTGACGCTGCGCTACGGCGGCCTGCCGGCCTACCGCAACGTCGTCCCCGCCTTCCTGGGGCTCTTCTTCGGCCACGTGCTCATCGGCGGCATCCTCTGGCGCATCATCATCAACTACTTCATCGACCCCGTGATCTCGTTTCGCTACTACGTGAACCTGGGCGGGTAGGCGGGGCAGGGACCGGCCACGACCGCGCCGAACATCCTCCACGAGTCCTCAACGGATGGCCTCCATCTCTACGGGGGAGACGTGCGCGATGCTCCGCAAGCTCGTCTCGGTCGCGGGCGGCTGCATGGTCGCCGCGGTCGTCGGCATCATCCTGGGAGCGCTGCTGTTGCTCGCGGCGCTGGCCGTGCCCGTGCTTGGGCCGATCGTCCTCTCCGCGTGGGCGATCATCGCCCTGGCGCTCTACCTGGTCCTGTCGCGCATCGCTCCTGGCGCGCAGGACCGGCGGCTCCCGGCGAGGCATGGGAGGGCGTCGCCGCGGGAACTGCTGGATGCGGCGGAGCCGGCGGAGATGGGGCTCCTCGGCGCGTCGGCGCTGGTGCTGGCGGTGGCGGCCGGGCTCGTCTCCACAGGCCACGCGGCCGCCTCGCTGACCAACTTCCTCTCCACCATGCTGCTGGGGGTCGCGGGGGTGGGCGGCATCGGGGCACTGCTGCTGCGCTGGCTGACCTCGGGCGCATCCGGCGAGTGCCCCTCGGACCGCGGCGTGCGCGCGCAGGGCCGCAGGATCGCGCGCAAGTGCCGGAAGCTCGCGCGGGAGGCCCAGCGCGCCGGCGGCGTCTACGCCGACCTGGCCCATCGCGCGCCCGAGATGGGGCGGCGGGCCGGCGAGCTGGCGGACCTGGTCCTGCGCCTGCGCCGGGCCGAGCGCGAGGTCCGTGGCGGGCGCGTTGACGGCGCGGACCATCCTCTCCCCGACGTTCGGCTGCGCGAGGAGGTCGAGGCCGCGCGCACGACACGCCAGCGCATCGAGGGCCTGATCGCGCGGAGCCGCCGCCGCCGGGAGCTCTGCCTGGCCCGGCTCGAGCGCATCGAGGCGACGGTGGACGGCGCGCGGCTTCAGGTGGCGAGCTCATCGAGCCCGGAGGTCGAGCTCCCGCAGGCCTCGGAGGTCGTTGACGAGGTCGAGATGGAGCTGCGGGCCGCTCGCGAGGCGCTGGAGGAGGTGCAACGCCTCGAGGCACAGGAGGCGGCGGATGGGCAGGGATGGTGACGACGGGCTCCCGCCGGCGGGCCTTTGTGCAATGCACTCAGCCGCGGGGCAGTGATCCTTGCGATGGAGCATCGTTGCCGCCGGCAAAGCGGCCGGGCGTTGCTGCCGGGGCGGGGCCCGTCGTCTGTGGCGAAGCGCCCTACGCGCTCCGCCACAGGAGACAACATTCCCCCCCCGACAGCCGCCGCAAACCGCGTCACGCACGAATTCGGAGGCCACGGGCTCACGCGCTCACGCGCCCGCTCCCGGCCGCTGCGCATTCCCCACGGGCAGCATCCAGATTCGTGTGGATGCGCGCACCGAGCGGCGACGTCCCGTGCCTGCGCATCCCGCTCCCGGGCGGGAGGGACGGGGGGGTGAGGCCAACCCCGTTGCGGCGCGAACGCCTGCAGAGCAACGACCTGCGGATGAGGGCGTCCGTCTGTCATCCACAGGAATCTGGATGCTGCCGCCTGCCCCGCGCACAGTTGCGAGGCAGGAGTATGGTGTGCTACAATTGAAATAAGTAACCGGCGGTGTCACAGCCGCCGGTTCAAGTGCGTATTAAGCTACGGGGCATGTGGGAGAGGCCGCGCCCCGAAGCGTCATGCGGGGGTCGGGGCCCTCCGGCGGGCCGCGGCGGGCCGCGGACGGGAGCGACTGCTGATGGCACAGCTCATCTATCTCGACGGCGAGCTTGTCGAGCGCGATCAGGCGAAGGTATCCGTGTACGATCACGGGCTCCTCTACGGAGATGGCGTCTTCGAGGGGATTAGGGCCTACAACGGTCGCGTCTTCCGTCTCGAGGAGCACATCGAGCGCCTGGAGCGCTCAGCGCGTGCCATCATGCTGGAGATCCCGCTCAGCAGCGAGGAGCTGATCGAGGCGACCGTGGAGACCTGCCGCGCCAACGAGGTGCGCGACGGATACATCCGCATGCTCGTCACGCGCGGCGAGGGCGACCTCGGGCTCGATCCGCGCAAGTGCGCCAATCCCAGCATCGTCATCATCGCCGCCAACATCCAGCTCTACCCCGAGGAGCTCTACGAGACGGGCCTGCCGCTCATCACGGTCTCGACGCGCCGGAACTCACCGGCCAGCCTCGATCCGGGCATCAAGTCCCTGAACTACCTCAACAACATCCTCGCCAAGATCGAGTGCATCCTGGCCGATGTGCAAGAGGGCATCATGCTGACGAACCAGGGCCTGGTCTCGGAGTGCACGGGCGACAACATCTTCATCGTGATGGGTGACGGGCTGGTGACGCCGCCGGTGGAGGCCGGGATCCTCGACGGCATCACGAGGGCTGTGGTGATGGAGCTGGCTGAGGACGAGGGCATCCGGGTGACGGAGAAGCTGTTCCCCATCACGGAGGTCTATACCGCCGATGAGTGCTTCCTGACCGGCACCGCCGCGGAGCTGGTGCCGGTGGTGAAGGTGGACGGACGCCAAATCGGGGATGGGAAACCTGGCCGCACCACCAGACGTCTACTAGATAGGTTCCGCGAGCTGACGAAGTCCGAAGGCACGCCGATTTACGACTAACAGCCGTCGCCCTCGGGAATAGATAGTCTGA
This sequence comes from Candidatus Zipacnadia bacterium, assembly GCA_029820945.1. Lineage (GTDB taxonomy): Bacteria > Armatimonadota > Zipacnadia > Zipacnadales > UBA5352 > JALGUJ01. The sequence continues at coordinate 11,296 of JALGUJ010000091.1, read as the reverse complement.
CTCGACCGCTGCGGCGGCGGCATCGACGAAGAGCGCTTGGCAAGCGGACGGACCGCCGGATCTCAGGCGGGCCTCCCCCGGAGCATTTCACTGAGGGGCGGCTAAGGGGAGGCAGTGGGCAGCGCGCGGGCCGGGCACGTGCGGCCACCATGCGCGCGCCGCGCCATCCTCTCCCGCCCCGGCGCGCAGGACTGGGGAGGTGTGCGCGGCGGCCGGGGTCGAAGGCGACGTGAACCGCCGCGTGCGTCGCACGGTCAGGACTTGTCGAGGCAGATGCGGAGCTTGATGTTTGCAGCGCAGTCTGAAGACAAGGAGTCAGACGCAGCATGGAATTGTGGCAACGATTCACACATCGCGCGCGGAGGGCCATACTCATCGCCCATGATGAGGCCTCTCAGATGCGCATGCACCTCATCGGCACCGAGCATCTGCTGCTCGGCCTGATCCGGCTGGGTGAGGGCATCGCGGCTGAGATCCTGGCATCGCTCAACGTCGATCTCGGCCAACTCCGAGCCGACCTGCGGCGCAACATCGACATGGGCTCCGAGGATCAACCCTCGAATGAGATCTCGTTCACGCCTGAGGCTCAGCGGGTTCTGCAGCTTGCCTACGCGCAGGCCCGCGAGCTGAGCGATCACCATATCGGGACCGAGCATATCCTCCTGGGGCTGGCCCGCGAGGGGCGCGGTGCGGCCTACCGAACCCTGCGCCGCCACGGGGTCAACGCCGCGCGGGTGCGCCAGGCCATCCTGCAACTGGCGCAGAACCGCGGCGGCGAGGAGGCGGAGGAGCCCAGCGACACCCCGACGCTCGACCACTTCAGCCGCGACCTGACCGAGCTGGCCCGCGAGGGCGAGTTGGACCCCATCATCGGCCGCGAGTTGGAGCTGGAGCGGGTGACCCAGATCCTCTGCCGCCGCACCAAGAACAACCCGTGCCTGATCGGCGACGCGGGCGTGGGCAAGACCGCGATCGCCGAGGGCCTGGCTCAGCGCATCGCGTCCGACGACGTGCCCGAGCCGCTGCGGAACCGGCGGCTGGTGGCGCTGGACCTGGCCAGCCTGGTGGCGGGCACGAAGTACCGCGGCGAGTTCGAGGAGCGCATGAAGCGCGTCATGGAGGAGATCCGCAGCGCTCGCGGCCGCATCATCATCTTCATCGACGAGCTGCACACCATCGTGGGCACCGGCGCGGCCGAGGGCGCCATGGACGCGTCGAACATCCTCAAGCCGGCGCTGTCCCGCGGCGAGCTGCAGTGCATCGGGGCGACCACGCCCGACGAGTACCGCAAGCACGTCGAGAAGACGCCGTCGCTGGAGCGCCGCTTCCAGGCCGTCCGCGTCGAGGAGCCCACGGCCGAGGAGACGCTCGACATCCTCTACGGCATCAAGAGCCGCTACGAGGACTTCCACCAGGTTGACCTCACCGACGAGGCCCTCAACGCGGCCGTGGACCTGTCCAGCCGCTATATCACCGACCGGGCGCTGCCGGACAAGGCGATCGACCTGATCGACGAGGCCGGCTCTCGCGTCAAGCTGCGCTCCTACCGCGAGCGGAGCGAGAGGGCCGCCGACTTCGACGAGCCCTTCCCGCCCGACATCGGCGAGGAGGCCGACGACCTGGTCTACTTCGCGGAGGAGGAGGCGCCGGGCCTGGAGCCGCGCATGGAGGATGAGCCACGGCCCGAGGTGGTTCGGCAGGACATCGCCGAGATCGTCTCCACCTGGACCGGCGTGCCCGTGACGCAGCTCTCCCAGCAGGAGTCCGAGCGGCTCCTGCACATGGAGAGCGCGCTCAAGGAGCGCGTGGTGGGCCAGGACGAGTCCATCGCCACCGTGGCCAAGGCGGTCCGCCGCGCCCGCGCGGGCGTGAAGGATCCGCGCCGGCCGATCGGCTCATTCATGTTCCTGGGTCCGACCGGCGTGGGGAAGACGCTGCTGGCCCGCGTGCTGGCGGCCTACCTCTTCGGCGACGAGGACGCGCTCGTGCGCATCGACATGTCCGAGTACATGGAGCGGTTCGCGGTGTCGCGCCTGATCGGCGCCCCTCCCGGCTACGTGGGCTACGAGGAGGCCGGCCAGCTCTCCGAGGCGGTGCGGCGGCGGCCCTATTCGGTCGTGCTCTTCGACGAGATCGAGAAGGCCCACCCGGAGGTCTTCAGCATCCTGCTGCAGATCATGGAGGACGGCCGGCTCACCGACGCGCAGGGCCGCACGGTGGACTTCAAGAACACCGTCGTTATCATGACCAGCAACGTCGGCGCGCGCACGATCAGCGAAGACACCAGGATGGGCTTCACCACCGAGCGCGTCGAGCAGGGCGCCGACCAGCAGCGCCGCGAGTACGAGCGCATGAAGTCGAAGGTCACCGACGAGCTGCGCAAGACATTCAGTCCCGAGTTCCTCAACCGGGTGGACGACGTGGTAGTCTTCCACTCACTGACTCAGCAGCAGATCCGCGACATCGTCCAGCTCGAGATCGGCTACCTCAACGACCGGCTGGCCGAGCACGAGATCCATCTGAGCATCACTGAGGAGCTCGAGGAGCTGCTGGCCGAGAAGGGCTTCGACCGGTCCATGGGGGCGCGGCCGCTGCGGCGAGAGATCAGGGCCCTGATCGAGGATCCCCTTGCCGAGCAGATCCTGGCCTGCGAGGCCCCGCCCGGCTGCGAGATCGTCGGCGACCTCGACGACGAGGGGCAGGTTACCTTCCGCTTCGTGGAAGCGGCGGTCAGCCCGCACCCGGCCTGAGCGCGCGGCGGCGCCGGGCCGAACAACATGAGCAATCGCCGCCGGCCCGCGCGGGTCGGCGGCGGTTTCGCATACTCCAATGCAGGAACTCAGCGCCACATGGGCGAATACGCAATAGGGGTAATCATGTACGTTTGCGCCAGCGTACTACACATTTGAGCGCCCGGCGGCGACTGCGAACAGCCACCGGGCGCGGAGAGGACGCTCATACATGCTCATTCGTTGGCTGTGGTTCCTTTTCGTCGCCGCGATTACCTCTGGCTTTGTCACCGTCGGACACTGGGTCGGGGAACGCCTCGGAGCGAGACTCCTGGGTACAGAGGCCGACACCGATATGACGCTGTTCCTGGTCGGGGTCAACACTCTCTTTGGGCTTGTCGGGTTCCTGGTCTCCCTCTTCCTGTTTCGGAAGCTGATCGGGTGGCTGCAGCACATGGAAGCCGTGCCGCTGCTGGACAAGATGGCCGCCGTCGTCGGCGTTATCATCGGGCTGGCGGTGGCGCTGCTGGCGACCATTCCCCTGTCTTCGCTGCCCTACGGGCTGCCCATCCAGATCTTCGTCAGCATCATCGGCTCGATCCTCGGCGTCATCTTCGCCATGAGCGCCAAGGAGCAGCTCGTCTACGTCTTCCCCGGGCTGGCGCAGTTGGGCAAGAGCGCTGAGTCGAGCCTCCCCCCGGGGACGAAGATGCTGGACACCAACATCATCATCGACGGGCGCATCTACGACATCTGCGCGGCGGGCTTCATCGAGGGCCCCATCTGCATCCCGAACTTCATCCTCCAGGAGCTGCGCCACATCGCTGACTCCGCCGAGGGGCTCAAGCGCGAGCGGGGCCGGCGCGGCCTCGACGTGCTGAACCGGCTCAAGGCGCTCAATGATGCGGACGTGATCATCTACCATGACCCCAACCCGCCGCGGGAGCACATGGAGGTGGACGCGCGTCTGGTCAACCTCGCCGCCCGCACGGGCTCGGCGGTGATCACCAACGACTACTCCGTGAACCGGATCGCCAGCCTGCAGGGCGTGCGCGTGCTCAACGTCAACGAGCTGGCCGGGGCCATGCGACCCACCTTCCTGCCCGGCGAGGAGGTCACGGTCACCATCATCAAGGAGGGCAAGGAGCCCGGCCAGGGCGTCGGCTACCTCGACGACGGCACCATGGTCGTGGTCGAGAATGCCTCCCGCATGGTGGGCGAGACGCTCGTGGTCATGGTCACCAGCGTGCTGCAGACGAACGCGGGCAAGATGCTCTTCGCCGAGGTGCGCGGCAGGGCCAATGAGGAGGAGGGCGACTAGGCGGTGTCCCAGGCGGCGGCCGTTATCGCTGCAGCGGGGCGGGGCACGAGGTTCGGGGGCGGCCTCCCCAAGGTCTACGTGTCGCTGGGTGGCCGCCCGATGCTTGACTGGTCGCTCTGCGCCTACCGCGAGTGCGATCTCATCGAGGCCATCGCGCTGGTGGCGGCCCCCGACTACCTCGATGACGCCCGGCGCATCGTGGAGGACGGCGGGCACGACCGCGTCTGCGCAGTCGTGGCGGGCGGCAAGGAGCGCCCGGAATCGGTGCGCGCGGGACTCGATGCGCTACGCGGCGTATGGCCGGAGATAGTCTGCATCCACGACGGCGCCCGCCCGCTGGTGGCCCCCGACACCATCGAGCGATCCATCGAGGTGGCGCGCGAGAGGGGCGCGGCCGTCGCGGCGGTGCCCGCCATCGACACCATCAAGCGTTGCGATGACCGCGGGCGCATCGAGGCCACGCCGCCCAGGGGTGTCCTCTACCACGCGCAGACCCCGCAGACCTTCCGCTACGAGCTGCTCATCGAGGCCTATGAGCGAGCCGAGGCCGAGGGCATGGACGTCACCGATGACGCCTCGCTGGTCGAGCGCATGGGGCATCCCGTCTACGTCAGCGAGGGCCATCCAGACAATCTGAAGGTCACCACGCGCGAGGACCTGGCGCGCGCCCACTGGATCCTGCGCCGCCGCGAGGGCGCCGAGCCCGTCTCGTTGCGCGTCGGGACCGGCTACGACGTCCACGCCTTCGCGGAGGGGCGGGAGCTCATCGTGGGAGGCGTGCATATCGAGTCCGACCGGGGCCTGGCCGGCCATTCCGACGCCGACGTGCTCTTTCACGCCATCTCCGATGCCCTGCTGGGGGCGGCGGCGCTGGGCGACATCGGCCTGCACTTCCCCGACAGCGACCCCGAGCTGGCCGGCGCCGACAGCGCGGAGCTGGCCGCGCGCGTGGCCGAGATGCTCGCCGACGTGGGCTGGCGGCCTGCCAACGTCGATGCGACGGTGATCTGCGAGCGGCCGAGGCTGGCCCCGCACATCCCGCAGATGCGCCGGAACGTCGCCTTCGCGCTCGGGCTGGCCGTGGAGGCGGTCAGCGTCAAGGCGACCACCACCGAGCACCTGGGCTTTGAGGGCCGCGGCGAGGGCATCGCCGTCCAGGCCACGGCACTGATCTCCCCGACGTAGCCGACACACCGGGAGGCGCACGATGCTCCTGTCCCTGGCCCTGATGGGGCTGCTACCGGCCGCGCGCGCGTGGGGCGATGAGCTGGTCGCCGAACACGGCAAGTACTCGCAGACCTACCAGTCCGACTGGTCGGATCTGCCGACCGGCCGGGATCTGGCCGCTCACGACCCGGCGGGCTATGACTTCCGGGACGTGGCGGGCGAGGACGTCCGGCGCACATTCATCGAGGAGGACGAGGTCACGCTCTCCGGCGAGCGGCTTCGCGTGAGCTGGGAGAGCTCCGAGTGCGACAAGTACCGCCACACGCTCTATTACTTCCGCAACTGCGGGCACATCGTCATCGAGGACATGGCGGTGATCCAGAACCACCCCGACTGGCGCGCGTCATCGACCTTCTTCTTCGAGAGCTGCGGGCGCGTCGAGATCCGCGACTGCTACCTCGCCGGCACCTGCGGGAAGCCATTCATTCGCATCGAGGGCTGCAGGGAGTACTTCGTCGATGGTGTCGAGATCGCGGGGATGGACTTCGGCGACGGCTATCGCTGCGCCCAGGGCATCTTCGTCAACAACGGGGCGGGGTTCCAGCCCGAGACGGGCCGCCAGCGCTACATCTACCGCGATGACGCCAACGATCTCGTGTTCGGCGTGATCCAGAACTGCTACTTCCACGACTACGGCCTCACCGACCCTATTCACAACCACGACGCCATCGGCTTCCACGCCCCGGCCGACGGCATCGTCTTCAACTGCTGGTTCGAGAACTGGGAGGCCGACTCGGCCATCGACGACTCGCACCGCCGCAACGACGCGGCGTATCAGGACCATCTGCACCGCATCGAGCGCTGCGTCTTCCGCGACTGCCATCGCGTGAAGACCGACGGGGCGGAGGGCAGCGCCTCCTGCGCGCTGCTGTGGTGCAACAACCTCTACGTTGACTCCAGCCTCACGGACTACCACGTCGGCTGGGAGAACTGGCGCGTGCACGAGACCTACGTCTTCACCCGCAACAAGGGCTACTTCCACGTGATGCACTACCGCGAGGGCCCGACCTTCTTCCGCAACTGCCTGCTGCACTCGGCGGTCGCTCAGAGCGACATGTACGAGTCGATGGGCGAGACTCCCGAGCAGGACATCCACCAGCTCCGCCCGGACTGGTTCGTGTACCTGATGCCCGAGCCGCGCAACTGGCTCACCGCGCGCACCGGCAACACGCCCGAGATCAGCACCTGGGAGCAGTGGCGCGAGGCGGGCTTCGACCCGCACAGCACGCTGGCCGAGATCGCGCCGCGCTTCATCGACGCCAGCGCGGGCGACTACCGCATCCTGGCCGACTCGCCCGCCGCGGGCGCAGGCACGGCTGAGACGCTGAGCGCCACCGCCGTGCGGCCGGCGGTCACGCACGACTTCCATGGCGTCTCGCGCCCCGACCCGCCGAGCTGTGGCGCGTTCGAGGTGGCCCGGCCTGGAGGCGATGAGCAGTGAGAGCGATCATCTGCGCGATGCTGGGGATGATGGCCGTGGCGCCCGCCTGGTCTCTGACGGAGACGGTTGAGATCGTGGCCGAGCCCACGGAGGTCGAGGTGGCCTCCGCGCGAGAGTGGACGCTCGCGCCCGTCGGGACCGAGGGGAAGACCGCGCTGCTTGAGCTGACGGTCCGCACGGACGCACCCTCCCCCTCCGGCTCGACCTATATGATGGAGATCCACGTCAATGGCACGCCGGTCACGGGAGCGAGGACCCGCCGGATCGGCCGCCTGATGAACAAGCCGCCGAGCTTCCAGCATAGCCCCGAGCTGACGCTGCTGTGGCAGGAGAGCGGGCAGTGGCGCGTGGTCTACGCGCCAGACTTCGAGGTGTGCGACCACGACCCTCGCTACGGTGGCGAGGCCTACCGGTTCGTCCTCGACATCACCGACCTGCTGCGCGCCGATGCCGACAACACCATCGAGATTAGGCACCTGGGCACGCCGGGGCTGGCCGCGCGCGTCGGCGGCGACCTCTCGCTGATCATCGGCATGATGCGCCTTAACGTTCGGGACGGAGAGAGCCCGGTCTCGCGCGCCGGAGACGTCATGACGCAGCCGGTGAACCGCGGAGAGCCCTGCGCCGGGCCCGCCGGGTACGAGGCCGGGGGCTTCAACGCCGGCGGCTTCGAGATCACGGTCGATGGCGTGCGCTACCCCTTCGAGACCCTGATCAGCTACCCCGGCGGCGGCTTCAACCGCCTGGAGGCCGCGCCCGAGCCGACCGCGGCGGGCCAGCCGGGTTGGAGCACCTCCCTGCGCGTGGGCCAGGACCCGCTAATCGTCGGACGCGGACCGGACTATGAGCTCCGGCGCTCGATCACCGTGGGCGAGGGCAAGGTGGAGGTCGCCGATACCTATGTCAACCTGCGCGACCGTGACCTGGGGCTGATCGTGGACAACCGCGTTGTGCTGGAGGATGACCGGCGCATCCACATCGCGGGCAGCGCCGACCCGTCGCGAGACCGCTACTACTCGCCGGGCAACCCCTCGGTCTACGTCGCCGGCGAGGGCCACGGGATCGGCATCATCTGCGAGGATGACGTCTACCGCAACCAGGCCTGGCTGCACTACGACGCCGACGAGAACGCCACCGGAATGCGCATGGAGATGCTCTGGCTGCCTGAGGGTGGCGAATATACGCTGCGCTGGTCCGTCTACCCGATTGCCTCCGAGGACTACTTCGACTTCATCAACGCCGTGCGCGAGGACTGGGGCTCGAACTACCTCACGCCCGGCCCGTGGGGGTTCTTCAGCCCCGACACGGTTATCGAGACGCCGATCGAGGATCTGCGCGCGCAGCTCGACGAGCGCTGCATCGACTACCTCGTCTACTGCGGCGGCTGGGTGGACCGCAAGAATGACCCCAAGGAGCAGAAGACCATCGGCTTCGGCACCTACGTGCTCGACGAGGACTGGGCCGACTTCCGCCGGCGCCTGCGCCTGGCGATCGAGAAGCTGCATCAGGCGCGGCCGGGCTGCACCTGCCTGGTCTACTACGACACCCAGCGCGACAGCTACCCGGACGCGAACGAGCGCTACCCCGACAGCCGCCTGACGAACTCCGCCGGCCGGCAGCGCTCTACCGAGTGGGGCGGCCGCTACTCGCTCACCTGGAGCATGCTCGCCACGCTCGAGAACTCGTTCGGGAGGGCCATGCTTGATGCCGTGGACGAGTACTTCGACCAGATGGGCGTGGACGGGCTCTACTGGGACGAGATGGAGACCACCGGCTACGGTTCGCCGCTGATCTCGCACGCCTCCGGCGACGGCTACTCCTGCGCGCTGGACATGGAGACCTACGAGGTGGATCATCAGGTCGCCGTTCAGTCGATCGCCGGCGCCGGGCACCGCGTGGCGGTCGTGGAGCGGGCCTACGAGCGCGGGGGCGTGGTCATGGGCAACGGGCCGACCAGCATCCGGCGCCTGATCGAGCTGCGGGTCCCGCGCATGGTCGAGGAGCAGCACAACGATGTCTGGTGGTATGAAGGCCTGCTGGACACGCCGCTGGGCTACCTGAGCGGCTATCAGAGCTTCGACCGCTTCGTGCGCGTGGTTAACCAGGCGAGTCTGCCGGTCGCCACGCACTGGCTCGGCTACGAGCACCAGGTCCAGCCGCACCTCTTCCCCTTCACGCCCATCGAGCTGCACCCCGGCTACCTCCTGGGCGCGGAGCGCATCGTGGTGACGCATTCGGGCAGCTACGGCTGGCACGGCGAGCGGGCGCTTCCGCGCGTGCTGCACTTCGACAGTGAGGGCATGCTCACCGACCGCGACTTCCCCACCGTGGTCGGCGACGAGGCGAGGACGCAGGTGGAGATGGCGGAGGGCGAGATGGTGGTGCTCGAGCGGCTGCCGATCACGCTCGCGCCGAACCGGGGCGAGGTCACGGTCACGAACGTGCGCTTCACGGACGATGAGGTCGCCATGACCGTGTCCTCCGAGGCGGGCGCGAGCATCGCCGTCGAGGGCGTAGCCGAGTTGCAGGTTGGGCCGGGCGAGCAGCAGATACAGGTCGGACGCTGAACGGAGGATGCACGCCTCATGGACCGGGCGATCGAGAATGTGGCGGATGGCTTCGACTTCCCCGAAGGCCCGTGCTTCGACGCCGACGGGGAGCTGTACTTCACACAGTGCGGCAGCGGATGGATCACGCGCATTCGGGGCGGCGTGGCCGAGAACTACGTGCACTCGGGCAGCACGCCCAACGGAGCGGTCTTCGACGAGACCAACACGCTGTGGATCGCCGAGGCCGGGACCAAGCAGCTCCTGCGCTACGATGGCGAGGAGCTGGTGGAGATCGCGGGCGAGTGGGACGGGCGGCCGCTGCAGAGCCCCAACGACCTCGTCTTCCACCCCGACGGGTCGATCTACATGACCGGTCCCGGCGGCTCGAACGCCGAGACCCCCATCGGCGTCATCTACCACGCGCAGCGCGACGGGCGCATCGAGGTGGTGGCCGACGGCATGGCCTTCCCCAACGGCCTGGCGCTCACGGCCGACGCCTCGCGGCTCTATCTCGCCGAGACCGGCCGCCACCAGGTGCTGATCTTCGAGGTGCGCGACGACGGGGGCCTTGGGGAGCCGGAGGTCTTCGCCGAGACCCCCGGCGGCAGCGGCGGCGACGGCATGGCGCTGGATGTCGAGGGCAACCTCTACGTCGCGCACTTCGGCGTGGGGGCGGTGCCCGTCTTCTCGCCAGACGGCGAGCTGCTCGAGAGGCTCCCCGCCGGCGGCGAGAAGCCCACGAACGTGGCCTTCGGCGGTGCGGACATGATGGACCTGTACGTGACCGAGGTCGAGACCGGGGCGGTCTATCGGCTGCGCCCGGGCGTCGCGGGGCTGGTACCGTTCTGCGACCCGAGGTAACGGAGCCAACGATCGAGCGCGGGCCGGGGCCAGGTGTTGCCGTCGGAGGGGCCGTGCTGAGGGGCGGTTGCATGGGCAACAGCGCCGAAGTCGGCCCGGTCGTTGGATCGGCAGGCGAGCGGCGCACCTTTCCGCGCTTGCGCTTGTTAATACCATCAGAGCACCCACAAGGCGGCTTGATGGCTCACCCATGAGGGAGATCTTCTACTCGCACGCAATACGGGAGGCGCTGGAGGAGGAGATGGCGCGCGATGAGCGCGTCATCCTCATTGGCGAGGACATCGCCGAGTACGGAGGCGCCTTCAAGATCACGCGCGACATGGCCGAGCGCTTCGGCGCGGAGCGCGTGCGCAACACGCCCATCAGCGAGAACGGTTTCGTGGGTGTGGCCGTGGGTGCGGCGATGACCGGACTGCGGCCCGTGGTCGAGCTGATGTTCATGGACTTCCTGACGCTCGCCATGGACCAGCTCTGCAACCACGCGGCGAAGTTCCGCTACCAGTACGGCGAGCAGTGCACGATCCCGCTGGTGCTGCGTTGCCCGGCCGGCGCGGGGCGCTCGTACGGCCCCACGCACTCGCAGAGCCTCGAGCGCTGGCTGGTGGCCATTCCCGGCCTGCTGGTGGCCGCGCCCGCCACGGCCGAGGACGCGAAGGGGATGCTCAAGTCCGCCATCCGCTGCGACGATCCGGTGGTCTTCGTCGAGAGCAAGCTGCTCTACGGTCAGAAGGGTGCCGTGCCCGAGGGCGAGTACACCATCCCGCTTGGCGAGGCGGCCGTGCGCCGTGAGGGCGCGGACGTGACCATCGTGGCGTACTCGCGGATGGTGGACGAGGCGCTTCGGGCCGCCGATGCCCTCGCCGAGCACGAAGTCGGCGCTGAGGTGATCGACCTGCGCACGCTCGCGCCGCTCGACATTGAGACGGTCGCGGCGTCGGTCGAGGCCACCGGGCGCGCCGTGGTCGTGGAGGAGGGCCACCTCACCGGCGGCGTCGCGGCCGAGATCGCCGCGCGCATCACGGAGCAGTGCTTCGACCTGCTCGAGGCGCCGCCGAGGCGCGTCGCCGCCCTGGACGTGCCGGTGCCCGCCAGCCGGGTGCTGGAGCAGGCCGCCACGCCCGACTGGCGCGACATCGCCCGGGCCGCGGCCGACGCGCTGAGATACTGA
>JALGUJ010000090.1 GCA_029820945.1 Candidatus Zipacnadia bacterium | reverse complement strand
CATCGACGCCATCGCGGTGACCTCACCCGACTTCACGCACGAGGAGTACGCCGTGGCCGCGCTGGACGCCGGCAAGCACGTCTTCTGCGAGAAGCCGCTGGCGATCACCATCGAGGGCTGCGACCGGATCCTCGAGGCATGGCGGCGCTCGGGCAGGCACCTGATGGTGGGCTTCAACATGCGCTACATGCGCATGTTCAACGCCATGAAGCAGATCGCCGACGACGGCGTGATCGGGGAGATCAAGGCGGTCTGGGTGCGGCACTTCGTGGGTCAGGGCGGCAACTTCTACTACCACGACTGGCACGCCACCCGCGAGAACACGACCTCGCTGTTGCTCCAGAAGGGCTCGCACGACATCGACATGATCCACTGGATCACGGGGCAGTACACCACGCGCGTGGTGGCCATGGGCGGCCTCCAGTTCTTCGGCGGCGACAGGCCCAACGACCTCGTCTGCACCGAGTGCGACGAGATCGACGACTGCCCGGACGTCTACGTGACCGAGACCCGGCAGCAGTGCGCCTTCCGCAAGGAGGTCGATGTCGAGGACCACAACATGCTGCTGATGGAGCTGGATGGGGGCATCATGGCCGCCTACCTGCAGTGCCACTTCACCCCGGACTACGCGCGCAACTACTGCTTCATCGGCACGAAGGGGCGCATGGAGTGCCGCGCCATCACCGGGGACATCGAGGTGCTCATGCGCAGGGGCAACTCGCCGGAGTTCCTCGCGAACCGGACCTACCACGTCAGGCCCGCCGAGGGCGGCCACGGGGGAGCGGATCCCGTCATCGCGGACGACTTCGTGCAGATGCTGCTCACCGGCAAGCAGCCGGTCGCGACGCCGCTCGCCGGTCGCATGAGCGTGGCGGTGGGCGTGAAGGGCGCCGAGTCGCTGCGCAATGGCTGCGTGCCTCTGGACGTGCCACCACCACCGCCGTGGGCGGCCGAACTGTGAACGATGCGGACAGGGCACACCACGCGCGCAGGGCCGCCCGTGCGGGCGGCCCTGCGCCGTTCCGGGGAAGCGGCCCCTACATGTCCACTGTGACGGTACGCCGCGTGGTAGTGCCGGACCAGACCCTGAAGCTGATGGAGTTGGCGGCCTCGCCGTTGACCAGCAGGGGCAGCGGATCGCCGACCGGCTCCCAGCGCCTGTTCGAGCGGCGCACAGTCAGGGTGTAGTCACCCGGCACCAGCGCGGGCAGGGAGAAGCCGCCGTCGTCGCCGGACACCTCGGAGACGGACACCAGCGTGCCCTCGAGGTTGCCCCGCCAGATGTAGACGCCAACCGCCGTTCCGGGCTCCGGCCGGATCGGCTCACCGGCCCTGTCGAGGACCGAGCCCTGGGCGCTGCCGAGCCGGGGCATGGGGTCGTCGAGGGCGTGCACGAAAACAGTGGGGCGTATCAGCCACGGCTCCCCCGGCGCGGGCTGGAAGACTGAGGCGGCGGCCGCGAAGTCGAGCAGAAGCGTGAAGTCCTCGCCGGCGGTCACTCGGAAGCGGCGCACGACACGCACCTCGCCCTCGGGATCGTCCGAGGTCAGAGCAACCGAATGCACCCGTCCGTCTTGGCTGCGAAGCCGATGCGCGTTCGGCTCGACGCTCAGCAGCACGCGAGCCTCGGTGTAGAATCCCTCCGGCACCTCCACGCGACCCAACTCCAGAGGGCTGTTGCGCAGGCCGACGAGCTCGATGTCGGGCGGCAGGTCATCGGTGCCGAGCAGCTTTACCGCCGCGTTCGCCCGGTTCACCAGCTCGATGGCGCTAATGCGCACGTGCAGCTCCCGGATCTGCCTGGCCGGAGCGTCCACCAGGACGATGCGGGCGGTCGCGGTGGGCACCTTCGTCTCATCGCCCGATCCGCCACAGCCCCCAAGCAGGGCTGCAGACATGATGACCCCGACCAGGGCCCACACCACCATCGTCCCCGGCCTCACCATAGCGCTCATCCTCCCTGTATCGGTGGACAAATGCGATCTGTCAATGCAGGCATTCGCTCCCATTACGCGGAATCCTCTATCCCGCACCTGCGGGGCAAGGCCGGGATTGCCCGGGCTACGAAACGCAGTTCTCTCTCAGGAGGAGCCGATGAGAACGCATGTCGCAGAGGCGTATCGAGTAGCCGTGCTGGCGCTCGCGGTCGGCCTGCTCGCCGCGATGACTCTGGGGGGATGCACGGAGGAGGCGCCGCCTCCGGCCGACGAGATAGAACCTCCCCCCTCGGCCATGCAGCCGACCGAGCCCCCGAGGGAAGAGCCCGCCGAGCAGCCGGCTGACGAGACCGCCGCGGAGGCCCCGGAGGAGGTCGCCGAGGACACGGCTGAGGACGCGGCGTCCCGCACTGTCGTGCGGATCAAGACCGACAAGGGCGACATGGTCGCCGAGCTGTTCGACGAGACGATGCCGATCACCGCGGGTAACTTCATCCTGCTCGCAGAGTCCGGCTTCTACGATGGCCTGACCTTCCACCGCGTCGAGCCGCGGTTCGTCATCCAGGGCGGATGTCCCGAGGGCACCGGCTTCGGCGGACCGGGCTTCACCATCCCCCGCGAGCTCAACGACGAGGTGCCACACGATCGCGGCGTGCTGTCCATGGCCCGCAGCGACCATCCCGACAGCGCGGGCAGCCAGTTCTTTGTCTGCCTCAGCCGCGAGGAGTGCAGGCATCTGGACGGCGCATACGCCGCCTTCGGCCGGGTCATCGAGGGCATCGAGGTCGCCGACCGGATCGCCGTGGGCGACAGGATCAGCACCATCACCATCGAGAGCGAGTCCGAGCACGCCGACGCCGCGCGCGAGGCGGCGAAGAAGGCGCGCATCTACCCCGCGGAGTGAGCCCCATGCGCCTCGCCAAGTCATCAACTGTCGTCGGTCTCTCGGCAGACCGCGAGTGGAACGGCATTGCGAGCATCGAGCGGACGCCGGCGGGCCGGCTCTATGTGGTCTCCTACACCGGCGGCCCCCGCGAGCCACACCCGGACAACCGCGTTATCCTCTGCTGGTCGGACGATGGCGGAGACCACTGGACCGAGCCGATCGTCCTCGGCGAACGCGCCGGCTCACGCGCCTGCATTGACCCCTGCATCTGGCTGGACCCGCGTGGGCGTCTGTGGGTGCAGTACACGGTCTGCGAACACGACATGACCCGCCCGCTGTCCGTGCGCTTCAGCGCGAGGTGCGACGTGCCCGACGCGCCCGAGCCGCGGTTCCAGGACCTCGGCGTCTTCTGTCCCGAGGCCGGCTACATGTTCCCGCTCAACCGCCCCACGCTGCTCTCCGAGGGCCGCATGGTGCTGCCCGTGGTGTTCCTGCAGGACCCCACCGAACCCGGACAGTGGTACTTCAGGCGTCCGCAGACACTCGGCTGTGCGATCTCCGACGACGATGGCGAGAGCTGGCGGCCCTCCGGTCGCGCCGAGCCGCCCGACTCGTGGGGGAACGAGAACATGATCGTGGAGCTGCGCGACGGCCGGCTCTGGATGCTCGCGCGCTCGCGCACCGGCCATCTGTGGCAGTGCTTCTCCGACGACGAGGGGGAGAGCTGGTCCGAGGTCATGCCATCGGCAATCCCCAACTGCTCGGCGCGGTTCTTCGTCGGCCGACTGGCCTCCGGGCGGCTGCTGCTCATCAACAACCCCGAGCCGGGCCGCGACCCCATGGTGGCTTCCCTCTCCGATGACGAGGGGGCGACATGGGCCCCCTTCGCGGAGATGATGAGCGGCGCCACCATCGCGTATCCGGACGCGGTACAGGACGCCGGCGGCCTCATCCACTGCGTGGTGGACGTGGACCGCCGGCGCGTCGAGTACCGCTGCTTCGCCGAGGACGCGATCGGCTGATCCTCACGGCCGGCGCACGGACTTCTGCACCCGGTTGTTGAGCACGTCCATCACGTAGACCGTGTCGCCGGCGGGCGTGACGGCCACGTCCGTCGGGAGGTTGAACTGCCCGTCGCCCGCCCCGGGGACGCCGAACCCCGTCATGAAGTTGCCGTCGCTATCGAACTTCCGGACCCGGTTGCCCACGGGCGGCGTGGGCACGGCCTCACGGCATGATGAGCACCTTGCCGCAGCGCCCCGAATCGGCGGTCGCCAGGGCCTCTGGTGCGTCCTCGAGCGCGAAGCGGTGCGTGACCATCGGCTCGAAGCTCATGCCGCTCTCGACCAGGAAGCGCGCGAAGTCCCAGCTCCAGCCGAGTGAGAAGACCACCGACCCGATGATGGTGCACGCCTTGCCGTGAATCTCCGTCGGGTTGATGACCCTGTCGTCATCACCCACGCCGACGATGGCGATGCGCCCGTTGCGGCGGATCGACGGGATCATCCACTCGCGCGCGGAGGTGGCGCCGGAGGTCTCAACCAGGCAGTCCACGCCCTCCGCCCGGTCGATTCCCGGCGTGCGACTGAAGGCCAGGATGCGCTCGACCACGCCCTGCTCGCGCCCATCGATGACCTCGTCGGCGCCGCAGACCGCGCCGAGCTCGATGCGCTCGTCGATGACATCCACCCCGGCCACGCGCAGGCCCATGGCCTTCCCTACCAGCACGCAGCTCAGGCCCACCGGCCCCAGGCCGAAGACCGCGAGAGTCTCATGCGCGCGTGCCTCGATGCGCCGCAGCGCCGCGTAGGCGGTGGTGCCCACGCACGCCATGCAGACGCCGTCGGCGAAGGTCAGCGGCTCGGGGAGCGGAATGCAGTTCGCCTCGCCCGCGGCCATGTACTCCGCGAAGGAGCCCGGCCGACCGACCCCGTAGACCTGGTGCCGGTAGCGGCAGCGCACGGTCTCGCCGCGGGCACACTGCTCGCAGACCCCGCAGCCGTGGTGGTGATGGACCGTAACGCGATCGCCCTCCTGGAGCCGCACGATGCCCTCGCCCAGCTCCACGACCGTGCCGCAGGGCTCGTGGCCGCCGATCTGACCCATGTCCCTGTCGCCGCGGTACACGTGCAGGTCCGAGCCGCAAATGCCCGTCGCGTCGATGCGGATGACGACCTCGCCGTGGCCCGCGCTCGGCTCGGGGAAGTCGCGGACCTCGCAGGTGCGATGGCCGGTGAGGACGACGCCCTTCATCGCCGATGGCTCCCTCCGGCTGCATGAGCCGACGGGTGAGAGTGCGCCGCGGGGAGGCGGGAGACCTGCACCGATCGGGAGGAGGCGAAGATGGGAGGTCTTGTGGGACCGGTAGTGAAGGACACCGGCACGCCGACTGACATGTTCCGCCCGTCCGGGAGGCCCCATCAGATGCCCGCGAACCGGCGACCGAACATCCTGTTTCTGTTCACCGACGATCAGCGCTTCGACGCAGTCGGGGCGCTCGGCAACGCCGAGGTCATCACGCCGAACATGGATCGGCTGGTGCAGGAGGGCACCAGCTTCACCCACGCCGCCATCCAGGGCTCGACCGTCCCGGCCGTCTGCCAGCCCTCTCGGGCCATGCTCATGACCGGCCGCACGCTCTACCATGCACCGCGCGACTGCGGCGACCTCACCACGCTCCCCCAGATCCTGCGCGACCACGGCTACGCGACCTTCGGCACCGGCAAGTGGCACAACCTGCCGCCCAGCTATGCGCGCAGCTTCTCCGATGGCGCCAGCATCTTCTACGGCGGCATGTCCAACCACCTGGAGGTCCCCATCTTCGACTTCGATCCGAGCGGCGAATACCCCGAGCAGGCGAAGTACATCGGCAAGAAGTTCTCGAGCGAGCTGTTCAGCGACGCGGCCATCGAGTTCCTGCGGCGCCAGGACGGCGAGCAGCCGTTCTGCGCCTACGTCTCCTACACCGCCCCGCACGACCCGCGCATGGCGCCCGAGGAGTACGCGCGGATGTATGATCCGGGGGCTATCGCCGTGCCGGAGAACTTCCGCCCGGTCCACCCGTTCGACAACGGGGAGATGACGATCCGCGACGAGATGCTGGCGCCCTTCCCGCGCACGCCGGAGATCGTGCAGGAGCACATCGCGGCGTACTACGCCATGATCACGCACCTGGACGCGCACATCGGCCGGGTGCTTGAGGCGCTGGAGGAGAGCGGCCACGCGGAGAACACGATCATCGTCTTCGCGGGAGACAACGGCCTGGCCGTGGGCCAGCACGGGCTGATGGGCAAGCAGAACATGTACGATCACAGCGTGCGCGTGCCACTGGTGATCGCCGGCCCGGGCCTGCCCTCGGGCGAGCGCTCCCACGCACTGTGCTACCTGCTGGATATCTTCCCGACCCTGTGCGACCTGTGCGATCTGCCGGCCCCGGACAGCGTCGAGGGCTGCAGCCTGGCGCCCATCCTCCGCGGCGAGCAGGAGCGGGCGTACGAGAGCCTGTTCTTCGCGTACATGCAGTGCCAGCGCGCGGTTCGCGATGATCGCTGGAAGCTGGTGGAGTACCTGGGCGAGGCCGACCGCGTCACCCAGCTCTTCGACCTTGACGCCGACCCCTGGGAGACGGCGAATCTCGCCGCCACACCCGACATGGACGAGCAGGTCGAGCGGCTGCGCGGGGAGCTGGAGCGCTGGCAGCGGCGCGTCGATGACCCGATGGCGGGGGCGATGGCCGAATAGGCGGCGTATGTTGCCTCCTGGTTCCGAGCGTGCTACGATTGGCGCTCGGTCGTCCCACCCGCGCGCGAGGAGATGCCCCCGGCGCGGCGTGACGCCTCACGCTTGGTGCTCCGCGAGCCACGCGCGCGCCTCACGGTCGCGCCCCTGCCGGGCCAGCGCCCAGGCCAGCGCCGGATGCGAGTCATTGCCGTGTGCGATGGCCGCCTCGAAGTCCGGCGGGTCGGTCACCCACGGCAGGGCCGGGCCCAGCGCGAAGCGCCCCCGTGCCGAGCCCGGCTCGATGACCACCGCCCGCGCGGCGGACTCCGCGGCCTCCTCCTCCAGCCCCCGCGGGCTGATCCACCGCACGAAGCTCAGCAGCGCCCAGGCCTCAGGGCTGTCCGGGGCGATCTCCACGGCGTACCGGCCGGTCTGCAGGGCATCGTCGAACTTGCCGAAATCGATCTGGGCGTCCGCGCGGTCCCAGAGGATGTCGATACGCCGCTCGATGGTCGGCTCGGCCGTGGCCACGGTGGCCAGCGGCAGCAGGCAGACGGGCGCGATCGCACGCATGGTCCGGCACCTCCGCCGGCCGACATCGTCTCGCTGCACGAGTTTGCCCCGGCGCGGGCCGCGCACCCGTCTCTCGGGACGGTCCGTTGCGCCGGCAGGAGGTCGCGGCGCGCGCGTAGCGAACGCTAACGGCAGCACGCAGCACGCCGAGCCCAGGGAGCGCGGGCCATGAAGAAGCTGATCAACGACCCGTTCGAGTTCGTGGACGAGACCATCGAGGGGATCCTGCTGGCGCGGCCGGCGCACCTCAAGCGCTGCGAGGGCAGCAGGCGCGCCCTGATGCGCGCGGATGGGCCGGTGGAGGGCAAGGTCGCCATCGTCACCGGCGGCGGCTCGGGACACATCCCGGTCTTCCTCGGCTACGTCGGTCGGGGTCTGGTGGACGCCGTCTCGATCGGCAATGTCTTCTCGTCGCCCTCTCCCGACGACATGCTCGCCGCCACTATGGCCGCGCACGGCGGCGCAGGCGTGCTGCACCTCTACGGGAACTACTCCGGAGACGTGCTCAACTTCGGCATGGCCGCGGAGATGGCCGAGATGGAGGGCATCGAGGTCGCGACCGCCCTGGTGAAGGACGACGTGGTCTCCGCGCCCGTGGAGGAGATGGACCGCAGGCGAGCCGTCGCCGGG
Source organism: Candidatus Zipacnadia bacterium (assembly GCA_029820945.1). Lineage (GTDB taxonomy): Bacteria > Armatimonadota > Zipacnadia > Zipacnadales > UBA5352 > JALGUJ01. The sequence continues at coordinate 12,406 of JALGUJ010000090.1, read as the reverse complement.
CTGTTCTTCGCTTACAAGATCGCCGGTGCGCGCGCGGAGGAGGGCGCGAATCTGCAACAGGTCACCGAGGCCGCGGAGATGGCGATCTTCAACACGCGCTCGATGGGCGTGGCGCTCACGCCCTGCACCATCCCCGCCGCCGGCGAGCCGACCTTCGAGATCGGCGAGGACGAGATGGAGCTGGGCATGGGCATCCACGGCGAGCCCGGCCTCCGGCGCGGCGAGATCATGCCCGCCGACGACGTGGTGGACGAGATGCTCGAGAACGTGCTGCCCGACCTACCCTTTGAGAGCGGCGACGAGGTGGCGGTGCTCGTCAACTCGCTGGGCGCGACGCCGCCGGAGGAGCTCTACGTGATGTACCGCCGCGTCAATGCGGTGCTTCAGGAGGCGGGCATCTTCATCCACCGCGCCTACGTCGGCGAGTACGCCACGTCGCTGGAGATGGCGGGCGCGTCCGTGAGCCTGCTCAAGCTCGAGGGCGACCTGACCCGCCTGCTCGATGCCGAGGCGCACTCGCCATTCCTGCCCCAGTGGCCGCTGTAGCGCGCAAGGGCCGTGGGGGCGCTGTGCGCCGCCTGCCCCGGTGCGGAAGGTCGCGGGCGGCCCGCAACGCCGAGGGGCGTTCCGCCGCAACCGATGCAGAGGGGAGCTCCGGTCGATGCAGAAGCTGACCGCCGGTGGCGTAATCGCCTTCCTCGAGATGCTCTCGAGGGAGATGCCAGAGCACAGGGACGAGCTGCGGGAGCTGGACGCGCAGATCGGCGACGGAGACCTCGGGATCACCGTCGCCATCGGCATGAAGGCCATCGCCGACGGCCTGCCCGAGCTCGAGGGCGAGGACCCCGGGACGATCCTGGCCCGCAGCGGGATGAACTTCAACCGCGAGGCGGCGTCCACCTTCGGCGCGATCTTCGCCACCGCCCTGATGAGCGCCGGCAAGAGCATCGGCGGCAAGAGCGACATCGAGCTCGCGGACCTGCCGGCGATGATCGAGGCCGCCGCCTCAGGCGTCAGCGCTCGGGGCGGCGCGCGGCCCGGCGAGAAGACCATCCTCGACGTGCTGCTCCCCATGGCCGAGGCGCTCGAGGAGCAGGTGGCGCGGGGCAGCGGCCTGCCCGCGGCCGCCGGTGCGGTGCATCGGGCCTGTCTCGAAGCGCTCGAGCGGACGAAGGAAATGGAGGCGAAGCACGGGCGCGGCGGGTGGCTCAAGGAGAAGAGCATCGGCATCGCAGATCCGGGCTCGACGGCCATCTGCATGATGGTCGAGTGCTTCGCGAGGTTCGTCGGCGACCAATAGCGCGAGCCGCACCGAGTCCCCGCCGCCCAGGGTCGCTCACGAGGGAGAAGCCCGCCCCGCCCGCACCGCCTCAGGAGGCGCTGCCCACTTCGACTCCGGCTTTGCCGCGGTTCGGCTGCGTGTGGTAGACTACCAGCCAAGAAGGCCGTTGCTCGGGCGAGACCGATCGCCGCGAGGGACCCATGGCCATGGCTTCCAGGGAGCGACTGGCAGAGCTGGCGCAACGCGCCCCCATCCCGGTGGTCGCGGTTAACCGGGAGGGGCGGTTCACATACGCCAACGAGAGCTTCTGCCGGCTCGCCGGCTTCCGCTCCAACGAGCTTCTGGGCAGCTACTTCTGGGACTTCCTGGTCGGCGACGACGCGCAGCTTCGCAGGGAGCGTTTTCTGGAGCTGCGCGACGAGGGTCTCCCGACCCGCTTCCACGCGCGAGTGCGCAGGCGCGATGGCGGAGATCTGGTCATCGCCTGGCACATCATCGCCTTCCATGACGAGGCCGGTCGTGTCCGCGAGGTCTACGGCATCGGCGCCGACCCGACCGCCCTGCGCGCCGCCGAGCAACAGCTCGAGCGGGTCAACGCCGCGCTGCAGGCGCTGGGGAGGATCTCGCGGCTGGCCCTGCGCACCGCCGATCCCCGCGCGCTGCTGACGGACGCCTGCCAGGCGCTGGTGGCCAGCAACGCCTGCACCGGTGCGTGGGTTTTGCTCGTGGGCGACGACGGGCGGCCGGTTGGCCTGACCGGGTCGCCACTGAGAGACGGCAGCGCACCCGAGTCGGCGGAGTTCAGCCTCAGGCGGCTTCCCCCCTGCATCGAGCGCGTCCTTGCCGAGCCCCGGAAGGTCGCGGTCCTCGACACCTCGCAGTGCGGGCCCTGTGTCTTCGCGCCGGCGAGCCGGCCCATCTCCGGCCTCGCGACGCGCATCAGCCACCGGGATCGTGTCTACGGCACGCTCATTGGGCACGTGGCCGGCCCTCAGCCGGTGGGCGAGGAGATGGAGCGCCTCTTCAGCACCATCGGCGGCGATCTGGGCTTCGCCCTCGCCACGCTGGAGACGGACGCCATGCACCGCCACACCGAGCGTGAGCTGGCCGAGCGCACGCGCATTCTCGACGCCTTCTTCGAGCGCTCACTCGACCCCGCGGCGATCCTGGACCGCGACTTCAACTTCGTGCGGGTGAACCACGCCTACGCCCAGGCCGACGAGCGCGAGCCGCACGAGTTCGTCGGCCGGAATTACTTCGAGATGTACCCCAATGACGAGAACCTGCGCATCTTCGAGCGTGTGCGCGACACCGGAGAGCCGCACGAGGCGCACGCGAAGCCCTTCCAGTACGCCCACAACCTCGAGCGGGGCACGACCTACTGGGACTCGACGCTGGTGCCGATCCACGGCTCCGGCGGCGAGGTGGAGCTGCTCTCCCTGTGGCTGCGCGACGTCACCGAGGAGCAGAGGGCGAGGCAGGAGTTGCTGCGGTCGCGCGAGGAGGTGCGGCAGCAGCGTGACTTCGTGGACGCGGTCATCGAGAAGGCCGGCGGACTGGTCTTGGTGCTCGACGCCGACGGCCGGATCGTGCGCTTTAACGAGGCCTGCCAGAAGGTGACGGGGTTCCGCGCCGAGGAGGTGCTGGGCCGGCGGTTCTGGCGCCCGCTCGTGCCGGAGGAGGAGCACGAGCGCGCCATCGCCACGCTCTCGAGCCTGGCAGGCGCCGAGCCGACCGTCCTCGAGGGGCCCTGGCTGACCAGGGACGGCCGACGCCGCATCATCTCCTGGCGCATCTCGGCCATACCCGGCAGCGACGGCGACATGCAGTTCGCCGTCGGCACCGGCTGGGACGTGACCGAGGAGCGCCGCATGGCCGAGGCTCTGCGCCAAAGCGAGGCCAAGTACAGGGAGCTGGTCGAGAACGCGGAGAGCATCATTATCCGCGTCGATGCCGACGGCGTCATCCGCTTCGTCAACGAGTATGGCCTCGACTTCTTCGGCTACAGCGAAGAGGAGCTGATCGGGGAGCACATCGGGATCATCGTGCCGGACACGGACAGCTACGGCCGCGACCAGAGCGGCCTGGTGGCGGACATCCTCCAGAGCCCGACCGAGTTTGCGGCCAATGAGTGCGAGAATGTGACGAAGGACGGGCGTCGGGCGTGGATCTCGTGGTCGAACCGCAGCATCCGCGATGCGAGTGACGGGACCGTCGGCATCATGGCCGTCGGGGTGGACCGAACGGCGCAGAAGCGGGCCGAGGAGGAGTTGCGCGCGAGCCGGGAGAACCTGCGCGACCTCACCGCGCGGCTGGCGATGGCCGAGCAGCGCGAGCGGAGGGAGATCGCCACCGCCCTGCACGACCACCTGGGACAGCTCCTGGCCTTCGCCAAGATGAAGCTGGGGGCCGCCATGACTCACGAGGCGGACGAGAGCCGGCAGGAGCTGGCGGAGGTGCTCGGGTTCGTGCACGAGGCCATTGGCTTCACCCGCTCGTTGACGACCCAGCTCTCGCCGCCCGTGCTCGACCAGCTCGGCCTCGCGGCGGCCCTGGAGTGGCTGGCCGATGATCTGCAGCAACGGCACGGCAGGGAGATCAGCGTGGCGCACAGCGGGGGGCCGCCGGCCGCGGACCAGATGGACGAGGAGGTCCGGATCACGCTGTTCCAGGCGGCGCGCGAGCTGATCCTCAACGCCATCAAGCACACCAGCGCCGGACAGGTGGAGGTTAGCCTGAGCGTCAGCGACGGGAATGCACACCTTGAGGTGGCGGACCGGGGGGAGGGTTTTGACCTGGAGGAGCTGAAGCGTGGCAGGACCGGCGACGAAGGCTTCGGGCTCTTCAACATCCAGGAGCGGGTCGGCTACCTGGGCGGGCGGGTGGAGATCGAGTCCGCGCCCGCCGCCGGCACCACCGTCAGGCTCGTCTGCCCGCTCAGGAGCAGGGAGAGTGCGACATGACAATCAGCGTCATCCTCGCCGACGATCACCAGGTGATGCGCGAAGGGCTGCGCAACCTCATCGAGCAGCAGGAGGACATGGAGGTCGTGGCGGAGGCTCGCAACGGCCGCGAGGCCGTGAGCCTGTGCGCGGAGTTTGAGCCCGACCTGCTCGTGATGGACGTCGCCATGCCCGAGCTGAACGGCATGGAGGCATGCCGGAGGATCCGCAGTGAGTGCCCCGACGTGCGCGTCCTCGCCCTGTCGATGCATGCCGACAGGCAGTACGCGGCCGGCATGCTGGGCGCGGGAGCGGGCGGCTACGTGCTTAAGGACTGCGCTTTCGAGGAGCTGGCCGACGCGATCCGCCGCGTGGCGAGCGGCCGGACCTACCTCAGCCCGGAGATAGAGAGCGTGGTTGTCCGGGACTACGTGCAGCGCCTCTCCGGCGACGGGGGCGCCTCGGCGTTCTCGGTGCTCACCGACCGCGAGCGCGAGGTGCTCCAGCTCGTGGCCGAGGGCGACACGACCAAGCAGATCGCCGCAAGGCTCCACGTCTCGGTCAAGACCATCGAGAGCCATCGCCAGAACATCATGGACAAGCTCGAAATCCGCAGCATCGCGGAGCTGACGAAGTACGCCGTCCGCGAAGGTCTGACCTCGCTGCACTGACGGCCTCGGCTGTGAGACGGACTCGAAACGAAGCGGCGCCCGCCGGGAGGCGGGCGCCGCCAGCGCAATTCAGGTTCATCGAGGCCCGTACTCAGGGTTTCCCCCCTCGCGCCGAGGGCCGCGTCTCGGCTATCCTCTCCGCACACACAGGCGCCGCGGCGATGAGGTGGTGGCCCGCGGGCGGAGAGTGCACGAGCCAGGGGACCGACTCTGACAGGAGGGGACCGATGATGACACACGAGCTGCCCGACCTGCCCTACTCCTACGACGCCCTGGAGCCGTACCTGGGGGAGCAGACCTTGCACCTGCATCACGACAGGCACCATCAGGGCTACGTAGATGGCCTCAACCAGGCGGAGAGCGACATGGACGAGGCGCGGCAGCAGGGAGACTTCTCGAGAGTCCGCCCGATCTGCGACGCGCTGGCCTTCAACTACTCGGGGCACCTGCTCCACAGCATCTACTGGCAGTGCATGAACCCCGGCGGGGGCGGCGAGCCCAGCGGGGCGCTGATGGAGCAGATCGAGAACGACTTCGACGGGTTCGAGACCTTCAAGCAGCAGTTCCTGGCCGCGAGCAACGCGGTGCAGGGCTCAGGGTGGGGCGTGCTGGCCTGGCAGCCGCTGGGCCAGAGGCTGGTGGTGCTGCAGGCGGAGAAGCACCAGAACCTGGCGCAGTGGGACGTGGTCCCCATCATGGTCCTCGACGTGTGGGAGCATGCCTACTACCTGGACTACCAGAACGAGCGGAGGCGGTTCACGGCCGGCTTCTTCGATGTGGTGAATTGGGACTTCGTGGCCGAGCGGTTCGAGCAGGCGTAGGCCGTGACGGGGGCAGCGGCCGGAACCGTGGTGGCAGCCAGTAGGGACCTTTGGGGCGTATCGAAGCCCGAAATGGGGGAATCACCGGATTGTCCCCCATGCCTCGGGCCAGTAGAATCCGTAGTACGCTCACCCAGGGCCACAGGGATCGGCGGGCGACGCCCGCCTCCCGAAGGGTGAGCTGCGTGTTCCGCAGGATTCTGAGGTCTGCTGCGGCGACTGCGGCGACAAGGGGCGCGGTGGCGCGAGCGGTGGCGAACTGGAGATCCGCAGGGATGGCTGCGGTCGCCGCCGGCGGCCTCAGGCAGAGGTCGAGGGACAGGCGGTGAGGTGGAGCACTGGCGGTCCTGGCACGGAACACGGGCGCGGGCGGGCGCCGCGGGATGAGGTCCCGTCGTGGTGTGCGGAGTGGTGGTGGCCGTAGGGACCGATGTGGCTTGAGCGCAGATCTCCGGTTCGAGGTGGCGAGGTCAGCGGAGTGGTGGCGAATCAGCATAGCCGGAGATCGGCGACCAGACGGCGGCCTGTGGACTGGTGCTGGACTGGAGAATGGCGCCCGCCCGCCGATCCGAGATCATGCTTGAGGCCCGCGGCGAGAGCTGTGGGCCTTCTGCATTTGTGGCGGGCTGACGGCGCTCGCCCGGGCGCATATTGACAGTCACGCTAACCTCCCTCTCCCCCCCATGGGAAATGCTCTCAGGGACCATCGGCGACAGGTGTCGGCCGCGCGTGGATGGGATGCCGGTGCGGCACCGACAATATCCGAGAGGGTGATATCTGCATGCGCACGACGCTGACGTCAGTTCTGGTATCTGTGTTGGCCGTCGCGCTCGTCACATCGGTGCTCGCTCAACCCGCACCCGTCAGGAGAGGCCCCGTCACGTTCGAGGACCCGCTGACCGCCCGCTTACTTCAGCTTACACCGGTGCAACTGTCGCAGAGGTTCGGGGAGATCCTGAAGACGAAGGGCGTCACCGGCGAGCAGGCCGATCAGGCCGCCGAGAGGTTCCGACTCCTCCCTCAGGACCTGCAGGGCAGCATCATCCTGACGCTCGACGACGACCTCGCGAAGAGAGCCGACCTCGAGATGTTGTCGATCTCGCGGCTTGACGCACGGACCCTGAAGCGCATTGTGGCCTTCAAGCTGTTCATGATCAGCAGCTTCTGGCCCGAGCAGGGCCAAGCGGGCAGTTGGGCCTACGCATTCGGGAGGGGCTTCGACGAGGACTGCAATGTCTTCCTCGACGGCACGCAGGTTGAGTCGCACTACGTGGGTATGTCGTTCGGGTTCTTCCCGGATTCAATGGCATTCAGGGTGCCCGCGGAAGCCAGCCGCGGTCAGGAGCACGACGTCTACGTCCGCAATACCGACAGCGGCGATGACACGGGGACGGTCAAGTACGAGATCGTGGCGCCGCGAGGCTACCGCGGGTACCACGGCTGGAGATTCTCCAACTTCTCGCGTCCCACGATCGACTGGAAGCTCTATGCCCACTACTTCGGCGCATCCAATGTGGAGTACGCCGACGGTACGCATCGCCCCGCGGCACAGGCCTGGTACAACAGCGCCTACACGTCGGCCGGCAACGGTGGCAACTGCTACGGGATGAGCGTCTCGAGTCTGCGGGTCAAGAACTCCGAGTTTGACCACATGTTCCACGCGAGCTTCTTCCAGGGTGCGGCCACCGCGCAGTCGTCGGTGTGGCGGTATGACTGGGATGACGCCACTCGTGAGACGGTGCAGCAGCAGCAGGGTGCGTGGTACACCCAGGAACTCCTGGACGTCCATAACAACCTGTGGAACAACCAGACGCCGCGCGATCTGTTCACGCGGTGCGAGTCGCTGCTCAACAATGCGGTCAACCGACCGGTGCTGGTCTACTGGGGGCCCAACTGGGGCCACGTGGTCTGCCCGTATGAGACTGAGGTCGATGGCAACACCCGGCGGATCATCTGCTACGACAACAACAACCCCTACCGTGAGAACGAGGGCGGCCCCATCGACCCGGACGTCGCCACCGTTGACTGGGGAGCCAACACGTTCTCCCGGGGCAGCGCCGGCAAGGGCGAGATGTTCTCCTACGAGGAGTGCACTCCCCCCAACCCGCACCTGCCCGGCGCCGAGTACGGCGGGCCGGGGTCAGACACGGTGGTGGCAGTTTTCAGCCACAGCGCCGACATCCAGCAGATCACCGATGAGAACGGGCGCACATTCTTCAACGCGGACGGCTCGATCAACGAGAACGCGGCCAGCCGCATCCCCTTATCAAGCTACCTGCTGCCACTCGTGCAGCTCCAGCCTCGCGTGATAGGGGGCCCGCGGGATGTCCGCACCGGCCAGCTTCAGATGGCCCAGCTCAAGCCCCCCGCCGATGCCCCGCACATCTTCGTGTTCGGCGAGGCCCAGGGCAAGAGCCTGACCTTCAACATTGCGGGCCAGGGCGCGAAGCAGATGGACCTGTTCTCCAGAGGCCGCATCTTCAGCATCAACTCCAACGGGATCGGTCAGGTCCGGGCGAGCAATATCCACGAACTGCCGACGCTCCAGATACTCAATGCGCAGGCTACGGGCCCGACGTCGATGGCGTTCATCCGCTCCACCCCCGCCGGAGATCGCGTCTTCGAGCTCAATAACCTGCGCAATCTCGGCGCGCAGCAGCTTGAGCTGGTCCCCAACGCTGAGGGAACCGCGATCGAGGTCAATGGTCCGGCGAACCTGCAGTTCAACATGGACGTGCTCGGTCCGGTCGGCCAGGGCATGCAGCAGGCGACCTTCGCCAACATTGCCCTTCAGGCCGGCGCGAAGGCGAACCTCACCCCCGTCAACTGGGGTGCGCTGCAGAACACGAACCTGAGGCTGCAGATGCTCAACCTGCAGAATAACGCGGTGATCGACCAGCAGACCCTCGAGCGCATTCGATAGAGGCATCTGACGCCAGACGCACACCGGGGACGTCACCGTGGCGTCCCCGGTGCCATGTACAGGGTCAGGGAGGCCGAGTCCGGCTCCGGAGAGAAGTGCGCCCCCTGAAGGCGTCTGGTGAAGCGAATCGTGACTGCTGAGGAGAGAGCGATCGTGAGCACACTGTCCCTGCGCGCACGGTACTACCGCCACAGCGTAGACGAGGGCGTCGAGTACGCGGAGGGCAACTTCCAGCGCGCGTTCGTGGACTGGGAGATCGACCCTGGCGAGGCCGCGCTGGTGATGGTGGACTGCTGGGACCGGCACCCCATCGTCACGCACCAGCAGCGCGCCGAGGCGATCTGCCGCGGCCGCATCGCGCCGGCGGCGCAGGCCTGCAGGGAGGCCGGTGTTACGGTCGTGCACGCGCCCTCGCCGGGGCAGGCGCGGCTCTACCCGCAGTGGACCAGGTTCGCCTGCGACGCCGAGCTGTTCGGCGCGCAGTCCGAGCCTCCGGAGTGGCCGCCCGCCGAGTTCCGCGACAGGAGCGGGAAGTACGAGCAGTTCGCGAAGCCCGCCGAGCCGATGCGGGACGCGTGGATCGAGGCCGAGCTGGAGCACCGGCGTATCATCGACTGCCTGGAGCCTCAGCAGGGCGACTTCGTCGTCGCGACGGGCGACCAGCTCCATCGGCTCTGCCGCTTCCAGGGCATCGTGCACCTCTTCTACTGCGGCTTCGCCGCGAACATGTGCGTGCCGGGACGCGACTACGGGATGCGCGCCATGCACCGGCGCGGCTACAACGTGGTGCTGCTGCGTGACTGCACCACCGCCATCGAGGCCGACTACACGCTTGAGGCCATGGGCCTGACCGAGGCGTCGATCCTGGAGGTCGAGATGACCCTGGGCTTCACGGTGACCGCCGACGAGCTGATCTCCGCCTGCCGCGACTCGGCATAGCTGCGCCTGGAGCCGCGCCGGGCCCGGCCATTACCGCGCGAACTGAGGTGGGGTGTCCGTGGATACCGCCGATCCGATTGGAAGGGGCACCGGCGTGATCGAGCGGCTGGAGCCTGCACGGCGCCGGGGCGTCATCCGCGATCGCCGCGACGAGTCGCTCAGGTGGGACTTCGATGGCGCCGCGGTCCGCGGCCAGGGCTTCGACGTCCTGCCGGAGGGCGATGCGGTGGAGTTCACGCTCCATCGCGGGCCTGAGGGGCTCGTCGCGAGGAACGTCTCACGCCTCATCGCCACCAACGAATCGCCGCTCGGCACTGCGGCGGGGGATGACACCATCCCGCCCCCGCTGGAGGATGCGCCGGACTGAGCTACGGCCTCAACGCCACGCGCAGGACCGAGGGGTCGCTCTCCATGAGATCGAGGGCGGCCGCTATCTGGTCGAGGGGGAAGACCTCCCGCACGACGCGGGCGAAGGCGAAGCGGTGGCGGCCGTGCTCGAGGAAGCGCAGTGCCTCCTGCAGGTCCAGCGGCGTGTAGTTGTGCAGCCCCTGCAGTCGCAGCAGCCTGGTGGTGAGCCGCTGCAGGTCGATCTCCGCCGTGGCCCCGGGATAGACGCAGCCGGCCAGCAGGTAGGTCCCGCCGATCCGAAGGGCCTCGACGCCGGTCCGCAGTGCCGATGGTGCCCCACAGGCCTCGATGGCGACATCGAAGCCCCGTCCGCCGTCGGTCGCGTCGTGCAGCTCGGACACGAGGTCATCGCCGGCCTCCCCGGGGTCGGTGATATGGCTCGCGCCGAAGTCCTGCGCCAGGGCGATGCGCTCCTCACGCGGGTCAAGCAGCACCACCGGTTCGGCTCCCCGGTGCGCGCAGAGCGCCGCCGCGCAGAGCCCCACGAGGCCGGCGCCCTGGATCAGCACTCCGTCGCCGGGCGTCACCTGCGCCATCCTGACCGCGGCCTGCATGGTTGCCAGCGAGCAGTTGGCGAAGACGGCGAGGCGGTCGGACAGGCCATCCGACAGGCGGTACACCGGCGTCCCGGGCACGAGGTAGCAGTACTCCGCGAAGCCGCCCGAGAGCGGAGTGTCGCCGTCGATGGTCTCGTGGCCGTACTTGAACAGGCGCGCGCACTTCTGCGGGAGCCCTCGGGCGCAGTAGAAGCATCGGCCGCAGCTCGCGGCGATGCCCCAGGTCACGCGGTCGCCGGCCCCCAGCGGCGCGCCAAGCGAGTCGGCCTCGACGCCCTCGCCCAGCGCCGCGACCGTGCCGCAGATCTCGTGGCCGAGCACGATCGGCCCGCCGGGGTCGCGGCGCCCGCGGATCGTGTGCAGGTCCGAGCCGCAGATGGCACTGAGGCTCACACGCGCCAGTATCTCGCCCCGGCGCAGCGGGCGCATGGGCAGCTCGCGCAGGTCGAACTCGGTGCTTTCGGGATCGAAGGCCAGGGCGCGGCAGGAAGTGGGGATGCTCACGCGTGGCGTCCTCTCTACGGCATTTCCCCGCGGGCGAGGCGACGGTCGATCTCTTCGATGATGGGCGGGAGGTCCGCGACGGTTGAGATGGTGTAGTGCGCCCCGGCGCGCAGAAGCGGCTCGCGGGCCCGCCCGGCCAGCTCGGCCACCTCGGCCCGATTCAGCTCCGCCAGCTCCTCCTGCGTCAGCCCCACGCCGTTGCCCGAGACGACGACTCCTACCGTCCAGGCGCCGGCGTTGAGGCCCTCCTGGATGTCCGGCACGGTGTCGCCGACCTTCACCACGGCCGCGGGCGGGTAGACACCGGTCTCCAGCATGTTCGTGACCAGCATCCACGGCGCCGGGCGCGCCTCCGGGACCTGCGTGGCGCAGACGTTCGAGTCGGCGGCCAGCCCCTGCTCGGCGGCGACGAGCAGGACCGCGTCGAGCACCGCCTGGAAGTAGCCGGTGTTCGTGGCGATACGCACATCACGGTCACGCAGCCAGTCCACGACCTCCAGCACCCCGGGGATCAGCTTGGCCCGATCCAGGGCCGCGCGCACCTGGATGTCGTGGAACTGCTCGAAGAGCCGGTCGCCCTCGGCACGCGTGGGGGCGGCCCCGTGCTCCTCCCGCCAGGTGGCGGCGATCTCCGCATCATCCAGCAGCGCGGCGATGTGCTCGCGCTTGTCGATGCCCATCGGCCCGCGCGCCTGCTCGACGGTGATCTCGACGCCCTCCTTCGCGAACAGCTCCACGAAGGCCAGCGCCGGCGCCTGGCAGCCGAAGTCCACGATCGTGCCCGCCCAGTCGAAGGCGACGAGCCGGACGGGACCGCGGTACTCACGTCGGTATGTGAAGGGCATGGTGGCCTCCCGGCGCAGCGTCATCCCGGCTCCAGTCGCGCCCGCACGCCCAGCACGTGGGGAATGCCCCGGTACTTGCGCAGGCGCGGGTCCTTCTCGCAGGCCTCATCCGATGGCACGGGCTCGCAGATGCGCTCCACCACGAAGCCGTGCGCCGGCAGCGGGTTGAGGTAGCTGCTCAATGTACGGTTGAAGTACACGGCATCGAAGGGCTCGACGTCCCCGCAGTCCGGAGCGGCGCCGAACTGCCAGGACGTGCGCGTGATCGGCTCCTGCAGGTAGTCCGCGACGCGGATGGCGACGTGCTGCCCATCCCGCTCCTCCCACCCCAGGGTCCCGTACATGAAGCACGGGTGGCAGATCATGCACGCCAGCATGCCGCCCGGGCGCAGCACGCGCGCGAACTCGCGCACCGCGCCCTCGTAGTCGGGGCAGTCCATCAGCGCCATCACGGCGAGCGCCGCGTCGAAGCTATCGTCCTCGAGGTCCGGCATGTCGCAGATGGACCACGCCT
>JALGUJ010000016.1 GCA_029820945.1 Candidatus Zipacnadia bacterium | reverse complement strand
TCGGCTGCGTGGGCGGTGAGTTGGCTATTGTGATGGTGTCCGTCACCGGAGTGCCATCGTCGCTGCCATCCCAGGGCGTGCACGTGACGCGGATCTGATCGCCCCGCGCGAAGTTCGTGTGCGACAGCGAGTCGGTGGTCGCGCCCGAGATCACCTGCCAACTCGCACCGCCCGACGGCTTCCGCTCCCACTGCCAGTGGTAGCCCTCGGGGTCGCCATCGGGGTCATCCCAGCCGCTCGGCACGGCGGTAAGGTCGTCGGATGTCCGCGCGGGGTCGGGGGCTATCGCCACCGAGTCAACGCTGGGCGGGCTGTTGCCGGGGCCGGAGCCGTCATCGATGGAGGCCGTGGCCGTGCCGGTGTCGGGCACAGAGACAGGTGGATCGGAGCTGGGATACGTGCTGCCACCGTACTCGATCTCGAAACCGTCAATCTGCCCGGTCGAGCCGGAGGTGGTGTCCCCGACCTCCATCTCCCAGACCTGCGTCTGCGATGGCGGCAGATACGCGGTCTGCTCCGTGATATCGATGGCGGCATCGATGTTGGCGACCGCCCCGCCCTGGTTGTTGAAGATCATCTCCGAGTAGCCGTCGGTCCTGAGCACCACTTCGAGGTGATTGTGGGCCGGGTGCGCCACGTGGAACTCGGCGACTGCCTGAGGCTGGTAGGCGGAGCGGTCGCTCATCGTCCAGGCCTCCATCGCGTAGCCGCCAACGAAGTCGTATGAGAGCCAGGCGTAGCCGTTGTCTCCCCAGTTGCTGCCCCAGGAGTTGACGAACTTCAGGGCTCCCCCACCGCCCTTGGAGTCATCGTAGCCCACGATACAGATGCCGTGCCCGCCCTCGTAGCTCGCTCCGGGCCGTGGGCCGTCGTACACATAGTCAGGCCACGAGCCGATGTCGCGGAAGTCGCTGTAGACGGGGATGCCCATGACGAAGACGTCGCCGGAGGCGAGATGCGCCTTCATGTCGTCGATGTAGTCGGCGGCGCTGCCCATGAAGGAGTGGTAGAGGAGCGCGTAGCTGTCGCCGCGATAGCTCATGGCTTCGCGCCAGGCGTCCACCGTCGGCCAGCTCGTGCAGTCGCTGGCGCTGTAGGGCATCTCGGCCCAGGAGCATGCGCCGTGGCGCCGCAGGATGTTGAAGTTCGCGCCGAAGGAGGTGCCGCCGCTGCCTCCGCCGTTGATGAGGTTATAGACGAAGGCAGGGCTGATGCGCTGGCTGTCGGAGCCGAAATCCCAGCCGCGCTCGGCTCCCTCCTGGAAGGCCTTGTAGTAGTAGGCCGTTGCCCAGGAGACGCATGAGCCGGCGCCGCCCTGACTGCGGGCCGGCGGCATCTGCGAGGAGTGATCTACGGCCGCGGGCAGCATGTAGTCGGCGTACACGTAACTCTGAACGCGCCTGTACAGCGGGGCCTCATAGGCCGGCGTCGGCTCGAGACCCATCCCCACCACTTCGCCGTCGGGCAGCCGGACGACACCCTGCCCGAAGGCGACCGCCGCAGCCGTAACGAGGAGAAGTACCGTCCAGGGCGCTGTCGCCCGTGCACGGGAGCCGGTCGTCATTGCTGTCAACCCCTGGTCACTAGGTAATGGTACAAGCCCCCACTCACCACCTGGCAGGGCCAGTGGCGCTCTGGCTCAAGGCTCACTCAGTATTATGGCCTCGTTGTGGCTTCCCTCAAACACAGCTCTGTTTTTACTCAACAACCGGTCGCCGAACAACTGCACCACTCTCTCCAGGCCACTCGTAGGCATGCCCGCCACCGAGCCAATAGCGCCCCGGCATCCCTCTGCTCTGCCGCTTGCCTAACCCACGGCGGCTGAGCTGCCCATGCCCCAACTGCCTCGGTCCGGCTTGGGACCGCGTGCCAGGCAGGTCTCGCCGAGCAACGCGCTGAACATCATCCACCGGAGATCACAATCCGCGATCCGTCAGGGGGCGTCACCCATGAGGAGCATGCGGCCTGTTGCTGTCGGCGCCGTGCTGGTGCTCATGCTCGCGACACCACTCCACGGCGCGATGCGTTGTCCGCTGATCATCAACGATGTGTCGGGGGTGGCGGGCCCGTGGCCGCTGGTCGGCGGCATCGCCATCCCGCAGGGGACCGTCACCGGGCCCGAGCAGATCCGCATCCGCGACGGCGACGGAGATGCCGTCCCCGCTCAGATCGACATCGCCACAACCTACCGTGACGGCTCCGCCCGTTGGGCGCTGGTGAGCATGATGGCGCCCGTCAACGGCGAGTACGTCGCGGAGATGGGCGAGGATGTCAGCGCGCCGGCGGCAGACGGCATCACGCTCTCGGCCATCGGCGAGGGATGGCAGGTGGACACGGGCGTGGCGCGTTACGCGGTCACGCGCCGCAACCTAGTTCCCAACGACGCCCTCATCGGCGACAGGAGGCTCTACGGCCCCGGCCAGGCCTCGGCCTTCGCGGTGGACAGCCTCGACCGCCGGGCGGAGGCGGCCGGCGATGCCGCCGAGATCGAGGTGGAGGTGCTCAAGGAGGGGCCGCTCCGCGCGGTGCTGCGCACGGAGGGCTGGTACATCGCCGAGGATGGCACCCGCGTGGCGCGCGCCATCTGCATCATGGAGTTCTTCGCCGGCAGCCCGAACGTCAAGCTCACGCACTCATTTGTGCTGACGCAGAACACGAACGAGCTGTGGTTCCGGGACTACGGGATCACGGTCTCTCTCCCCGGCGAGGGAGATGCCGTCGCGACCTTCGACACCGACCGCGCCTTTGATGACACCGTCCGCCGCGTTCCGCTCTCCGACGGCGACGAAGCCGCGATGACCCAGGTCGAGTTCCCCCACTTCGCCGAGCGCGAGTCGCTGTTCGAACTGATGCTCATGGGCGGGAACCGCGGCACCACGCTCGAGTCCGGCGAAGCCTGTGGCGAGTGGGCCGATCTGACCCGAGGCGAGGTGGGCTGCACAATCGCGGTAAGAGACTTCGCCGAGCAATTCCCCAAGGGCTACTCCGCCACGCCTGACTCGTTGACCGTCCATCTGTGGCCGGAGCGCTCAGGCAAGGAGATGGACTTCCGCGCCGAGACGCTGGTGCGCGACTACTGGAAGTCGTGGGCCGACCAGGCGCCCGGCGGGGCCGAGGCCCTGGCGGAGATTCCGGCAAACGCCCAGGCCGCGCAGAAGACGCATGACCTGTGGATCATGCCCCATCGCGGCGACCTGAACCTGGACGCGACCATCAGGGCCGCGCACGCCGTGACCGAGCCCGTGCTGCTGCAATGCGATCCCGAGTTCCTGTGCAGCAGTGGCGCGCTTCCCTGGCCGCTGCAGCCCAAGGACATCGAGCAGTTCCCCGAGGAGGAGGCACTGATCTCCGACTTCTGGGAGCGCACCGTCCTCCCCTATCGCGTCTTCCCCATGACCGGTTTCATCGCGTGGGGCATGAACCCGTACCTGCGGTACGTCAAGGACGATGAGGGCCGCTGGCAGGCCGCCTTCTACCGCCTGTCGCAGATGGTGGACTACGGCATCCGGCGCCACGTCTGGAACCTCTATGCGCGCTCCGGCGAGCGGCGCTACTACGACTACGGATCGCGCTTCAACACCTTCGCCGGTGACTGGGAGATGCAGCACGTGGATGTGCCCGCCGACGAAGGCGACGAACTGCGCAAGATGAAGGGCGCGTTCAGCTACGGCGACATCCACAAGCCCTTCTACTGGGGCACCTCGACCTGGACCTACACGCGGTTCCTGCTCAGCACCGGGATCTCCGGCCACGACTCGATGAACTGGCTGCTGGAGTACTACATGACCGGCGACGAGCACGCGCTGGAGGTCGCGCGGGAGTACGCGGATGCCTTCAAGGAGCACTGGGACCTGCAGACGGCCGTGGACGGCTCGTCGCCCTTCCTGATCCTGCGCGTGATCAGCGCACTGTACACCCACGACTGGGATCCGCGCCTTGGCGAGATCGCAGAGGAACTCGCGCATCGGCTGATGGTGCCCGACAGCCCCAACGGCTTCTACCAGGAGATGCCCTACGGACCGCTCTACAAGGTGGACCGCAACGCCTCGGCGACATACGACTACTGGTGGGCAACCGGCGATGAGCTGGCCAGGGAGACCTTCCTGAAGGTGCTGGACTACGAGTACCGCTTCAACCGCATTCCGGCGCCCATCGAGTATCAGAACGGCAAGGCCTACCTGTTCACGCTGGCCTACAACATGACCGGCCGCGAAGCATACCGCCGCATCGCCGCGCAGCTCGTCCGCTCGTCGCTGGCGGTGGAGGATCAGACACTGCAGGAGGAGATCGGCGACACGGACCCGCATGAGCTGGACCGGCTGCCCTTCCGCGGTCCGCACCTGAACATGCACCCCACGCTGGGCGTCCCGACCGCGCTGACGCTCATGGCGCGGGCGGAGGAGCCGATCCCGCCCTGGCCGTTGCTGGTCAAGGCCTTCAACGCCGAGGAGGCCGAGGCGCGCTTCGAGAAGCCCGCCGGCGAGCCCGTGAGCCTTCGCGTGTATCTCAAGACGATCCGGCCGGGCGAGGTCGCGCCGCAGGTCACCGGGCCCGACGGCGCGCAGGCCGCCTGCGAGATCACCGGCGAGCAGCGCATCCCCTCCTACGCTCCCTCCCAGTTCCGCCACCTGAACTACCTCATCGAGATCCCTGCGGACGCGCCGGGCGGTGTCTACGGCCTCAGCTTCGGCGGTCCGGAGGAGTTCATCATCCAGGAGGCGGACACGGAGCGTGTGGCGCTGGTCTGCCGCGATGGCTTCTGGGTGGGCGCCGGCGGACCATCTGCCGGAGAGCGGATGTACTTCACCGTCCCGGAAGACACGCAGGCGTACGATCTCTTCCTCGGGCGCCCATTGACGGTCTTCGCCCCGGATGGCAGCGTGGCGCTTGAGGCATCGGAGGAGAACATCGGCGACGTTGCCGTGCCGATCGAGGGCCGCGCCGGGGCCTGGTCGGTCGCATCGCCCTATCCGGGGCATGTCAAGCTGCACACCGGCGCGCCGCTTGTCGCATTCGGGACGCCGGCGCGCCTGTTCGATGCGGATCTGTCAGTCACCGACGTCGAGCGCTGGCAGCCGCCCGATGCCGCCCGGCGCTTCGTCGAGGGCATCGCCGGCCAGGCCCTGCACCTGGCGGGCACGGACACCATCTCCTTCCCGCGAGGCGCGGCGCTGGACGACGGTGGCTACGAGCACTTCCCGGCGCGCGAGGGCACCATCGAACTGTGGTTCCGGCCCAACTGGTCGAGCAACGAGATCACCTTCCGCGACCGCCAGCTCCATCACCTGCACTTCATCGACGGCCAATCGATCAGCTTCTACTACCGCTACGGCCAGGGCCCGGTCAAGCACAACCTCTACTCCTACGTGGACCTGTTGACGCGAGGAGCTCGCGATGGTGGCCCGGACCACATCGGCGGGCACGCGCGCCACTTCATGCAGCGGGGGGCGTGGGTACACCTGGCCGCCACGTGGCAGCTACGCGAAGGCGAGCGCGGCACGGAGGGCACCTTCGACGTCTACATCAACGGCCGGCGGATGGACCCGACCTGGAACTACCCGCGCAGCCTCTCCGGCCGCGAGCCCTACGAGCTGAAGGAGGCGGCCGAGCAGATCCGCATCGGCCGCTTCGACGGCTGCATCGACGAGATGCGCATCTCGAACGTGCGCCGCTACGACGGTGACTTCGAGCCAACGCGCGAGGCGCTCGCATCCGACGAGAACACGCTGGCGCTCTTCCACTTCGACGGCGACACCCACGGCAACTCCGGCGCGGCCGGAGACACGTTCCTGGCGGAGTAGCACCCAACAGAAGCGAGGAGGACGCAACCGTGAGATTCGCTCTTTGGACGGCAATCACAGCGATGGGCCTTGCGCTCGTCGCCACGTCGCAGACTTGTGAGGCTCAGAAACGTATGACAGCCGAAGAGGTGCTCACAGAGCTGATCGAGGAGATCCCGCCGCTGGAGAATGACCGCGCCGGAGCGCTGCCGATCCGCGGCTCTCGGCTGGAGGGCTGGCTGCCCGAGGATGACGAGGAGGCGAAGACGGTCCTGCGCGCGCTGGACGCCCGCGGCCTGGCCATGTGCGCGCATGTGGCGCCGGGCAACGAAGAGCGTATGGCCGAATGCCTGCGCATGGGCCGGCTGCAGCAGGAGCTCGGGCTGGAGGTGGGCGTGCACGCCTCCCGCGCCATGCACTCCTTCTTCAACGGTGACGAAAGCACGCTGCACCTGGCGGCCAATGGGGTGCCCTTCCACGACGACAGCTTCCACTCGCGCAGGAAGATGGGCTGCCCCTTCCGGCTGCAGCATCGCAAGGACGACATCAAGGCGCAGTTCCGCAGCTTCCTGGACCGGTATCAGGAGGCCGGGATCGTGATCGACTTCCTTTATCTGGACTGGGAGATCGACGGGCCGATCGAGTGGAACGGGGCGTGGGAGAGCTCCAAGCGCTGCACCGTCTGCCGCGAGCACATCCCCGACATCGACGACTTCGCGGCATTCCAGCAGGCGCTGCGCGAGATCCGCTGCGAGTTGCAGCGCGAATGCTGCGTGGAGGTCGTCCAGGAGTACTTCCCGGAGGCGCTGATCGGCAACTACAGCGTCTATCCCCACGGCGGGATCCGCTACTGGTACGACTACTATGAGGAGCTGCCGCCCGGCGCCCCCTACATCGAGGACCAGCTCGCCAAGTACCGGCCCTGGTACCACGAGTTCGGCCCGGCGGGCTACACCTTCGCCAACCCCGTGGTCTACACCTGGTACGCCACGTGGTCGTGGTACCCCGACTGGGACAACGACGACTACCGGTGGTTCTACAACCTCCTGAAGGTCGGCACGAACGCCGGCGAGCATACGCCGCAGGACATCCCGCTGATCACGTGGATGCACTGGCACACGACCGCGCCACCCGCCGACGCTGAGCCGGTACCGCAGATGTCCGAGCGCGCCTATCAGGAGCTCCTGTGGCACCTATACCTGCGCGGCTCCGATGGGCTGATGATGTGGTGCCGGCCGGAAGAGACCACCAAGGAGATACGCCTGCTCACGGAGGTGCTGGACGGGATGCTCGCCTACCGCGAGTTCATCGCCGATGGCCGGCCGGTCCTGTTCGACGTGCCGAAGCGCCCCGGGACGGTCGTCTCCGGGCTGAAGCTGGGCGACCGGCTGCTGGTCAGGCGAACGGACTTCGGCGACAACGAGGCGCCCGTCAGGCGACGCGTGGGCGATCGCATCGTGACCGTCCCGCGCCTGGAGGGCGAGTGCCAGTTGATCGACCTGAGCGCCTGCCCGATGGCCGGCGACTGACGCTCGGGCTCTGCCGGGACGCACGACACGGTTAGGTCACAGTCCCCACCTGCGCTCTGCGGCGAGCCAGCCGAACCGTTCGCCGCCAATACCGGACACGGAGGTGCGCGATGAAGATCCACATGATTACCGACCTTGAGGGGCCGGCGCTTATCAGCCGGTTCAACCAGACGCGCGATGTCACGCCCGAGGACAAGATCCGCTGGATGCGGCTGCTCACCGGCGAGGTGAATGCCTGCATCGACGGCATCCTGGACTTCGACTGCGATGCGGAGGTGATCGTCTGGGACGGCCACGGGTCGGGCGGGATTGTCGAGGAGGAGTTCCATCGCGACGCGAAGCTCATCGCCCGCGGTCCGATCAGGCCGCCGTATTCCCTCGACGAGACCTTCGATGCGCTGATGTTCGTGGGCCAGCACGCGCGGGCGGGCACGGACGGCGTGCTCTGCCACACCTACTCGTCCAAGTCCATCGAGTACTACAAGATCAACGGGGTGGAGCTGGGCGAGTTCGGCTGCCGCGCACTCATGGCCGGGACCATGGGCGTGCCGACCATCTTCATCGCCGGCGACGACGTGGCGGTCGAGGAGGCGCGCGAGCTGGTCCCAAACATCGTCGGCGCCGCGGTCAAGCAGGCGCTCGGCCGGGAGCTTGCCATTCACCTCTCCCACGCCGCGGCCTGTGAGCTGATCCGCGAGCGCGCGACGGAGGCCTGCGAGCGCGTCGGCGAGATCGAGCCCTACTTCTTCGAGGGTCCCTACACCCAGGAGATCCGCTACCTGGAGGGCGTCGGCATCCAGTCCTCGCTCGACGCCGGCTGGGAGTTCGTGGACAACCGCACCGTGCGGAAGACCTCCGATGACATCTGCGAGCTGCGGGTCTGACCATGCCGAGGTGGGCTGACCTCGAGGTCGCGCAGCGTGGCGCGTGGGTCGCAACACTGGTCGCGGCGGTCCTTGTCCTGGCGGGCTGGGCGCTGTCGCGCTGGCCGGGTGACCGCCACTGGTTGACCACGGCCTTCACCTACTCCCCGCAGGCGCTCTGGCCCTTGCTGCCGCTGGGCGCGCTGGTCTGGGCGCTGGTGGCGAGGATCTGGCCGGCCGCGGCCCTCGACCTGGCGATGCTCGCGATCGCCCTGCTGGGGCCGGGCGGGCTGTGCCTGAACCCTGGCCGCTCTCCCCAGAGCCCAGAGCTGGCCGTGGTATCGCACAACCTCTTCGGCCAGGCCGAGCGCGCCGATGAGTTCGCGCTCGCCGAGTGGCTGCAGTGCGACGTGATCTGCCTGCAGGAGACCGATGCGGACGGCTTCGAGGGGTTGCTCCCCGGCTACGTCGAGGCGCGGGCCGGGGACCTGCGCACATTTGTGCGCGGGCGCATCCTCAGCACCGAGCGCATCTCACCGGGCATGCGTGGCCTGCCGGACTCCCTGGCGACGGAGGTGGAGGTGGCTGCCGGGAGACTGCAGGTGCTGAACGTGCACATCGAGATGTCGCAGCCGGAGATGTCCTACCCCTACTGGCGGCGGCTCTGGCCCGACTACCTGCGGCACACCGTGCGGGTGCGGGAGGTGCAGTATGCAGCCATCCATGAGTGGCTCGCGGCCCAGGAGCTCCCGGTGATCGTGGCCGGCGACTTCAACACCCCTCCCCCTTCCCGCTTCTGCCGACGGATGAGCGAGAGCCTGACCGACTGCTTCTCCGCCGCGGGGCGGGGCACCGGCTACACCTTCGTGCCGCACGGAATCCCGGTCTTCCGCATCGACTACATCTGGGCGGGACGCGGCCTGCAGCCGGCGTCCTGCCGGGTGGGGCCGAGCGGGCCGTCCGATCACAGGTCGGTCATCGCCCAGATGCGGTTCGCCGGGGGCGAAGGCGGCGGATCATGAGCGAGCGGGCGGAGCGCGCCCTGGAGCGCCCGAGATCACGCCGCCGCGGCTGCGCTCTGACCGCCCTGTCGGTGGCGGCGTGGATGATCGTGGGCGGCGTCTGGGCACTGGAGCATCGACCGGGGGAGGACTGGTGGCCGACCGCGCTGCTCACCTACGGACCGCAGGTGCAGTGGATCGCGCCAGCGGCGCTGATGCTTCTGGTCACCGCGATCGCGCGGCGGCCGCTGCTCTCGGCGGGCAACTGCGCGGCGGCCCTCTTCGCGCTCTTCTGCCTCGCCGGGTGGCAGATCACCCTGCCCCGAGAGTCGCGTCCAGGAGAGGCCGTTGTCAGGATCGCGACCTGGAACGTGTACGGCTACACCAGGGACCGCGAGACGGTGCAGGGCCGCATCCTGTCCTGGGACTGCGACATCGTCTGCCTGCAGGAGAGCGCGCGGCCCCGCTTCGCCGACCTGCTGCCCGGCTGGGAGAGCATGCGCAGCGGCGATCTGCGCATCTACGTGCGCCGGCGGATCACGCGGCGGGAGGTCATCCGCACCGGTCCCTACCGCCCCCGCTCGATGGCGCTGGTCGAGGCCGAGACGGACGCGGGACCTGTGACGGTCATGAACGTGCACTTCCCGCGCGCGACCAGGTCGCGGTCGATGCCGCGACAGGTCGAGCCGCTCGCCCGCTACGTCCGCACCGGAGTCACGGTCCGCGACAGCAAGTTCGCCCAACTCATCGAGCACCTGCCGGCCGAGGTGCCGCTCATCGTCGCGGGCGACATGAACACCCCGCCGACGTCGCGGTACTGGCGCCGACTGGACGCACATCTGAGCGACGCGTTCGACGCGGCGGGCCGAGGGTTCGGGCACACCTTCGTCTGGCGGCGCAAGCTGGCGCTCCTTCGCATCGACTACCTCTGGACCGGCGGAGGGGCGCGCGCTCTCCGCTGCTGGACCGAGGAGGCGCAGCCATCCGACCACCGCCCCGTGCTGGCCGAGATCGCCCTGCCGCCCTGACGGGCGCCCTGCGCGTCCACCCGGCCGTTGCCGTCCACGGCGTGTCGCCCCTGCGGCGGCCGCCGGGGTGGGCACCCCCGTCCACCTGAACGGATTCGGCCCGTTCCCGTGTGCCGTAGGGCGCGGAGCTGTGTCGCGCCCGCCCTTGTGCCCGCCACCCCCTCTGGCCGAGAGCGGCGGGAGCCGCGCGGTTGACAGCGCATCGGGCATGTCGTAGAATGCCCGCGACCCGAAGGCACGCCCCATGGGCGGCTCCGCGCACAGTGGCGCAGGATCCTGCGGGGAATCGCAGTCATGTATCGCAGTCGTCGCCGGGGACTGACGCCGTCCGAGACGCTCATCGCCGCCGCGGTCGTCGCGGCATTCGCCCTCATGCTCACCTGGCGCTTCGCCGGTGACCCCGAAGTAGAAGCTCGCGAGCTGACGATCGAGCGAATGCGGCTCGTGATGGACGAACTCGAGAAGTATGCCATCGATAACGGGGGCGTCTTCCCCACGACCGATCAGGGCCTCAACGCACTGCTGCAGCGGCCGACCAAGGAGCCGCGGCCGATCCGATGGCGCGGCCCCTACCTTCCGGATGCCGCGGTACTGGCTGACGCCTGGGGGAGTCCGCTCATCTACGTCGCGCCCGGTGACGACGCGCGCCCATTTGATCTGTGGTCCAACGGCGCCGACCGCGCGGAAGGGGGCGCCGGTGCCGAGGCCGACATCCAGTCATGGCAACCCGAGACCCTCATACCGTGACCCGCAGTGCCCGCCTCGCCACTCTGGGGCCTTTGCTTCTGCTCGCTTTCCTTGCCTCCGCCGCTCGCTCAGATAACGCGACGGTGACCATGGACGTTCGCACCATCTCCTCCTGCGAGGACCCCGCGGCGTTCAGCGCCGCTCGCAGCCCTGACGAGCCATCATTCGACTTCCGCACCTGGGACCTGGCGCCGTTCGCCTCGGCGAGCGTCGAGGGCCGGAGCCTGCGCTGGCGGGTGCAGTCGGCCGGCGACGCGCAGCGGAGCGCGCGGCTGGCCTGGTCGCGCTCGCTCAGCCGCCCCATGGACGCGATCTCCCTGTGGCTCAAGAACCCCAACGGTCACGAGCTGATGCTGCGCGTCGAGCTGATCGACGCCGACGGCGCGCGCTACCTCAGCGCCCCGGTGGACCTCGCCGCGGAGCTGAACTGGCGGCAGGTCCGCGTCTCCCTGTCCGACCTCGCACCCGAGTCGGGCCGAGCCGACCCCTTCCCCGGCATCGACCTGCCCGTCATCCGCCTGGCGCTGGTGGTGCAGCCGCTGGCCCCGGGGGTACGGTACGACCTGTATATCGACGAGATCGCGGCCCACGCGGCACCGATGCGCGACGTCGAGGTCGAGGACCTCGATGCTCCAACCACGCTGGGCCCCGGAGAGCCGGTTCCGGTGCGAGCACGCCTTCGGACCGGCGACCCTCCGCGGGGGGTCGTGGCGCAGCTCACCTCCGAGGCGGGCGGCCTCATCGCGCAGGCTCCCATGACGACGTCGACTGAGGGAGAGGGCACGCAGCTTGCCGCCCGGGGCCTGCGGGCGCCCGAATGGCTGCCGCCGGGCCGTTACCGACTCCGCGTGCACTCGGACCACGCGCTGCTGGTCGGGCCCGGAGCCAGGCCGTTGCCGGTGGCGGTGGGCGGCGCCGCCCCGCCGCCGGCGGAGGCGTCGATCGACACCGATCTGTCGCCGCCGGCGATTGTGCACTCGGGCGAGCGATGGGCGCCGCAGGTGCTCGAGCTTCGCGGCCGATGCCCGGCCCAGGATCGTGCGGCGATCGTTGGGGTCGCGGCGACCACGGACTTCCACCCGTTCGGCTACGCCCCGGACGCGCTCGCGGACGATGGGAGTATGGACTTCAGCGGACTGGACCGGCGGGTCGCGGCGGCCCTGGGCAGCCATCCCCAGGCGGGGGTGCTGCTGCAGGTCCACGTGGGCTCCTCCCCCGGCTGGGACGCAGCTCATGCCGACCAGCTCCAGCAGTTCGACGGCGCCGCGGTCGCGCCTCCGCAGATCTTCGGGCGCAAACGCACCTTCCCCGACCTGATCTCGCCGGGCTGGCAGCGCGAGGCGCTCGACCGCCTGCGGGCACTCGTCGAGCACGCCGAGGCGGCTCCGTGGGGCACGCGCGTGATCGGCTACGAGCTGCAGGCCGGCGATCTCGGCGCATGGCGGCCGTGGGGTGCCTCACTCGGCCTGGGCGACGAGTACACGCCGTTGCGCCTGGCGGCCTACCGGGACTGGGTGAGGACGAGCTACGGCAGCGTGGCGGACTTCCGCGATGCGTGGATGGGCAGGAGGCGGGGGCTGGACCGGCCGTTCGAGGGCTTCGACGCCGTGCGACTGCCGAGGCCGCTCCCCGCCGACGAGGAGCCCTCGCTCTACGATCCGGGCACGGACCAGCCGATGATCGACCTGCAGCAGTTCCGCGCCTCGGCGCCGGCCGACCTGCTGCTGGAGATGGCCGGCGCGGTGCGCGAGGCGAGCGGCGGGGCCAAACTGGTCGGCGCCTGCTACGGTCACATGCTGGCGCAGTCGCGGCACGGCGACTGGAGGTGGCCGCATCTCGCCCTGTCGCGGGTGCTCGAGAGCGGCGCCCTGGACTTCCTGACCGGCACCCAGTGGCTGCCGGGCCCGCCGCCCGTGCCGGCATTCCCGGCTGAGTCGGCCCGTCTGGCGGGCGTGCTCTACCTTGAGCGCATCACGCCGGCCCACGCCCAGCAGCACTTCGCGTCCGCGGCGGTCACCGGCGCGGGCATCATCGGCGAGGCAGAGGTACTGGCGCGAGCCCCGCAGTTGCCCCGCCCGGACTTCCCGGACGCCGCAGCGGAAGCTCACATCCCGCTGGGCGTCGTCGTGGACGACGCGAGCGCGCGCTACCTGTCGGAGCCCGGCGGGCTGGCCGGGCCCCTGCTGGCGGGGCAACTGGCGGCCTGCTCGGCGTCGGGTATCCCGTGGCGCCTCTACCTGCTCAGGGACGCCGTGGCGGGGCACCCGCATCCGGCGGCGGCCTGGTTGATGGCGGACGTGCTCACGATCCGCGCCGAGGACGGCCGCCGGCTGGCGCGCGCCACCTGCCGCGACGGCGCGCTGCTCATCTGGGTGTACGCGCCGGGCGCGGTCGCCGAGCGCCTCATCACCGGGCGCACCATGGAGTATCTGACCGGCATCAAGCTCGTTCCCCTGCACAGCCGCGGCCGCGTGAGCGTCACTCCCGCGATGGCGGAAGCCGGCCCCTACGGCTTCGCCCAGGCCGTCAGCCCGCGGTTCATCAGCGCCGACGAGCACGCGGAGTGGCTGGGATCGATCGCGGGCACAGAGTACTGCGGGCTGTCGCTGCGCAGCTTCCCCCGCTGCACCTCCGTCTTCAGCGCTGCGCCGCCCTCCGCCGAGGTGCTGCGCCAGCTCTGCCACCGCGCGGACGTTGAGCCCTGGACGAGCGGTGGCCCCGCGATCTTCGGCCCGCGCGCGCTGGCGCTGCTCGGTAGCGAGGGCCGGTCGCGCACCATCCGTTTCCCCCGCCCGGTGTCCGTCACCAATCTGCGCACAGGCGAGGTCGTGGTCAACGGGGAGCAGACGGTAACGCTCGCGGTCGAGCCCGGCGAGATCGCCCTGTTCGGATACTCCTACGAATGACTGCGGACAGGGGCGCTCGGCGAAGATGAACCTGGTTCACCATCTCGTGGTGGCGGAGATGCTCCGGGAGCGCCTGCTCTGGCCCGCCTCGCTGCGCGGGCAGATGTTGCTGGGAGCCATCGTCCCCGACGCGCACACGGAGGTCGCGGGTCTGGGCCGCGCGCACCTGCATCCGGCGCCCGGGGAAGATGCGGTCGCGATGGTGCTGGCCAGGATCGCGCCCGCTCACTGCCTCAGCCGGCGTCCCGGACGGGCGTTCGCCGTCTCCTGTGTCGGCCACCTGGTGGCCGACGAGTTGACGAGGACGCACACCTACCATCTCCCCGCGCACGCGCCGACGGGCTTCCTACAGGTGGACCGCCTCGAGGAGCATGACCTGCGGCCCGTGTTCGACATGGAGCGGCTGGCTCGCAGCCTGATGCGCGCCGAGGTGGTCTGCACGCTGGCTCCGCTGAGGGCCGATGCGCTCGACCACAAGCGCTGGGAGCTGCTGGGCAGGCATCCCCTCACCGGCGGCCGCGGCACATTCGTGGTCGTTGAGCCGCTGGCGACCGTCGCGCGCCGCTGCGCCGAGGAGGCCCTGATGCGGCTCTACGCCTCGGACCAGGGCGCGGAGTTGCTCGGCGGCTGGCGGATCACCGCCTGAAAGTGCCCGCGCGCTCCCCAGGAAGGCGGCCCGCCTTCCGCGGCGAATAGACACGGACTCAACTCCAGTCGCGTCCCGAATGAGGTGTCTGCCGTGATCAGACTCGGAATGGTCGATCTGTGCACGTCCCACCCCGGTTCCTGGATCAAGGTCATCGACGAGATGGCGGACGTCGAGGTGGCCGCCGTGCATGACAGTGGGGGCGTGCGCCCGGACGGATACGCAGAGGAGTTCGCGCGAGACTCCGGCGTGGAGACCGTCACCGGCACCATCGAGGAGATGGTGGAGCTGGTTGACGCCGCAATCGTGCACAGCGCGAACTGGGACCTGCACCTGCCCCACGCGCTCCCGTTCATCGAGGCCGGTGTGCCGACGCTCATCGACAAGCCGATGGTCGGCAACCTGCAGGATCTGCACGAGCTGCTTCGGCTGGAGGCGAAGCACGGCACGCTGATCATGGGCGGGTCGTCGGTGCGCTACGCGGCGGAGGTGCAGGAGCTGGCCTCGCTCCGCGACGACATGGGCGAGATCGGCGTCTGCTGGTGCGAGGGCCGGGGCGACTTCTTCAACTACGGCATCCACACCATCGAGATGTTCCAGGGCGTCTTCGGAGCCGGCGTGATCGCCGTCGAGCACGTGGGCGACAACGGACCGATGGACGTCCTGCGCGCGGACTACGCCGACGGCACGCCCGTGTTCTTCGCGCTCGGCAGCATCGCCAACCCCTGGTTCATCTCCATCGCCGCCTCCAACGGCGTCTACCCGCGCACCCTCACGGCCGGCGACAACTACAGGCGGCTGATCGAGGCCTTCGTCGAGGCCGTGCGCACCGGCGAGCCGCCGATCTCCCTGGAGGACAACCTGGAGGCGGTCAAGGTCGCGCTGGCCGCCAGGGTCTCGCGGCGCGAGCGCACCATCTGCTATCTCGAGGACCTGGGCAACGACGAGCGCTTCGACGGCGATGCCTTCGCGGAGGAGTACGCGAAGAACCGCCAGTAGCGCCCGGGCGCCGCGAGGGCGCCGGCGTACCCACTCATCTCCCGAGCCTGGCCCGAGAGGCCCCTACACCGCGCCATGGCGATGAGCCAGCCTACCCCAACAAGCGAGGGGACGCCCGACACGCTTCGGGGCGCCCTCACCCCGCGCGCCCTGATCGCGGCGACCGCCCTGCTCTTCGGCGCGGTGCTCTGGGTGCGCCACTCCGAGCTGCTGGTGCACACCATCAACCTCACCGAGGCCACACCCCCGGTGCCGGCCATCGCTGCACTGCTGCTGCTGGCGCTGCTGCATCCCATCCTGTCGCGCCTCGGCCCCCGCCTCAGCCTGACGCGGCGCGAGATGGTGCTGATCTACTTCTTCGTCGCCATCGGCTCGATGATGGCAAGCCTGGGCGTCATGCGCATGGTGGTTCCCTGCGCGACCGTCCCCTTCTACTTTGCGGCGCCCGACAACGACATGGCGGTGCTGCAGGAGCACATCCCCGCCTGGCTGCGGCCGTCGGAGCCCGAGGCCGTCCGCATGCTCTGGGAAGCCTCCGAGCGGCCGGTGCCCTGGGCGGCGTGGACGCAGCCGATCCTGCACTGGACCCTGATGCTGACGCTGCTGTGGCTGACGGCGCTCTGCCTGACCGTGCTGCTGCGGCGCCCCTGGGTCGAGGACGAGCGACTCTCGTTCCCGCTCCTCTACCTGCCTCTGGACATGACCGAAGGCGTCGCGGGCGAGACGTCGGGGACGCCCTTCTTCCGCGATCCCCTGATGTGGTCCGGCTTCATCCTGGCGGTAGTGTTCAACGTGATGAACATCATCAACAGCCTCAACCCGGCGGTGCCCGCGCCCGGCCGCCGGTACCAGATCGGGGCGCTATTCACCGAGCGCCCGTGGAGCGCCCTCCAGCCACTCACGCTCTCGCACCGCCCGGAGATCCTGGGCCTGGGCTACCTGGTCTCGCTCGAGGTGGCGTTCTCGGTCTGGAGCTTCGCGCTGGCCGAGCGGCTCTCGACCGTAGTCGCGCTCGCCTTCGGCGCGGACGTATCGGGCCTGCCCTTCGACCAGGAACAGGGGGCGGGCGCCTACCTGGTGATCGCCGGGCTGCTGCTCTGGCGCGCTCGCCGGCACATCGGCGGCGCGCTCCGGGCGCTCCTCGGACGCGGTAGGCCGGTGCACGATACGCACGACCCCTTCGCCCCGCGCTGGGCCCTCGTGGGGCTGGTCGTGGGCGTGGGACTGCTGCTGGCGTGGTGCCGCCTCGCCGGGATGAACGTGGGCGCCGCGGCCGTCTACCTGGTCTTCCTGCTGGGCTTCGCGATCACCTACATGCGGGTGCGCTGCGAGACCGGCACACCCAGCACCTGGCTCTTCCCCTTCTACCAGGCGCGCAAGATGCCCGTCTCGCTGATGGGCGCGCGGTGGTGGCTCAACGCGACCGGCCCGTCAACCATGACCGTGTGGTCGATGCTCTACTTCCTCTCCCGCGGCTTCTTCTTCAGCTCCACGGCCTACCCGCTGGAGGGCTACAAGGCCGCCGAGGAGCTGCGCGCCAGGGCGCGGGACTACGCCGTGGCGGGCGCGCTCGCCGTGGTGCTGGGGCTTCTGATGGCCTGGTGGATGCACCTCGACACCTACTACGAGTTCGGCGGGAACGTGGTGGAGAGCGGCGGGGTCGCCGGCGGCCCGAGGACTCGCCTGACGGTGCGCGAGTACCAGGCCACGGCCGCGTCCCTGCTCCGCCCGAGCGGACCAGACCGTCCCCGCAGCATCGCCATGGGAGTCGGAGCGGCGATCACCGCGCTGCTCTTCGCGGTCCGCACCCGCCATCTGCGCTTCCCGCTCCATCCCCTCGGCTACGCCATGGCCGCGGCCTATTCGAGCCAGATCTGGAGCGGCTTCCTGGCGGTCTGGCTGGTCAAGGGCGCGATCCTGCGCTTCGGCGGAGTGCGTCTCTACAAGCGCCTCACACCCGCCTTCATCGGCCTGGCGCTCGGGCACTTCTTCACCATGGGGATCGCGTGGGCCGCAATCGGCAGCTCCTTCGGCCAGGCGGCGGAGCGGGCGCGCGTCTGGTTCACCTGAGCCTCACCCCAGGTCCTTCACGTAGCGGTGCCAGGCCGCCATGGTACGGAAGCCCAACTTCTCGTAGAGGCGGACCGCAGGGACCCTGAAGGGCTGCGTCACCAGCAGCACCGGGTCCGCGCCGCGCTTGGCCAGCCAGTTCAGGCAGGCGACTACCAAGGCCTCGCCCAGGCCCAGACCCCGATACTCCGCCAGCACGCCCACGTACTCGATCATCCCCCCGGACAGGCGCTGAGGATCGCGCTCGTCCTGGATGTCGAGCGCGCCCGAGATGCCCACGACGCGCCCGTCATGCTTCACCAGGTACCAGCCGGAGGGGTCGAAGTCCGGGCGGCTCATGAAGCGCCGGCGCAGCCAGTCGGGCCCGACATCGCCGCCGAAGACGCCGTTGCGGCACTCGGTCCAGCCGCGCACGTCGGCATCGGTGAGCGTGGCAAGCTCGTGGCCGGCGGCCACGGAGACCTCGCGCGGGCGCCAGCCATCGCACCGCATGGTGGTGTTCCGGTGCTGCGGATCGTCAAGCCGGTAGCTGAGGGCACGCCAGAGCGCCGCCGCATCCTGCCAGCGGCCGTCCACGACCTGCGTCGTCACCACACGCCCAACACCCCGCCTGCGCAGGGCCCTCTCCCCCGCCTCGATGCACCGCCTCGCCAGGCCCCGGCGGCGATGCGCGCGAGCGGTCGCGACGCGCCACCAGCCGACGTCGTCGCCATCGCGCACGGCGATAGCCGCCGAGACCGGCACGTCGTCCTCCAGCACCACGAAGCTCGCGTCGCGCTGAACGCCCACCGCCTCCAGCGTGACAGACAGCTCCTCGACGGTCAGATACGGCGCCGGCGGCCGGAGCAGGTTCAGCGGCGGCAGTGTCCTGTGCTCCGCGAAGGCCTCGTGGATGAGCGAAGCGACGTCCGGCGCCATCTCCGGCTGGTAGCTGCTGATCCTCACCGGCGTCACCACCGTGCAACCGAGACTCGCAAGCGGGGCCGAATTCACCACCACCCGGCGGCCCACCTCCGTCACTGTCGGGGAGGGACACCGCCGGCTGCGCGGAATTGCAGACGAGCCGTACCCGCTCCCAAAGCGCCATGCTCCTGGAGGGATCGACGTGACCGATGCAAGCCCGACTGCCGAGATGGACCTGCCCATCGCCGAGCTCGCGCCGGGGGAGATCGCTCCGCCCATGGAGCCCGACCACCCATCGTGGTCGGCGCTGCAGGGCTGGGACGATCCACTGGCCCCACGCGCGGGCTACCGGCTGCCCTCGGCCAAGGCGCGCGTGGAGGCCGAGGGCCGGCCGGCGATCGAATGGCAGGAGGGCTCCGCCGAGCGCGCGCTGGTGGCCGGGGACGAGACCTGGCGGGAGCTCGCCATCGAGTGTGAGCTGCAGGCCCTGCAGGCCGATGCCACAGCGACCAACGATGACTGGCTGGTCGAGACCGCGCGCGCGGGCCTCGTCTTCCGGGCCGCCACCTCGCGACGGCACTACTTCCTGTGCCTGGAGGGTCTCCGGCGGCTCGTGCTCTACCGGCGCATCGACCAGGAATGGCACGAGCTGGCCGCCACGGACGTGGAGTACACCGGAGGCATCATCACGCTGCGGGCGGAGCTCGATGGCGACGGCATCCGCGGGAGCTGCCCGGAGCTGGGCGCGGAGCTGTTCGCGACCGACACCTCCATCCAGAGCGGGCGCGCGGGCTTCCGCGCGCTGGGCGCCTGCCGGCTCTTCCGGCTGAGCATCACCGCCACGCCATCTCAGGCACGGGTGAACGGGCGGCTGGCGACACGCCGACGCCGTCGCCTGGAGGCGCATGCCGCCGACCTGCCCGATGCGGTCCAGGTGGACGAGCTGCTGCTGCCGTCCGGCCACGCGCTCATCGAGGCGGCGCCGCTGCGCTCGGACGATGCGAACGACCTGCTGCTGCGCGGGCCCGACGGGCTGCTGGCGACCGACTGGCGCGGCGAGCATCTGTGGCGCCTCCCCGGCCCGGTGTCGCAGGTGAAGCTCTCGTCAGACCCGATCGCGGGGAGGCGGCGGCTCTACGTCCTGGCCGGCGGGCGACGCGCCGGAGAGCAGAGGTCGGTGCGCGGCGATGCCTACGCCTCCATCGTCGCCTCTGAGGTCCTGGTGCTCGATGCCGCGACCGGCGAGGAGATGGCGCGGTGCGATCTCCCCGACGACCCGCACATCGAGCAGTTGCGCCAGTATGACTTCTCGTACGAGACGGGCCGGCTCTCGAGCGACGAGCCCGCGGACATCCTCGTGCGCAACTGGCGGACCGACCTCGGCCATGGCGGCCGCGACCTGTGGGCATTCGACGGTGACCTCAACCTGCTCTGGCACGCAGAGGTGGACCCGCCCTACGGTCACCACAACGCGGTTCACCTGCTGGACCTGACGGGCGATGGGCGCTGCGAGGTGCTGGCGGGTGGCACGACGCTGTCGCCGGCGGGAGACGTCATCGCCAGGCACGACCTGGCGCACGAGATGGCCGAGATCCGCGGCGCCCATCACTACGACGCCGTGGCCGCCGGGCACTTCGGCGCCGACGCCGACCGCGATCCGGTGGCCTTCCTGGTCTCGGGCAGCGCGGGCGTTTACGTCATCGACCCGCTGACGGGCAGGACGCGCTCTGTGCACCGAGTCGGCCATGCGCAGGGCGTGCAGGAGTGCCGGGTTGGCGACGACATCCCCGGTCGCCAGGCGCTCGTGCATACGCGCTGGGGCAACATGGGCATCCTCACGCTCTTCTCCGGCCTCGGTGACCGTCTGTGGTCCGTGCAGCCGCACTTCATCCCGGCCGTCCGACCCGTCCAGTGGCTGCCGGAGGGCCCGCAGCATCTCTGGGTCGCCTCGACGCGCGACGCCCTGTCGCTCTATGACGGGCACGGCCGGGAGGTGCGCCGGCTCGACGCGCTGCGGCGCGCGTGGGGCGCTCGCTCCCCGGCCGATGTGCGCGGAGCCGTGATGCGCTCGGAGCCGCGGGGACGGGACATGCTGGCCCTGACCATCGGGGAGCGTGTGCTGCTCTTCGCGCCGGAGACGTAGGTGCCACGCGACGCTCGCACCGGCACCAGAGGATTTGCACGACGCCGCAGGGACCACACCTGCGCCGCCGCCATGCGACAGGTCCCGCCCGCTTGCAGGACTGAGGGCTTTGTGCTATACTCCGCCCACGTAGCACCCACAGTGCCGCCCGCATCCCAGGCGGCGCATTTCGTTTGAGGGAGTAGCACACAGCATGCCGCAAAGGGCACAGATGGAGAAGCACCTGCGCCAGACCCGCACGCGCACGCTTCGCAACCGCATCCGCAAGAAGGCGATGAAGCAGGCGATCCGTGAGGTCCTCCAGGCCGCAGAGGCGGGCGATGCCGACGCCGTGACGGCCGGCCTGCGTGAGGCCCAGAAGGCCATGGATAAGGCGGCGCAGCGCGGAGTCATCCACAGGAATACGGCCAGGCGCCGCAAGGCACGACTCGTGGCGCGTGCGAGAGAGCTGCTCGGCCAGGAGTAGCCGCAAGGG
This sequence comes from Candidatus Zipacnadia bacterium, assembly GCA_029820945.1. Lineage (GTDB taxonomy): Bacteria > Armatimonadota > Zipacnadia > Zipacnadales > UBA5352 > JALGUJ01. The sequence continues at coordinate 38,564 of JALGUJ010000016.1, read as the reverse complement.
ACGCGATCTCACTCGGGCCGGCGCGCAGCCGGCCCGTTCGCGTGTACGGCATGTCGCCTTCCCGCGTGCTTCGGAGGACTGCCGGCTCAGGCGCCGAATGAGGGGCCGAGGGTCACACGAAACCGCCGCAGGGAGCGCGAGACCATGGCACGACCGTCACGGCGCCCGAACATCATCATCCTGCACACCGACCAGCAGCGCTACGACACGATCCGCGCGGCGGGCAACACGGCCATGCACACGCCGAACCTCGACCGCCTGGCCGAGCGCGGCGCGCTGCTCGAGCAGTTCTATGTGCAGAACCCCGTCTGCATGCCGTCGCGGGCGTCGATGCTGTCGGGACGCTACCCCGGCGTCACAACTGTGACCTGCAACGGCATCGAGATGCCACGCGACATCCGCTGCATCCAGCACATGCTCGGCGACGCGGGCTACTTCACCGGCGTGATCGGCAAGCTGCACTTCCTCCCCCACTCCGCGCGCGACCATCGCAGGGCCCATCCGGCCTATGGCTTCGACCACCTGCAGATCTGCGACGAGCCCGGCTGCTATCGCGACGCCTACCGCGAGTGGGTCGCCGAGCAGGACCCGTCGCAGCTCGACGCCGTCAACTGCGGCCTGCCGCCGGCGCGCGCTCTCTGGGAGCAGATGATGCACTGGGACGGGACGGTGAGCCCGCCCGAGCCACGCGAGGGCTTCGTGCCCAGGGTATTCGAGGCGGACGATCACCTGACCAACGCCTGCTTCGTGGCCGACCGGAGCGTGCAGTTCATCCGCGAGCGGGGCAGCAGGCCATTCTTCCTCTTCGCCGGCTTCTACCACCCGCACTCGCCGCTGATCCCACCGCAGTCCTGCCTCGACCACTACGACCTCGACGCCATCCCGGACCCGGCGATGACGGACGAGGACCGCCGCAAGCGGCCTGTCGAGGGCCTCTCGGACCCCGACCTGCGCGAGATCCGCGCACACTACTACGCCATGGTCACCGACGTGGACCGCAACGTGGGCCGGATCCTCGACGCCCTCGACGAGCGAGGCATGGCGGAGGACACCATCGTCGTCTTCACCAGCGACCATGGCGACTACATGGGGGACCACGGCATGTTCGGCAAGGGCATGCCGGGCTACGAGTGCATCATGCGCGTGCCCTGCCTCATCCGCTACCCGGGCGAGATCGAGCCCGGCACCCGCGTCACGGGCATGGTCGAGGCCGTGGACCTGCTCCCCACTCTGCTGGAGCACGCCGGCGTGGTGCGGGAGCCGGAGCTGCAGGGCCGCTCCTTCCGCCGGCTCCTTGAGGGCGACGAGGCGGTCGCGCGCGAGTCCGTCTACGCCCATTACTCCGCCCCCGGCGGGCCGAGCTGGGCGCACGTGCGCACGGCCGACTGGATGTACTCCGCCAACACCGAGGGCCGCGAGCTGCTCGTGGACCGGCGCGCGGACCCGCACGAGCTGAATGACCTCTCCGGCGACCCCGATGCGGCCGAGGCGCTCTCGGCCATGCGGGCGCTGGCGCTGAGGCGGTCGCTGGAGGCCGGGTATCAGGCCCCGCGCGTGGCGCTTTACTGACGCCGCCCGGGCAGCGCGTCGTGGCATCGACCAGGGGTGGTGAGCGTGCGACTGCTCAACTGGCACCAGGAGATCAAGCCCAAGCGCATCCGCGAGATCTACGAGGACGTCGCGGAGCCGTCGCAGCCCGGCGAGGTCGTCGCCGCCGCTGACGCGGCGGGCGTCAGGCTTGAGGTGCGCGTGCTGGCCTCCCGCCCGCAAGGTCTGAGCGGAGGCCGCCGAAATACGGCGCGAGGTCGATCTGCAAGTGACCTTCCGGCTCGGCGGCGGGGTGGAGCCGCCCGAGCCCCCGCCTGAGGCGGCGCCCCCCTGAGCTACGGTCCCACCACCGGCGTCCGCAGCACGCCCACCGGCGGGATCTCCACTTCGAGCAGGTCGCCATCCTTCAGGCGGATGCCCTGGTGCCTCCCCACGCCGGCGGGGGTGCCGCAGGCGATGACGTCGCCGGTCTGCAGCGTGCAGATGTGCGAGATGTAGGACACGATCTCGTCTACCTTGAAGATCATCTCGCGGGTGTTCGCCTGCTGCTTGACCTCACCGTTGAGCCTGAGCGTGATGTCGAGGTCGTCGGGGTCACCGGCGTCGGCCAGGGGGACGGCGCACGGCCCCATGGGGGCGAAGCCGTCGCACCATTTGCCGTTGAGCCAGTCGAAGAAGCGGTCCCACTCGCGCTCCTCGTCGCGCTCCCAGATGCTCAGCTCGCGCTCGGAGATGTCGTTGAAAGCCGTGACGCCGGAGATGTGCCCGCGCGCCTGCTCGACGCTCACGTCCCTCGCGGGCTCGCCGATGATGATCGCCATCTCGGCCTCGTAGTCCACGAAGCGGCTGACGGAGCTGAGGCGTACGGGCGCACCGGGGCCGATGACGGTGTTGGGCGAGGGCTTCATGAACACGCGCGGAGTGTCGAGCTCGCGCTTCTGTTCGCCGTCCTGCAGGTGCCGCGAGATGCTCTCGGCCATGTGCGACATGAAGTTCGTGGCCAGGCAGAAGACCTTCGGCGGGCAGGGGATTGGCGCGAGAACCTCGACGTCCTCCAGCGCCGCGGAGTCGTCGATCTCCTCGACGGCCAGGCGCGCGGCCTCCAGGCAGTCCGGGCAGGCGAGCAGCCCGGCCACGTCCTGGAAGCAGGCGCGGTCGGGGGTGCGGATGCCCACGGTCTCGAGGGCCCGGAGCAGATCGCACGGCCGGTCGTTGACCAGCACGCCCACGCGCACCGGCGAGTTGCGGTCGGCCCGGTAGCTTATCAGTCGTAGTGCCATGCGCTCGCTCCTCAGTCGCAGCAGGTGCGCTCTATCGTGCCGTCCGCGAGCCCGGCGCGGAGCGCGCAGACCGCGGTCACGTTCGTGATGTCCTCGGGCGTGGCGGCTCGCGACAGGTCCATGGCGGGCCGCGCCAGGCCCTGCAGCAGCGGGCCGAAGGCTCCCGCGCCACCGACCCACTGGCTGAGCTTGTAGCCGATGTTGCCCGCGTCGAGATCAGGAAAGATGAGGACGTTCGCGCGGCCCTCGATCGGGCTGTCGGGGCACTTGCGCTCGGCCACGGCGGGCACGAGCGCCGCATCTACTTGCAGTTCGCCGTCCACCAGCAGTTCGGGGGCACGCCGCTGGACCATGCGCAGCGCGGTGATGACCTTGGACGCGTCCGGATGCTCGGCGCTGCCGTGGGTCGAGAACGAAAGCATGGCGACGCGGGGCTCGGCCTCCAGGTAGGCTTCGCAGCTCTCGGCCGCGCTGATGGTGATATCGGCGAGCTGGTCCTCGTTGGGCTGGGGCACGACCCCCGCGTCGGCGTAGATCAGCGCCCCGTTCTTGCCCAGCTCGGGGAAGCGAGTGGTCATGATGAAGCAGCTCGAGACGGTATGCACGCCCTCGCCGCAGCCGATGCAGCGCAAAGACGCGCGCAGCACGTTGGGCGTGGAGTTGACCGCCCCCGCGACCATGCCATCGACCTCACCGAGGCTCACCAGGGCCGCCGCGGCGTAGAGCGGATCGGCCATCACCTCCTGCGCCTCGTCCTCGGTGGCGCCGCGGCTCTTGCGCCGCTCGAAGTAGAAGCCGGCGCAGCGGTCGCGCAGTTCGGCGTCGTCCACATCAACCACTTCGACGGCATCCAGCGACAGGCCGTGCTCCACCGCGAGATCGCGGATTGCGTGGGGCCGGCCCACGAGCACCGCCCGGGCCAGATCCTCCTCCGTCACCGTCTTCGCCGCCAATATCATCCGCTCATCATCGGCCTCAGGCAGTGCGATGCGCTTCCCGAGGCCGGCCACCCGCTCCTTGATCCTCGCCATGACGTCGGGCATGAGCGTCACCTTTCCTCTGTTTGCACGGTGCTCGTTGCCTCGTCCCCGCCCGCTCCGCGCCCCATACCCCCTGACCATAGTTCGGCGCCAACCCACCCAATCCTGCCGGCACCTCCCGGCTTTCACCGGCGGGAGGTGGCGACGGCACATCGGCGGAATTCCAGCGCCTGGAAGGAGCGGACCCTATGATAAAACACGCACTCACAGTGGTGATGTTCCTGCCTGTCCTCTGCGCGGCCTGGGCGCAGGAAGAGCCGGCGATCAACCACCTGACGGTGACCCCGCGGCTGCACGAGGACGGCGGGCTGTGGGACGCACAGGTGCGCTTCACCACCTCCGTGCCCGCAATCTGCCACGCCGAGCACGGCGCCGACGCCGCCTGCGGCCAGAGCACCGCGCCCGACGGCGAAGCGCTGCGCAATCACCGCTTCGACGTCGCCGACATCCCGGCCGGGGAGAGGTACTTCGTGCGCGTGGTCGCGACCGCGGCCGACCGCGAGGTGACCTCGGACGTCATCGAGGTCGAGCCACCGGGGCCCTTCCCGCCCGGCGAGGCGGCGCGGGTGACCATCCCGCTGACGGTCGAGGACACAGCCGGCGTCGCACGCGAGGAACCCGTCACCTTCGGCATCCCCCTGCCCGAGGGAGCACTGGGGCACTCGGATCGCGTCACGCTCGCGGACGGCGGCGCCCCGCTCCCCATCTCCGCCCGCGCACTGGTGCGTTGGCCCGACCGCACCATCAAGTGGCTGCTGATCACCGGCCGCGTCTCGCTGGAGGCCAACCAGGCGAAGACGCTCACGCTCAGCATTGGGCGCGAGGTCACGCCACCCGCGCGCGAGGCGCCGGACCTGGTGCAGGAGCGGGAGGGCACGATAGTGGTCGATACCGGCGCCGCGCGCATGGAGATCGACGCCGAGACCGGCGGCGGCACGCTCTCGGTACCCGATGGGCGGCTCTGCCCCCTGCCGACCTCCAGGCTGACCGCCGATAACGGCACCGTCTTCACCGGTCGCGTGGAGAGCGTTGAGATCGAGGAGCGCGGCACGCAGCGCGCGGTCATCCTCGCACGCGGCCACCACCTCAGTGACGGGGGCGAGCGGTACTTCGGCTTCGAGCTGCGCTACTTCCTGCACGCGGACGACCCCTTCGTGCGTGTCGATCACATCCTCCAGCACGACATCGTCTCCGCGGAGATGCAGTACGGGGACGAGATGAAGTCGTTCGGCTCGCTCGATCTGGTCTTCCCGGTGGATGGAGACACCGTAACCGTCGCGCTGGAAGAGGGCGGGACCGCGGAGATCGAGCCCGGCGAGCGCCTCTTCCAGCACTTCGACAGCGCATACACACTGGGCGACGGGGAGGGTGGCCGCGCGCCCGGCCTGGCGACGGCGGGCGGCCTGTCGGTCGCGGTGCGCGACTTCTGGCAGAACTGGCCGAAGAGCCTGGCGGCGGAGGACGGCGCCCTGGTGGTGGGTCTCTACCCGGAGATCGTCCCCGCCGATCGATACGCGAATCGACCCGACGAGCACATCCTCTACTACTACATCCGGGATGGCAGGTACACCTTCCGGGCGGGATTCGAGAAGCGCCATGAGCTGCTGATCGGCCCGGCGGGCGCCGCGAGCCGCGAGCAGATGCTCGCTCGCGTCCGGGAGCCCCTGCTGGTGACCGCGCCGCCCGAGTGGTACATCTCCTCCGGTGCCCTGCATCAGATCCAGGCGGTCGAGGGGCGTGGCTTCCCGCGTTACGATGAGGTGCTCAGCGGGGCCATCGACGGATACCTCGAGCTGCGCGAGAGAAGCCACTGGTACGGGCTGATGAACTTCGGTGACTGGTACGGGGAGCGCGGCAACAACTGGGGGAACATCGAGTACGATCTCCAGCACGGCCTGCTCACGCAGTACTTCCGCACCGCCGATCGGCGCTTCTTCGAGGTGGCCGAGGACGCGGCACGGCACAATGCCGACATCGACGTCTGCCACCACGCGGCCGGCCAGAAAGCCGGCCCCGGCGGCCCGCGGCGGGTGGGCGAAGCGTGGGTGCATTGTATGGGCCACACCGGCGGCTACTACCCCTACGACTACCTCGACATGTCGATCTACGCTCAGGGCTACTGCGAGAACGAGGGCCACATGTGGAACCAGGGGAACCTCGAGTACTGGCTGCTCACCGGCGACGAGCAGGTGCACCGCAGCGCCATGCAGCTTGCCGACTGGCTGGCCGGTCCCGACACCATTGACTTCGCCTACGGCAACGCACGCGTCCCCGGCTGGATGGGCATCATCGCCATGTCCACCTACTTCGCCACCTACGACCAGTACTACCTCAACGCGATGCGGCTGATCTACGAGGAGGTCCAGGAGAAGGCCGACCCCGACGCGGGCCTGTGGGTGCACAAGCTCGGCGGCGGGCACTGCCGCTGTGAGCAGAAGCACTACGGCGAGGCCGGTTTCATGGCCGGCGTGCTGATGACCGCGCTGAAATACTACTACCACGCGACCGGCGACGAGGAGGTCGCCGACCGGATCGTCAAGATCGCCAACTGGCTGGTGGACAGCCTCTACGAGCCCGAGCAGGGCAACTTCCGTTACACCTCGTGCCCGAAGACCAACATCTCCACAACCAGTCCGCTGATCATGGGCAACGGACTGGCGTTCGCCGCCAACCGCTCAGGGGACGAGGAGCTGATGCGGATCACGCGCAACTCGTTCGTGCGCGCCTTCGTGGCCTTCACGGGCGGCGCGCAGGGGAAGACGATCGGCTACGGAATCTGCTCGGCTCCGATGGCCATCCACGAGATCTCGCAGTTCCCGGGGCCGACGCTCGACGAGATGGTAGCGGCGCTGCTGGACGCGGCCCGGGACCCCGCCCGAGGGCCGCTCCCCGCGCTGGTGCCGAACCCCGACTTCGAGCGCGGCCTCGCGGGCTGGCGTGTGCGCGGGAGCCTGCAACTGTCGCAGAGCACGGAGGCGGCGCACACCGGAGGCGCGTCGGCCATGGCCTCGGGCGCGGTGGAGGGCCAGAACGAGTACTTCGTGACCCACTACGCCTGCGGGCCGCCCTGGGAGATCATGGCGCTGCAGCCCGGCGAGACCTACCGCCTGCGCCTCTGGCTGCGCGTGGACGAGATCGGCGAGGATATCCCGGCCCCCACGGCGCGCGTCTCGGTGCGCAGCAGGGGCGTGACACAGGGGTCCTTCGAGACGGGCGAGTACGACCTCGCGCGCATGGGCGTCTGGCAGCCGCTGGAGACCGAGTTCACCGTGCCGGAGGGCATCGACGCCGCCTACATCGCGGTCAACACCCGCACCCGCGACGCGCAGGAGGTGCTGATGTACCTCGATGACGTGGCGATCGTCCCGGCCTCGGCGCCGCATCGGGACGTCTACATCTACGCGACCGCCGACGCCGAGGAGGCCGAGCCGGACGGCGGGGCCACGCTCGCGACCGAGGGTGTCCTCGACGGATGGACCGTGCTCGCAGCGCCCCAGGAGCCGGGGGCGGCGACGTTCACCCTCGCCGCGCCCTTCGCCGATACCTATCGCCTGCTCGCGCGCGTACAGGCCGATGGCGAGCAGCGCATGGAGGTCACGGTCGATGGCCGCCGCCTCGGGGTCTGCATCGCGGGAGCGGAGGAGGGCTGGGCGTGGGTGCCGGTGACCGCCGAAGGCTCCGCTCAGGAGATGGACCTGGACGCCGGAGAGCACGTCGTCACAGTGCAGATCCCGTCCGGCGCGCAGTTGCAGAAGATCGTGCTGACCAACGAGCTGGCGCGGTGATTGACCGCGCCGGGACCGCACATCGAAGAGACGAATGGGGGACGTATCATGAGTGCAGCGCCCACCGCCCGTCGCGCCGCGAACTCCGGCAACGGACTGATCTTGGGCGTGGCGCGGGCCAGCGACGCGTGGCGGGTGGCGTTCGCGTCCGAGCCACGCACCAGCCCACAGCCGCTCTGGTTCCATATCGAGGTGAGCGACCTCGGCGGCGCGCCGGTCGAGTTCGTCTGGGAGAACCCTGACATCACCCTCGGCGGCAGGGACTCCATTCACCTGCTGCGGCCCGTGCTGCGCGCCGACGACGGACCGTGGCAGCGTTGCGGGCAGGTCGAGATCGACGAGCACGATGACGGCCGCAAGTCGCTGCGCTTCCACCATGACGGGGGCGCTGACACGGTGGCCGCCGCGTTCTGCTTCCCCTACGGGCCGGAGCACCTCGACGCCACGCTCGCCGAGCTTGGCGGCGCGTGGACGCGCAGCCCCATCGGCGTCACCGGAGGTGGCCGGCGCATCGACCGGCTCAGGCTCCAGTGGGAACGCGAGGCGCGCGGCCCGGGGCTCTACCTGACGGCTCGGCAGCACTCCGGCGAGACGCCCGGCTCGTGGGTCCTCGACGGCATCCTGCGCTTCCTCGCCGGCGATGGTGAGGACTCCCGGCGCATGCGCGAGGCCGTGGACGTGTGGGTCTGCCCCTTCGTGGACCTTGACGGCGTGGTCAACGGCGATTACGGCAAGGACGCGCTTCCATGGGACTTCAACCGCGCCTGGGAGCAGATGCCGATGCGGCCGGCCGTACAGGCGATCCAGCGGGATCTGGAACGGTTCGCGAACCTGACGGCGCCGCGCCTGGTCATCGACCTGCACGCCCCCGGCCACAGCACGCCCGGGCTGTACCTGCAACTGCCCCGCGAGCAGCGGCCGCCCGAGCAGCAGCAGGCCGCCGCCTCCTTCGCGACCGAGCTGGCGAGACACTTCACGGAGCTGGAGCCCGACGCGCTGGCGCGACAGACGACCTACCGCAGCCGATGGAACATGCTCTCAACGGTCGCGAGCTGGGTCTGGGACCACCTCGGCCAGACGACCTGCGTGTGCATTGAGACCAGCTACCAGCGGCTCACCCAGGACCTGCTCTTCCCCGACGACTACCGCGACATCGGCCGGCGGATCGCTCTGGCGGCGGAGGCGTGGCTGGCGTGCAGGACGGCCGACTGACCGCCTCGCGGCATCGTCCGTACAGCGCCGAGCCGCGGGCAGGTGGCCCGCGGCTCCCGTTCGCTGCGTCCTATCTATGGTCAGGCGTCCGGCATAGGCGCTGGCGCCCTGTTGCCCTGCGGGCCGTGCGGGCGCGCCATCTGCCGCTCACCGGGCGGCCCAGGCGCCTCGTCTCCCTGCGCGAGCGCCACCGCCAGCAAAGCTCCGATCAGTAGCGCGGCCAGAGCCGCGACCGCTATCCTCTTCACCGCCATCACCTCCGTGTTGGCTGTCACGCATCTTCGTGGACGTCGTGGGGCGATGGCTGATTCGGTCTGTTCGGGGGATGCCCTACCGTGGGGCCTTCATGCCGTCGGCGACTCGCTCCAGATCATCGACCGGCACCGGGCCGATGACGATGACCATCGTCTCGCCGTGCTGCCGCCGTATGGCATCGCCGCCGGCGCCGCGGAAGTGCCCGCGCATGCCTCCGGGCGGCGGGCCCTGATGCTCCCTCATCTGCCGCCGCAGGCCCGGATGCTGGTGCCGGCGGGCGGCGCTGCGCTGCAGGATGACGAGAGGGCGCAGCCCGTCGCTGTACCGTGCCTCGGCCATCGACTCGCGGCGCCCCTCGTGCACGTACCACGCCTGCTGCTCGAAGCCCGCGGGCAGCCAGGTCGGCGCGAGCACGACGAAGTCCACGGCGGCCCGCAGCTCTTCCAGCGTGACCTGCCGCCGCCGGTGCTCGCGGCCCTCGGGCGGCGCCGCAGGAGGCTCGACCCGTGGCGGCGGCTCGACGGAGAAGTCCACCCGCTGCCACGACGTAGCGCTGATGGTCCGGCCATCGCGGTCGGCGCGCTTGATGGTCAGCGGGAAGCTCGTTTCTTCGTCAAGCGCGAGGGTTAGCTCCCCGCCGGGCCCTGTGCCCCGCACCAGCACGGCCTCGCGGCCGGCCACGACGCGCTCCCCGGCGATGCGGAAGTCCCAGTTGCGCTCGAGCAGCTCCTCGCGCCAGCCCATGGAGCCCAGCTCCGCGCGCCGGCGCACCTGGCCGTGGGAGCCTCGTGCCCAGACTACGTCGCCGTCGCGCAGCACCTCCACTCCGCGGGCCGGGCCGGAAAGATAGCGCATGACGACGCGCCCGTCGCCTCGGTGTACCTCCGCCTGCGTCTCCACCAGCCCGCGCGGGGTGCGCGCGCTCGTCACCACGGTGCCGCGGGCCGCCACCTGCTCGAGGGCGTCGGCGGCCCGGCGAACCAGCGCCAGAGCGTCGCCGTCGCCGCGCATGCCTCTGAGCACCAGGGCCGCGATGGCGCCGACCACCGCCAGAGCCGCGACCGCGATCACGACCTTCCACCGGGTCCGCATTACCGCTCCTCCCCAACTCCGTTGAGGCCGGCAAACATCATGCCCAGAGCCGCGTCGTCGGCCAGGGGCTGCGACCATTGCGCGACGATCTGCTGCTGCTGATAGTCGCTCGCCAGCACCTCCGCGGACGACCGCCCGACTGGTCCGCGCAGGCCCAGCCACAGTCCGGCGGCGGCCAGCAGCATGGCGGCAGCCAGGGCCAGCGCGGGCCGCGGGGACGCCAGCCAGATGCGCCACCAGCTCCCGCGGCGCGGCCTCAGCCGCGGCTCGACGCCATCCCAGAGGTCATCGGGCGCCTTGACCTGCTCGGCGGGCGCGACCAGCGCGTCGAGACGCTCGAGCGCCTGAAGCTCGGCGCGGCAGTCCGCGCACGTCTCCAGGTGCGCGGCGATCTCCGCACTCTCGGCCTCATCCAGCATCCCGAGTTGGTACTCTGTCAGTCTGTTCACGACGTGCTCGCAACGCACCGTTCAGCTCTTCCCCACGTCATCGATATACGGGGCCAGGCCCCGCCGGAGGTTCTTCCTGCCGCGCGACAGCCGCGACACGACGGTTCCCTTGGGCAGGTTCAGCGCCCCTGCGATCTCCATCACCGGACGCCCCTCAAGGTAGTGCATGACGACCACCACCCGCTGGTGCTCGGGCAGGTCCAGGATCGCCCGGCGAACCACTGCGTCACGCTCGCTCTCCTCCAACGCCTGCTCGGGCCCGGCCGCGTCGTCGGCCAGCGGCGTGCCCTCGTCGATCGGGTCGGCCTCCCGCGCCGCTCGGAAGTGGTCTCGCACCAGGTTCACTGACATCGAGCGCAGCCATCCCGCGAAGGCGGCGGGGTCGCGCAGCCCGGGCAGACGCTCCCAGGCCCGCACGAACGTCTCCTGGGTCAGGTCGGCCGCCAACTCCGGGTCTCGCGCGAAGTGCAGCGCGAGGGAGTAGATGGCGTCTCTGTGCGCACGGAACAGCGCCTCGTAGGCGCTCTGATCGCCTGCGCGCGCCGCCTCGACCGCCTGTATCACAGCCGGCTCATTCATTGATGCGTGGTCTCTCTACCATCTCGACGGTTGCGGGCGCCGCCTGATTCCACCAATCCGCGCCGCGGCCCGGCTACAGCCGATACTCCCGGCGGTGGTGCAGCAGATAGAGGAAGAACGGAGCGCCAAGCAGTGACGTGATGACACCCACCGGCACCTCGGTGGGCGCCGCAATGGTGCGGGCCAGCACGTCGGCGAGCACCAGCAGCACGCCGCCGGCCAGTCCCGCGGCGGGCAGCAGCACGCGGTGGTCGGGGCCGCAGATGATCCGCATCAGGTGTGGCACGATGAGCCCCACGAAGCCGATGATGCCGCTCACCGCCACGGCCGCGGCCGTCAGCAGCGACGAGAGCGCCAGGAGGATGAGCCGCACCTGCTCCACGTTCAGCCCCAGGTAGTAGGCCGTGTCGTCGCCCAGGGTCAGCACGTTCAGGTCGCGGCCGAACAGCCACGTGAGGGCGCCGGCGATGAGCACGTAGGGCAGGATCAGCAGCACCCGTGACCAGCCCCCGGCCGCGACGCTGCCCAGCATCCAGTAGACGACCTGGTCGAGGTCGCGCCGGGAGGGGTCCTGGCCGGTCACCAGCACCAGTGCGGCGAGGGCGGACATCAGCGAGCCCATCGCGATGCCGGTCAGCAGCAGCACTCCCACCGGCGTTGTGCCACCACGCCGCGAGAGCACGTACACCACCGCGGTGACCGCGAGGGCGCCGACGAAGGCGGCCATGGGCACGGCTCCCAGACCCGCCACGGTCGTGGAGACGCCGGTGACCACGGCCACCGTCGCGCCCAGGGACGCGCCCGCGGAGATCCCGATGATCGACGGCGCGGCCATGGGGTTCTGGAAGAACGCCTGCATGACCACGCCCGCCACGGACAGGGCGCAGCCCACCAGCAGCGCCAGGGCCAGGCGGGGCAGCCGCAGGCCGAAGACGATGGTCTCCTGCGCGCTGGACAGTCCGGGGTCGAGAACCGCCAGGCCGGGAACGCGCGCCAGCAGCGCCAGCGCGGCATCGGTCGGCGCGAGGTCCGCCGCGCCCAGCGACAGCGAGAGGGCCGCCGCCACCAACAGCGCCATGGCGAGGGCGGGCCACACCGCCGCTGAGCGGATCATCGGCCCCCCTCCCCCACTTCCGCGCCGGAGAGCAGTGTGACACGCGGCCGGCCGCTCGGCCCCTCGTCCACGGCCACGTCGGCGCCGTACAGCTCCTTGATGCGCGCCGCTGTCAGCACCTCAGAGGGCGTTCCCTCAGCCGCCACGCCGCCACCCGCGATGGCGACCAGGCGGTCGCTGTAGCGGGAGGCGAGGTTGAGGTCATGCGACACACATAGAATGCTGCGCCCGCCGTCGCGGTTGAGCTCGGCGAGGAGGTCGAAGATCCGCACCTGGTGGCCGACATCGAGGTGCGCGGCAGGCTCGTCGAGCAGCATGACCGGCGCCTCCTGCGCGAGTGCGCGCGCGACGACCACTCTCTGGAACTCGCCGCCGGACAGCTCGGTCACCGGACGATCCGCCAGATGCCCGGTCTCGGTCAGCTCCATGGCGCGCACGATGGCGGCGCGGTCGCGGCGACCCTCGCTCTGCAGGCGGCCCAGGTGCGGCGTGCGCCCCATGGCGACGATCTCGCGCACCGTGAACTCGAAAGGCGGCGACGAGATCTGTGGGACCACGGCCAGCAGCCGCGCCACCTCCCGCCGGGGCAGCCTGCCGATCGGCCTGCCCTCCAGGAGGACCTCACCGGCCTCGGCGCGCAGCCGGCCCGCCAGCGCGCGCAGCAGCGTGGTCTTGCCGGAGCCGTTGGGGCCGATGACCCCCAGCAGCTCACCGCGACCCAGCGACAGCGTTACCTCCTCGACCACCGGCGCGTCGCCGTAGCCGCAGGTGAGTTCCCGCGCCTCCAGCATCGGCTCAGCCATCGGCCGGCTCCCCGCCCGCCACCTGCCGCACGATCTCCGCCATGCGCTCGAGGCCGTCGATCAGCCGGGGGCCGGAGCGCACCATCAGGTCGGGATCCACGTCGAAGACACGGCGCTTCTGCACGGCCGTCAGCTCCCGCCAGCCGTCGCGGTCACGCAGCATCGCCAGCGCCCCGGCCTCGCCCGTGTGCCCCTCGAGCGCGGCCACGATGATGTCGGGGTCGAGGTCCACCACGGCCTCCAGGGAGAGCTGCGGCCACGGACTGACCTCGCCGCCCGAGCCGGCCACCACGTTGGCACCGCCCGACAGTTCGATCATGTCGTGCACGAAGGAGCCCGGCCCAGCGGCGAACACCGGCTCGACCTCGACCACGAAGAGCACGGTCGGCCGCCTGCCTCCGGTCAGCATCGCCCGGCCGCGGCCGGCCACTGCGTCCCGGCGGCGCGCCAACTCGTCGGCGAGCCGGTCGGCGCGCGACTCGATGCCCAGGTAGCGCCCCAGGGCCCGCACGTCCTCGATGACCTCGCTGAGCGTGCTCGGCCCATGGGCCATGACATTCAGACCCGCGCCACGCAGGCTCTCGATCACCTCCGTGGGGGTCCCGCGGATGACCAGCACGAGGTCAGGCTCGAGGCCCACGACCGCCTCAACGCTGGGGTTGACCGTGCCCCCGACCGACGGCACCTTAAGGGCCTCGGGCGGGTAGTAGCAGAAGTCGCTGCGCCCAACGAGGCGATCCTCGGCGTCCAGCGCGAAGATGGCCTCTGTCAGGCCGGGTGCGATGCTGACCACGCGCTCCGCCGGGCCGTCCAGCGTGACCTCCCCGCCGAGGTCGTCGTTGAAGGTACGCGGCCACTCGGACTCGTCCTCGGCGGCCGCGGGCCTGTCGAGAGGCGTGAGAGGACCGGGCGGCGATTCGGGCGGCCGCTCGCACCCGCCGACGAGGATGGCGGCGGCGAGAATGGCTGCGGCGAGAATGGCTGCTCGTGCATGCGTTGCGTTCATGGACGGCATTCGCTCCTGCGGCCTTGGGCGAGCGGCGGCCGCAGCGGCGAGCAGAAGTCGCTCCCCAGGCGCTGCCGCCAGAACGACCGAAGCCCCGCGCGGAGGCTGCGGGGCCTTACGGTATCGGCACGGTCACCGTCCGCCCTCGCGGGATGATCCGTGACGCGGGTGTCGGTGTCTGGCTGGCGGCCGCCGGCGCGGCCGGTCACAGTTGCGGGGCAGCGACGGATTTGCACCGTCTTCCCGACGCGGCCACGAAGGCCGCTCACCGCGCGTCTCGCTCACGCCGGACCCGCTCCGTGCGCGCCCGGCTATCGGCTGTGCTGGGAACATAGCACAAAGCAGTTGCAGAGGCAAGCTCGAAGTACCTGCAGGGGCAGGGAGGTGCTCGCCCGCGCGCGACGAAATGCCGACTGTCACCGGGTCACATGACATCGGTCGTTCGTTCTACGCGGGCAGGCGCCGGCGGCGCCTGTCCGCAGTGTACGCGTGTGGTCATCCCTCGCGGAGAGACCAAGACGCTAACAGGTACTGGAGGTAGAGCACATGGACGACAGCAAGATCTTCCTTCCCGAGAGTGAGATACCACAGGCGTGGTACAACATCAATCCGGACCTGCCGGCACCGCTGCAGCCACCCCTGAACCCGGCCACGGGAGAGCCGCTGGGGCCCGAGGACCTGGCCCCGATCTTCCCGATGGCGCTCATCGAGCAGGAGATGTCGATGGAGCCGTGGATCGACATCCCCGACGACGTGATGGACGTCTACAAGCTCTGGCGGCCCTCACCGCTGCACCGCGCCTACCGGCTGGAGGAGCACCTCGACACGCCGGCGCGGATCTACTACAAGAACGAGTCGGTGAGCCCACCGGGCAGCCACAAGCCCAACACGGCGGTCGCCCAGGCCTACTACAACCGTGAGGAGGGGGTCCGGCGTATCGTGACCGAGACGGGCGCCGGCCAGTGGGGCAGCGCGCTGTCCTTCGGCTGCTGCGTGTTCGGCATCGAGGCCGAGGTCTACATGGTGCGCATCAGCTACGACCAGAAGCCCTACCGGCGACTGCTCATGCAGGTGTGGGGAGCGGACTGCTACCCGTCGCCCAGCGACCGCACCGAGGCCGGCCGCTCGATCCTCGCCGAGGACCCCGACAGCCCGGGCAGTCTGGGTATCGCCATCTCGGAGGCCGTTGAGAAGGCCGCGCAGGATGACGAAGCCAAGTACGCGCTGGGCAGCGTGCTCAACCACGTGCTGCTGCACCAGACGATCGTCGGGCTGGAGGCCCTGAAGCAGTTCGAGATCGCCGACGACTACCCGGACATCGTCGTGGGCAATGTTGGCGGAGGGTCCAACTTCGCCGGCGTCTGCTTCCCCTTCGTCAGGGAGAAGCTGGCGGGCCGGCGCGACACTCAGATCATCGCCACGGAGCCGACGGCCTGCCCAACCCTCACGCGCGGCATCTACCACTACGACTTCGGTGACACGGCGGAGCTGACCCCGCTGCTGAAGATGTACACGCTCGGCCACAAGTTCATCCCGGCGCCCATCCACGCCGGTGGCCTGCGTTACCACGGCGATGCGCCGCAGTTGTGCCTCCTGGTCAGCCAGGGCGTCATTGAGGCGCGCGCGCTCCACCAGACGGACGTGTTCGAGGCGGCCGTCATGTGGTCGCGCACTGAGGGACACGTGCCCGCGCCGGAGACCGCCCACGGCGTCCGCGCCGCCATCGACGAGGCGCTCAAGTGCAAGGAGACCGGCGAGGAGAAGTGCATCCTCATCGGCTATTCCGGCCACGGGCACTTCGACCTTGCCGCTTACGACAACTACCTCACCGGCCACTTGGTGGACTACGAGCTACCGCAGGAGAAGATCGACGAGGCCGTCGCCGACCTGCCCGACGTGCAGTAGATCAGCGCGCGGCCTCGACCCCGTACCAAACGGCAGCCGCCCCCTCCCCGGGGCGGCTGCCGTTTCACAGGTGGTCGCAGGGCCGGAGGCGACCTGCGCGGCCCCGCTCTAACCCACCTCGGGATCCACGCCGAACTCCGCCAGGAGGTCCTCCAGCGGCGTCGCTCCCGCGGGCAGCGGCGGCTCAACGCTGTCGCGGTCCAGCACCGACTTGAAGATCGCCTGGATGACCTCGAAGCCCTGCAGCGACCGCGCGGCGGCGTTGCGATGCGTACCGCCATCCACGAGCACGCGCACCAGCTCCTCGATGAAGCGGCCGGTCGCGGCGTTCCAGGACTCCCGGCCGGTCTCGACCGTGACCCAGCCCGGGCGCTCCGCCGTCATCTTGCGGAAGAACCCGCCCACCACCGCCTCGGCCACGCCGTCCGTCCCCCAGGCGCTGACGCGCTTCTGCGACCACGTCCCGTCGATCTCCGGGTCGGCCTGGAAGCTGCGGCCGGTCTCCAGCACGCAGCGCACATCGTCATCGAAGACGAGGTAGCCCAGAGGCTGAAGACCGGCGCGGGGTGCACCGTCTCGTTGGCGCGAGCGGTGTCCTCAGCCTGGCCCATCACGCGCGCGACCTCGTGGCCCTCGCGCAGCCACAGCACCATGTCCACCAGATGCGGGCCCTGCTCCATGAGCTGCCCGTACGACACCGCGCGGAGGAACCGCACATCGCCGATCTCCCCCGCGCCGATGCACTCGCGCAGAAGCTCGAACTCGCGGGAGAAGGTCATCTGGTGGCAGACGGTCAGCACCGTCCCATTAGCCTCGCAGACCTCGACCATCTCGCGCGCCTCGTCCAGCGTGCGGGCCATGGGCTTCTCCGCGATGATGGCAGTGGTGCGCTTCTCCGCGCAGATGCGGGTCAGTTCCGCGCGCGGGCCCTCCCTGGTGACGATCGCCACGATGTCGGGCGCCTCCAGCTCCAGCATCTCCATGGGCTCATAGTGCGCGCGCAGGCCGTGCTCGGCGGCGAAGGCATCGGCGCGCTCGCGATCGATATCCGCGCAGGCCTCGCACCGAACGCCCGATGCCTGCTCGAAGCCCGCGGCGTGCCCGCGGGCGCGCGGTCCGCAGCCGATAATCGCGGCCTTCAGGTCGCACATCAGTCATCACCTCGGGGGCGCGTGCTGACCGCACGGCCGTCCTCACGGCGGCAGGAGTTGCCCACGGGCTCGCGGAATACCTCCCCGCGCACCCCCGAGGCGGTCCCGCTGAAGGAGTGCGGACCGGCGGCGGCGAACTGGCCGTCACCTCACCGGCCGGTGGTTGGACGCCGGCCGCTTCTCATGCGACGCGAGGTTAGCAAGTGGGCAAGCGTTTCGGTCTCACCTGGCGCTCCGTACTCATCGGCATCGTGGCCTCCGCGTTCCTTGGCGACTGGAGCCAGTATGCGGAGTTGATCATCCACGGCACGCAGATCACGCTGACCTATCCACCCATCGGCGGCTTCCTGGTCTTCATCGTGATCTACGCGCTCTTCAACGTGATCCTCCGCGCCGTGCACCGCGCCTTCACGCTGACCCAGGCCGAGCTGGTGGTGATCTTCACCATCATCGTGATGGCCTCTGGGATCGCCTCCATCGACCTGGCACAGAAGCTCATCCCGATGATAGTCGGGCCGTACTACTACGCGTCGGCGGAGAACCAGTACGATCTGTTCTTCCTCCCCAACATCCCCGAGTGGGTTGCGCCCACCGATCCCAACGTCGTCCGGGGCCTCTTCGAGGCCTGGGGGTTCGGGGTGCCGTGGCGCGCCTGGTTGCTGCCGCTGGGCGCCTGGACCGCCTTCACGGTCGCCACCTATGTGCTGATGCTGAGCGTGGTGACGATCTTCCGCCGCCAGTGGATCGACCGCGAGCGGCTGCTCTTCCCGTTGGTCGCCGTGCCGCTGGAGGTCACGGAGCCGGCGCCGCGCCGACGGCTGCTCAACGACTTCTTCCGCAACCCGATCATGTGGATCGGCCTGGTGCTGGGCTTCGCCCCGCACTTCTACAACGGCCTGCACGGCTACTACCCGTCGATCCCCGAGGCGCAGGTCTTCCGCATCGGCGGCAGCTACGTGTCAACGTACCCCTGGGGCAGGCCCTGGAACGCTATCGGGACGCTGCGCTTCCAGATCGCCCCGCTCATCATCGGCCTGAGCTTCCTGCTCACCCGCGAGGTCTCATTCAGCCTGTGGGCGTTCTACTGGCTCGGACGTCTTGAGGCCGTGCTGGGGACGGCGGTTGGCCTGAGCGGCATCACCACCGCCGCCGGCGGGGACAGCTTCCCCTTCCCCGGGCATCAGACAGCGGGCGCCTACCTCGCACTGGCCGTGGTGAGCATGTGGATCGCCCGGCGCCCCCTTGCGGAGATCTTCATCCGCGGGCTGACATTGCAGAAGTCAGAGGAAGAGGAGAGCGAGCCGCTCTCCTACCGTATGGCGGTCTGGGGGGGGCTGATCTCATTCGCCTTCATAGTCCTGTGGGCCAACTACTCAGGGATGCCGGTGGTCGTGGCCGTGCCGCTGATGCTGATCGCATTCGGGTACCTGCTCGCCATGACACGGCTGCTGTCCGAGGGCGGCATGCCATGGATGCACGAGCCCGTCTGGCGCGCCCACGACATCATCAGGGCGCTCGTGCCCTACCGATCGATCTCGGTCGCGAACTGGAGCGCCGTCGCGATGATGCTCACCTTCACGCACGACATGCGCGTGTCTCCCATGCCGCGGATCATGCAGTCGCTGAAGCTCTCCGACCAGACGGACACGGGCGGCCGCGCCATCACCTGGGGCATCATCATCGCTACCATCGTGGCCATCCCCGTCTCCTACTGGGCCCTGCTCGAGGCGGGCTACGTGCACGGTGGCGTGGCGATCAACTCCTATCGCTTCATCAGCCTCGCCCGGCAGCCCGGCGTGTTCATGGAGCGGCTGCAGGCCAGCCCGCTCAAGAGCCCCGACTGGCTCAGTCTGGGGCTGATCGGCTACGGTGCGGCCAAGCTGCTGGCGCTGACCTTCATGCGCGTGAACTACCTGTGGTGGCCGCTGCACCCGGTCGGCTACGCGATGAGCTACATCGTCTACCTCCCGCGCGAGTGGCTGTCTATCCTCATTGGCTGGGCCTGCCAGACCGTCCTTATGCGCTACGGCGGCCACCGCGCCTTCCAGCGCTTCCGGCCGCTCTTCCTGGGGCTGATCCTGGGCGCCATGCTCGCGGGTGGGCTGTGGCTGGTGGTCGATGGCTTCACCGGACTGCGCGATCACAAGATCCTTTACTAGGCTGAACCATGCACGAGACCACCATCGATGAGCCGCGTACCGGGCAGGGCCCGGCCGCAGCCATGCTCCGCCGGGGCCTCACCTTGCGTGCGGTGCTGATCGGCGTCGCGGCGTCGGTGTTCCTTGGAGACTGGACGCAGTACGCCGAGCTGATCATCCACGGGACGCAGCTCTCCTTCACCTTCCCGCCCATCGGCGGCTTCTTCGTCTTCCTGTGCATCTTCCTGCTCTTCAACGTCCTCCTCAGGGCCCTCTACCGCCCCCTGTCGCTGAGCACGCCCGAACTCGTCGTGGTCTTCACCATGACCGTGATGGCCTCCGGGATCGCCTCGCAGGCCCTCGCGCAGATCATGATCCCGATGATCGCCGGCCCGTACTACTTCGCGTCGGCGGAGAACGACTGGCAGGAGCTGCTGCTGCGCCACGTCCCGGAGTGGATGGCGCCGCAGGACCCGTTCGTGATCCGCGGCCTCTTCGAGGCCTGGCCCTACCCGGTACCGTGGCGGGCGTGGCTGGGGCCGCTGGCCGCCTGGACCGTGCTCGTGGTCGCCGGCTACGTGGTGATGATGTCGCTGGTGACGGTCTTCCGCCGCCAGTGGATCGAGCGCGAGCGCCTGCTCTTCCCGCTCATCGTGCTGCCGGTGCACGTGGTGGAGGCGCCCGACCCGAGGCGGCTCCTCAACGGCTTCTTCCGCAACCCGTACATGTGGGTTGGCGCGGCTATCGCCTTCGCCGTGCACTTCTACAACGGCCTGCACGCCTACTACCCGCAGCTCCCGATGATCAACGCCTGCAGGCTGGGCGGCACGACCGTGCGCACCTACGGCTGGGCAGTGCCCTGGAACGCCCTCGGCACGCTGCGCTTCGCCGTCATGCCAATGATTATCGGCCTGAGCTTCCTGCTCACGCGAGAGGTCGCCTTCAGCCTCTGGGCGCTCTACTGGCTGGGCGAGGCGGAGGCCGTGCTGGGCAAGGCACTCGGGCTCGACGGGCTCACTACCGCCGCCGGTGGCGACTCCTGGCCCTTCCCCGGACACCAGACCGCCGGGTCGTACCTGGCCCTCGCGGCGGTCAGCATCTGGATCGCGCGCAGGCCGCTGTGGGGGATCGTGCGAGGCGGGCTCGCATTGCGCCACTCCGACGACGAGCGCCGCGAGCCGCTCACCTATCGCACGGCGGTCTGGGCCGGACTGGCCGGCTTCGCGGTGATGGTCGGCTGGGGGACGGTCGCGGGCATGCCGCCGGCCGTCGCGCTGTTGCTCTGGACGGTCGTCGTCGGCTACTGCCTGGCAATGACCCGCCTGCTGGCCGAGGGCGGCATGCCGTGGCTGGATCATCCGTACTGGGCCGCCCAGGACGTGGTGCGCTCGATTGTGCCCTACCACGCCATGCAGCCGGCGGGCTGGGCGGCGGTCAGCATGGCGACCGCCTGGGCCTACCATCTCCGCGTGAACCCAATGCCACGCATCATGCAGTCGGTGAAGCTGGCCGACGAGACCGGCACGAGCAACCGCGCCATCACCTGGTCGCTGGCGATCGCCACGGCCGTCGCGATCCCCGTCAGCTACTACTTCCTGCTCGGCGCCGGGTACGTGCACGGCGGCGTCGCGATCAACCCCGCGCGCTTCGTGAATCTCGCTCGCTACCCCGGCCTGTACATGGAGCGCGTCGGCACGGCGGCGCTCAAGCACACCGACTGGCTCAGCCTCGGTATCCTCGGCTATGCCGCGCTGAAGCTGTGGCTGCTGAGCTTCCTGCGCATGCGCTTCCTGTGGTGGCCGCTGCACCCGGTCGCCTACGCGATGAGCTTCAACGTCTACGTCATCCGCGAGTGGCTCTCCGTCCTGATCGGCTGGGCCTGCCAGACCATCGCCATGCGCTACGGCGGCTACCGCGCGGTGCAGCGCTGGCGCCCGTTCTTCCTCGGCCTGATCCTCGGCGCGATGCTCGTCTGCGGCGTGTGGCTGCTGGTGGATGGCGTCACCGGCCTCCGCGACCACAAGATCCTCTACTAGGCTGAACCATGCACGAGACCACCATCGATGAGCCGCGTACCGGGCAGGGCCCGGCCACAGCCATGCTCCGCCGGGGCCTCACATTGCGTGCGGTGCTGATCGGCGTCGCGACGACGGTCGTGACGGACGGGCGGGCCTACTGCAACCACGTCCTCGACCATCAGGCCGACTCCGACCAGGATTGGGTGGACCGGTACAAGTTCGAGGCCGCGGCCGATCACATCTACGAGATCGAGACGCTCGAGGTCGAGTCGGACGTCGGCCACGCGATCCCGGTCTACCTGGGCGATCAGCAGCCCGCGATAGACGATGCGGGCCCGAACCAGTCGGCTGAGCTGCCCTTCGAGCCGGATGCGGCCGGACACTACTACATCAAGGTCTACATCACCGCGGACGAGGGGCATGTGATCTACTGCCTGAAGGTCACCGGGGCCGCCGCGCCCGAGACGACGGACGTCATCATGCACGTCCGGTAGCACCGGCCCGCGGCGGTCCATCGAGGGAGCGGGCAAAGGCCCACTGCTCTCATGTTCTGTGGCCCTTCCGCCGATGACTGCTGGGGAGGTGCCGTGGCGCTCCGCGCGAAATGCCGGGGGGATGGCGCAGCAGCGGGGGAGGCCCCATGACAGCCCGCCGGATAGTCGCCGCACTCGTCGGAGCGCTGGCGCTAAGCGCCGCCTTCGGCGCAGGATGGCTGCTCGGCCAACAGGGCTGGGAGCCGCAGGCCCTGCTACACCGCGTCGCCGGCCTTCCGTCCGCACCCGTCGAGCGCGCGCGGTTTCAGCCGCCATCACCCCCCGAGCCCGGCGAGGCGGCCGTCCTCTTCGTCGGCGACGTGCTGCCCCTGGCCGACCGCGACTACCTGGGGGCCGCGAGACCCCTGCTCCAGGGCGCCGACCTGGCCATCTGCAACCTCGAGTGCCCGCTCTCCACGCATGGCGCGATGACGCCGCTGAAGCTCGACGACCGCGGGCGGGCGAAGCGCAATGAGTACCTCTTCCGCGCGCCGCCCTCCCAGGCCAAACGCCTCTCCGACGCCGGCTTCGACGCGGTCACCCTGGCCAACAACCACGTCATGGACTACGGCGCCCAGGCGCTGCTGGAGACACTCGATCACCTCGACCACGCCGGGCTGCAGCACACGGGGGCGGGGGCGGACGAGGAGGCCGCTCGCCGGCCGCTCATCCTGCAGGCCGCGGGACAGACCATCGCGGTGCTCGCCTACGTCAGCGCCAGCACGCTTCCGGGCATCGAGCACTTCGCCGCCACGCAGGAGCTGGCTGGGACCGTCTTCGTCCACGGTGACGGCCACGGCCGCCCTCGGGAGCAGACGCGGGCGCTGCTGCGCAACGACCTCGCCGCGGCGCGAGAGCACGCGGACTTCGTGGTCGTCTGCCTGCACTGGGGCCGCGAGGCGGGACGCGAGCCCAAGCCCCTGCAGAGCAGCCTGGCCCACTGGTGCATCGACTGCGGGGCCGACATGGTGGTCGGCCACCACCCTCATGTCCTGCAGGGAGTCGAGCTGTACAGGGGCCGGCCCATCGCCTACAGCCTGGGGAACTTCGCCTTCCCGACGCGTTGGGAGAGCAACCACTACAGCGGCGCCCTCGAGCTGCGCCTGCGCGACGGCGACTGGCGGCGGCTCGTCATCCACCCGGTCAAGCTCCGCTTCCAGGCCGGCGACCCAGCCCCGGCCGAGGGCGACGACCTGGAGAAGATCGTCCGGCGGGTGACGAGCCTGTCGGAAGAGCTCGGCACCACCGCCGAGTTCGTCAGCACGAACGGGCCGCCGCGGATCATCATCGCGAACCAGGCAGAGCCTGCCCCGCGGCGCGAGCTGCTGCGCGCCGAGGCGGCGTGTTTCCACATCGAGCCGCACCCGGAGCTGCAGGGGATGAGCACGGTCCACTTCCTGGGCTGGGACATCGAGGGCGGCGACAAGGTGCGGCGCGACCTCAGCGTCGTGGTGAACGCGAACCTGGCGGAGCAGACCCTGGAGATCTTCCGCGAGATCTACCTCGACCCCGAGCGCTTCCCGATCC
The DNA here is from genome assembly GCA_029820945.1 of Candidatus Zipacnadia bacterium. Lineage (GTDB taxonomy): Bacteria > Armatimonadota > Zipacnadia > Zipacnadales > UBA5352 > JALGUJ01. The sequence goes on along the minus strand of JALGUJ010000016.1, from coordinate 15,129 downwards.
ACGAGGTCATCGGCTACGACTACCGCACCGTGGCGGGGGGCAGCGGGCTCTCGTGGCACGCCTACGGGCGGGCGATCGACATCAACCGCGCCGAGAACCCGATGATCGAGGACGGGCAGAAGGTCGTGCACCCCGACGAGCGGCCCTATGAGCCGGGAGAGTGGCGGCCCGGCGAGGACCCGTACTCCATCACGCCCCAAGGCTCAGTCGTGCGCGCCTTCAAGTCGCGCGGCTGGCGCTGGGGCGGCGACTGGACCTCCTGCAAGGACTACCAGCACTTCGACAGGCCGCAGTAGCCGTCGGCCGGCAGCGGCGTGCCACGGCGATCGGGGGCTCCCCAACCTACCAGTTCATGGGGTAGATCTGCATTCCCTCGACGAAGAAGCCCACGGTGGTGAAGAGGCCGCCGTTGAGCAGGTCGCCGACCACCAATCCCAGGAAGAACGGGAGGGCGTGCCGATACAGTTGTGGGCCGCCGTAGCGCAGGATCAGCGACTTCGCCAGCCACGCGAGGAGGAAGGGGAACCACTGCGCCTCCATGCTCGGCGTGTTCGCCACGGCGTAGCCCACCGGGTGCAGCGGCCACCACAGGAAGCGGCTCCGCATCGCGAACAGGGCGACCGTCACCAGCAGGCCGGCGCCGACGAAGGCCAGCCCGAGGGTGTCGGCGGGCTGCGGCACCTGCAGGTAGGCGGCGAGCTGCTCGAACGGCCTCTGGCCCTGGCGCAGGCGCCAGACCTCCCCCTGCGCGGTGGCGCCCAGCATGTGCCACACCGCCAGCGCGCCCCAGAAGGCCACCGGCACGCCCACCGCCGTGGCTCCCCCCATCGCCAGCGTCATGCGCGATCGGCTGATCGAGGCCTCGTGTGCCAGCTTGTAGCCGTCGAGCTGGTGCGGCATGACGACGCAGCGTAGGTCGTACGAGGAGATGTTCGCGAGGAAGGCCATGACCGTCAGATCGCGCGGCGCGAACCTGCGCGCGCCCCCGGTCTTCACTATCAGCGAGCTGGGATCGACCCTGGGGCCGAACAACCAGGCGTCGCCGGTCTCTGCCCGGATGCGCGTGGCCGCGGTGAGATAGACCAGCGACAGACCGATGGTCAGCGCGGCCAGCCAGGTGCTCATGCCCGCCACCTGCGCGAAGCCCACCATGGCGCCGAAGCTCAGCAGCAGGGAGACCACCGCCCACCGCGGCGTGCTCGAACGCCCCTCGGCGTCCGGGGAGAAGGTCTCCCGCAGGATGGTCGCCAGCTCCGCCCTGCCCACCCAGATACTGAGCACGGTCAGGCCGATGAAGGCCCCCGCGCCCTGGTGCTCGGCGAACGGGAAGCGGCTGAGCCCGCCCATGCCCCACTCCGAGACGCCGAAGGCCGCGGCCAGCACCCGCGAGAGCTTCCGCGCGAGGTGGAAGAACCAGCAGGAGAATGTGACCTCGGTGGTCAGCAGGTAGGCGATGCCGATGACGAACGGGTAGAACGACAGCCGCAGGCCGCCCATGGCGTTCCAGGGCGGGGACCTGAAATGCCTGGAGAGGTTGACGTTGCGCAGCTCCACCTTCGGGACCTGCGGGAAGTTGCGGTTGAGCGTGTTCAGGCCGCCCAGCAGGAGGGGGACCGCCATCCCGATTAGCGCCACCGCGTTGTGCCAGAAGCCGGCGCCGGGGGAGGTGACCTCCAGCGGGACGTAGACGGTCGGGAAGGTCAGGCGCTCGCGGCGGATCCACTGCCCGCGCACGATGGCGGACAGGCTCAGCGTGCACAGAGCGAAGACGAGGATGAAGCCGCACCAGATGGTCGCCGGGCCGAGCCAGGCCTCCACCGGCAGGGGGCCGCCCTCGAAGAAGGGCTTGAGCTGCCGGGGGTCGCTGGGCGCGATCCACTCCGGGATGTACTCGTGGAACTGCGCCCAATCGTTCTCCGGGGTCGCGAGATAGTACGGTGAGGCCAGCTCGGGGACGATGAAGTGGATGGCCCCCGACGAGGCCAGGACCGAGCCGGTGGTCGCCATGACGTAGACTATGATCAGCTCGCGCTGGCTGAGCCCCCAGCGGCGGTTGAGGGCGCGCACCGCGGCGCTCACCGCCAGCGCCACGAGCAGCGTGCTGAAGGCGCCGACCGGCACGGAGGTGTTGGCCATGGCGGTGTGGCCTCGGCGGCCGCCCAGCACCAGCTCCGCCCAGTGGATCATGGCGATGGCGCTCAGCAGCGCCAGCAGGCCGGCGATGACCGCCGCGGGCGTGACGGCGGGCCTCTCCTGCGCCCGCGCCTCCGCGCTGCTTGACGCGACGCCGCCCTCGAGTGCGATGGCTACGGCCTCCGGGTGGGGATGCGTGGACGCCGGGGCGCTTCGGCGAGACGAGGCGCGAGACCTCCACGGTGGGTCTGGTGCTGAGCTGCAGAAGTTCGCGTAGCCTACTGCGGACCTCCCCCGCCCTTGCTGCGCTCGGGCACCCCCTCCGTTGCGGAGGGGGACGAGGTTACTCTGGCGGGGCAGCCAGGGCGCTTCCGCGCTCTTGCTGACCGTTGTGTCCTCCCTTCTCCGGCGGGTACGGATGCGTAGTATAGGCAGAACGCGCGGGCGAGGGCCCAGTACTCATCTGGGTTGCGGGCGCCCCCCGCCCGCAACCGACAGTCCAGGAACGCACCCTCTCCGCTAAGCCCAGCTTGCTGGGCTCCGGAGAGGTGCCGGGGGAGAGGCCTGCAGCCGCCGTTCAGTAGTCCGCGATCTGCCTGCCCTCTCCGCCGCGGATGGGGGTCTGGCGGATGACCTGCTCGTTGCGGTGTGCGGCGCTTCCGAGCGTCTTGCCGCTGAGTGGCGCAATCTGGAAGTCGCGCCATGAGCCCAGGCCGATCACGCGCTCGGCGGTCACCGACAGGTCGAGCGCGCCCATGCGCGTCAGCCTGCCCTCCACGCACAGGACCGGGCTGGTGTACAGCGCCCGGCCGCAGCGCTCGTAGGCCTCCTCGAAGACCGCCACGTCCACCAGGCCGAGCTCGTCCTCGAGCGAGATGAAGATCGCGGTGCGGCCGCTACGCGTGGGCGGCCTCGCGCGGGAGACGATGATGCCCGCCACGCGCACGCGATCACCGTCCTCGCACTCCCACAGGCCGGTGCTGGGCGTCACGCCCATCTCGTCCAGGCGCTGGCGCCAGAAGCTGAAGGCGTTGCGCGTGGTGCTTACGCCGAGCACGTGCAGATCGGTCGCGACGCGTCCGACCTCGGTCATCGGGTCCAGCGAGGGCAGCATGCCCACAAGGTCGTCCACGTCACCGTAGGACAGCGAGGGACTCTTGCGCCGCCCGCGCCGATCGGCGACCACGTCGTCGGGCAGCGCGCCCAGCCGCCACATCAGCTCCTGCACGCTCAGCCCGGTGAACTCGAAGGCGCGCGCGAGCACCAGGTTCTCGACAGCCGGACGCGGCACGCTCGTGCGGCGGCAGAAGTCCTCCAGGGACTCGAACTCCCCGCCGCGCTCCCGCTCGGCCAGGATGCGCTCCACGCTGCGCTCCTGCAGCCCGCGCACCATCCACAGGCCCAGGCGGATGTCGCCGGCGGGGTTGCATTCCTGTTGGGGGGAGAGGCCGCCGTACTCGACCGTGCAGCGATCCTCGCTGTGGTTGACGCACGGCGGGAGGATGCCGCAGCCGAAGCGCTTGGCGTCCTCGGCGACGGTACGCGGCGGGTAGAAGCCCATGGGCTGGCTGGAGAGGATCCCGGCCAGAAACTCCGCCGGGTAGTGGGCCTTCAACCAGGCGCTGTGGTAGGAGATCTTGCCGAAGCAGGCGGCGTGGGCCTTGTTGAAGCCGTAGGCCGCGAAGCCGCGGATCATGGCGAAGATCTCCTCCGCGACCTCGGGCCGGATGCCGCGCTCCCCCGCGCGCAGCATGAAGCGCTCCTGGATCTCCTCCAGGTCCTCGGGGGTGACGTCGTGGGTCATCATGCGGCGCAGCACGTCCGCCTCGCCCAGTGAGAAGCCGCCGATGGCGTGCGCGATGCGCAGCACCTGCTCCTGGTAGATGACCACGCCGAAGGTGCTCTGCAGGATCGGCTCGAGGTCCGGGTGCGGGTAGGTGACTTGCTGTAGCCCGTGCTTGCGCAGCACATACGGCGTGATCATGTCCGCCTGCACCGGGCCGGGGCGGAAGAGCGAGATGTTCGCGACGATGTCCTCGAACTCGGTCGGCTGGGTGCGGCCCAGCAGGTTGCGCTGGCCGGGACTCTCGAGCTGGAACAGACCGACGGTGTGGGTGCCGCGCAGCAGCTCGTACGACGGCTCGTCATCCAGCGGCAGGGCGTCGAGGTCCGGGCGGGAGCCCTCGCGGCGCTCGATGTGGTCGAGCGCGTCCTCAATGGCGGAGTGGATGCGCAGGCCGAGGATGTCCATCTTCACCAGCCCCAGCGCCTCCACGTCGTCCTTGTCGAACTGCGCGATGACGATGCCCTTGTTCGCCAGCTCCAGCGGCACCATCTCGGTCAGCGGGCGGGCGCCGATGAGCAGCCCGCCGACATGCACGGAGAGATGCCGCGGGAAGCCGGAGATCTCCTGCGCCAGCTCGATCAGCAGCCGCTTGTCCTCCAGGTCGAGGTCGGCGTCGCGCAGCTCGGGGTACCTCTCGACGGCCCCGGAGATGTCGGAGGCGCGGATGTGCGGGAAGACCGAGGCGAGCCTGCCGATCTCTTCGTCGGAGAAGCCGAGCGCGGCGCCGACCTCGCGGATGGCCGAGCGTGCGCGGAAGGTGTTGACGGTGCAGACCGCGGCCACCTGCTCCGCGCCATACGTGTCGTAGATGTACTTGGTGACCTCATCGCGGCGGCGGGTGTCGAAGTCCACGTCGATGTCGGGCATGTTGCGCCGCTCGGGGTTGAGGAAGCGCTCGAACAGCAGGTCATTGGCAATCGGGTCGGCGTGGGTGATGCCGAGCACGTAGCTGACGATCGAGTCACCGGCCGATCCGCGGCCCGAGCAGCGGATCCCCCGCTCGCGGGCGAAGCGCACGATGTCCCAGACGATGAGGAAGTAGTCCGCCAGGCCCTTCTCCTCGATGATGGACAGCTCGTGCTCGAGTCGCTCGCGGACCTCGCGGGTGATTTCACCGTAGAGTCGCCGCGCACCGCACTCGCACAGGCGGCGGAGATACTGGCGCGTGTTCTCGTCCTCGCGGGGAGGCGGATACGAGACGGCGGGGGAAGCGGCCCTTGCCGGGCGCGCACCCGTGCCACGCCCGGAAGAGTCGGGCTGGAAGCCCGACCTACGCGGCGGGACCCGTGCGCCGTCTCGCAGCGCCTCCATGTCGAACGCAGGGAAGTGGAAGGTCTCCAGGTCCAGCTCCCACTAGCAGCGCTGAGCGATGCGCGCAGCGTTCTCGATGGCCCGGGGCTGGTCGGCGAACAGCTCCGCCATCTGGCGCGGGGGCTTGAGGTAGAACTCGGCGTTCGGTCGGCGGTCGGGATGCGGCTCATCGACGGTCTGCCGCGCGCCCATGCAGACCATGACGTCCTGCAGCCGATACGAGGCCTTCTCGATGTAGTGCACGTTGTTGGTCGCCACGCACTCCAGCCCCAGCCGGGCGGCGAGGTCGGCCAGCCGGTGGCGCGAGCGGCTATGCGGGCGCGGCAGCAGGTGGTTGTGCAGCTCGATGAAGAAGCGCTCGGGCCCGAAGAGGTCGCGGAAGTGCTCGGCCACCTCGTGGGCCTCGCGGAAGAGCCTGCGGCCGAGCAGGTTCGGGATCTCCCCGCGCTTGCGGCAGGCCGACAGCGCGATCAGGTGGCCGCGGTGCCGCCGCAGGTTCTCCTGTGTCAGCAGCGGGTGGTCGCGATCGACCTCCTCGTAGGCCTCCGAGAACGCGCTCTCGCGCCGGGCCTCCCCCAGCCGGGCGGCGGTGACCAGCCGGCAGAGGTTCGAGTAGCCCTCGTTGTCCTCGGCCAGCAGCAGCAGGTGCGGGGGGCGATCGGCGTCCTCGAGCTGTCCGGCCAGCACCGGCTCGATGGTGAACTCGACGCCGATGAGCGGCCGGACGCCGACCTCGACTGCTGCCTGGAAGAACCGCACCGCGCCGGCGAGGCTGTCATGGTCGGTGAGTGCGATGGCGGACATGCCGGCATCGCGCGCCGCCCGCGCCAGCTCATCGACCGGCGCCGCGCCGTCGTAGAAGGAGAAGTTGCTGTGTACGTGCAGGTGGACGAAGCTCATGGTTTCTCGCGGTTCGCCATCGGTCCCGAGCGGCAAGAAGTTGTAGGGCGCGGACCCGTGCCGCGCCCAGAAGAGTCAGGCCGGAAGCCCAACCTACGCGAAGGTATCCCGCGCAGGCATGAAAGGGCCGTTTGCCGTCAGTCCCACACGCGGTACACGTGCCACTGATCGGTCGCCTCGTATCGGCACAGGTCGAAGGTCTTGCCGGCGTCGGTGAGCACGCGCACGAAGCGGCGCTCGCCATCGCCCTCCCACCAGCGCCCCAGCAGCCGCCAGCTTCCGCCGGAGTCCACCACGTCGTAGCGCCGCCCGCGCCAGGTGAATGTCTCCGGGCAGCGATCGCCTGCCATGACCGTGATCTCTATCGGCTCACCTATCGCCCTGGTCATCGTCACCATCGCGGTTCACTCCATTTCGGGCACACTCCATTGTATCGAACGTGTGTTCGAGAGTCAAGGCGGCACGGCAGCAAAGAGAGCATCCACATTCCTCTGGATGACATACGGACGGCCCCATCCGCACGTCGTTGCTCTGCAGGCGTTCGCGCCGCAACGGGGTTGGCCTCACCCCCCGGTCCCTCCCGCCCAGGAGCGGGATGCGCAGGCACGGGACGTCGCCGCTCCGTGCGCGCATCCACATGAATCTGGATGCTGCCGGCAGCAAATGCCACGGGCCAGCGGGGGGATGGGCCTCAAAGACAAGCGGCAACGACGCCGTCGCCGTTGCCGCTCGCTTTCGCTGCATTTATTGCCTTCGCCGCCGCCGTTACCCGAACCACACGCCCCAGCGGAGGAAGGGCCCGCCCAGGGCCGCGCCCAGTGAGCCCCAGATCAGGCCTGCGGTGATGAAGTGGCCGATGGCGAAGCCGAGGAAGCCCGGAAGCGCGCGCAGGTACGACTGGCTGCCGCCGTAGCGGAGCAGGACGGTCTTGCAGATCCAGACGATGAGGAACGGCCCCCAGAGCTTGTGTCCGAAGGCGCCGGCCAGCACGTAGCCGATGGGGTGCAGCGGGAAGCCGAACCACTGGCCGCGCGCCAGAGAGATAATCCCCACCAGCGCGCCTCCGCCGATGGTGGCGACGATGCGCGGCACATCCGGCGGGTTCGGCATGTCCGCGGCGCGCAGCACCTGGGTGTACTCCTGCCGCGCCGTCCCCGCCCCCCAGATCCCCCCGCGCAGGCCGATCCCGCCCTCCTGGTAGTAGGGCTGGAGGTGGAAGATGAAGCCGAAGACCGAGCCGGCCACGATCGCGATCAGCAGCGTGGCCACGAGCTGGCGCCAGTTGATCCCCGTGCGCTGCCCCAGATGCAGGCCCTCGATCTGGTAGCCGGAGACGGTCGGGAAGTAGCCGCGCGAGAGGAAGCCCATCAGGGCGAAGATGGTCGGCGAGCGCAGGTCGCCATGCGGGCCCAGCACGCCGCTCTGTCCCATGAAGTTCCAGATGACCTTATGCTGCTGCCCGTAGGGGAAGGCCCACAGGATCGGCACGCCGGTCTCCCCGCGCAGCCGGCCGTAGACCAGTCCCACGCCGGTCAGGATCGTCAGGTACACCGCGGCCAGCCACGGCGCCATGCCCGCGGAGACGAAGAAGAGCATGAGCCCGGCCAGTCCCGCAATGGCGCCCAGCAGCGCCCAGCGGTAGGGCAACCTGTCCCCCGTGCCCTCTCCCGGCCGCAGCAGGCTGCGCCACGCGTGGACGATGGCGCCCCTCCCCTTCCACAACAGCACGCCCGCCATCACCAGATAGGCGCCGATCCCCTGCTCCTGCGGGAAGGGCATGCCGCCCACGCGGTAGCCGACGCCGGCCATGATCAGCGCCTGGACCTTCTGGAACAGGTAGAAGAACCAGATGGAGAAGGACAGCTCTGTCGAGATGAGGTAGCCCAGGCCGATCAGCCCCGGCCTGAGGTCAATCTGCATGGGGCGGATGTAGCGCCAGGGGTAGTCGGTGATTCCGGAGGCGACGTCGAAGTGCAGCGTCCCGCGCGGTCCGCCGAAGAACACCGCCCGGATCATGAGGAAGAAGTTCAGGGCGGTCGCGACGCCGATGCCGATCCAGGTGATCGGGTTGCGGAACAGCGGCATCTCGCCCTCCTCGCCCAGGATCTGCAGCGGCAGGCGCACCAGCGGGAAGACCAGCCGCTCATGCTCGATCCACTGCTCGGCGAAGAGGATCATCAGGCTGAGCAGCGTGGCGCCGAAGAGCAGGAAGAAGCCCGTCCAGGCGAAGACGGGTATGCCCCACACCTCCCAGGGGATCTCCCCCGTCGGCGAGGCCTCATAGAGCCACTTGTGGTAGATCGCCTCCGGCGGCGAGAGCCAACCGGGCACGAAGGGCGCGATTTCGTTGATGGGAGCGACCGGCGTCGAGTAGTACCACGGCGCGCTGATCGTGGCGATCAGGAAGCGCGTGACGCCGCAGCCGAACATGAAGGTGGCGACGGTGACGAAGAGATAGACGACGATGATCTCGGCCGGCGACAGGTCGCGCACGTAGGGCACGCGGCGGATCAGGGGGTTGAGCGCGGCGAGCAGCAGCAGGGCGGTGAGACCGGGGATCGACGGCACCGCCTCGGTCATTTGGGCCGACAGCACGACGATCTCGCCCTGCCGGATCCAGTAGCCCGCCAGCCAGGTGAGTACCACGCTGAGGACCAGCATGGTCACTATCCGTACGCGGCGGGCCGGTCGCGCCCGTGCGCCGGGTTGGTCGGACGCCTGCACGTCCCCGATCTGATCCTGCATCAGGCCTTCCTCGAATGCCGTCGCCGGGTCCGGCGGATCAGTGGACGGTTCCGGAAAGGTTGCCCGACGCGCCCAATCGGCCTGGAGCGGCCGCCCCCCGGCCGTCCTGCCCGGCGCGGTCGAGCGGGAGGGAACGACGCGGCAACCGCGGAAGTAGCGGTGTGACGCCTACGATACAGTATGCGCGCCGCGCCCGTCAAGCGGCGTTCCTGGAGGGACAGCCATGCCCGACGAGAGCGATCGGCCGGATCAGCCCAACGTCATCTTCATCCTGACCGACGATCAGGGGCCCTGGGCGGCGGGGTGCTACGGGAATGACGAGATCCGCACCCCCAACCTCGACCGGCTCGCCGCCACCGGCACGCGCTTCGACAACTTCTTCTGCGCCACCCCCGTCTGCTCCCCCAGCCGCGCCACCTTCCTCACCGGCCGCATCCCCAGCCAGCACGGCGTCCACGAGTGGATCAACGAGGGCAACATCGGCCCGGGCGCCACCGAGTGCCTGCGCGACGAGGTCGCCTACACCGACGTGCTGGCCGCCCATGGCTACCACTGCGGCCTCTCCGGGAAGTGGCACATGGGCGACAGCCTCCACGCCCAGCACGGCTTCGACTTCTGGTACGCCCACCAGCGCGGCGGCGGCCCCTACAACAACGCGCCCATGGTGCGCGACGGCAAGCCCATCGACGATCCCGGATACGTCACCGACCTCATCACCGACGAGGCGCTCGGATACATCGACCGCCACCGGGACGAGCGCTTCTACCTCTCCGTGCACTACACCGCGCCGCACAGCCCGTGGATCGACCAGCACCCGCAGGAGATCGTGGACAGCTACGACGACTGCCCCTTCGACTCCTGCCCGCAGGAGGAGATGCACCCCTGGGCCATCTCGCTGACGGAGAACAACCTCGGCAACCGCGAGGCGCTCAAGGGCTACTTCGCCGCGGTCACGGCCATGGACGCCCAGGTTGGCCGCATCATCGACCGTGTCGAGGACTACGGCCTGCGCGAGAACACCCTCATCTGCTTCTTCTCCGATAACGGCTTCTCATGCGGCCACCACGGCTTCTGGGGCAAGGGCAACGGGACCTGGCCGCGCAACATGTACGAGAACTCGGTGAAGATCCCGGGCCTCATGAGCCAGCCGGGCAGCTTCCCTGTGGGCGAGTGCGACGCGCTGCTGTCGGCCTACGACTTCATGCCCACGCTGCTCGACTACCTCGGGCTGGAGATCCCGGTCCAGCAGAACCTGCCGGGCCGCAGCTTCATGCCCATCCTCCGCGGCGAGCGCGAGCAGCTCTCAGAACAGATCTGCGTTTACGACGAGTACGGTCCCGTCCGCATGATCCGCACCGAGGAGTGGAAGTACGTATACCGCCACTCCCACGGGCCGGACGACCTCTTCCATCTCAGCGAGGACCCGGACGAGCGGGAGAACCTGGCGGATGACCCCGGCTACCAGGACACCCGCCGCGAGCTGTGCGGCATGATGGACGACTGGTTCGCCCGCTACGCTATCCCCGAGCGCGACGGCCTCAAAGAGCGCTCGGCCCAGGCCTTCATAGGTGACCACCGCACCAGGCTGTGCGACCGCGACTGACTGCGAGGGGCGACGATGAGCGACAAGAGCGAGAAGGCTGTCTCGAAGGCGTACTCCGAGGGCTTCGCCGATGGCTTCCGCGACGGCTTCGACGCGGGCTTTGACCTCGCCATGCAGAAGGCGCTGGAGCTGCTGACCGAGGTGGCCGAGGTCGCTGAGATCGGCGAGCTTGTTGACGAGGAGGACGCCGAGGAGGCGGGCGATGCCTGACCGGCGATCCTACGAGCTGGCCGGCTGGGAGGAGCCCGAGCCGATCGAGTGCGAGCGCTGCGGCTACGAGCTCCAGCCGCTCGAGGACCGCTGCCCGCGCTGCGGCTGGGCCCCCGGCGATCCCGCAGAGACGGCTGCCGAGGAGGAACTGCCGCCCGCTCCCAGCTACGAGGAGCTCAAGGCCCAGCAGCAGCGGACGGAGGCGACCTGGACGCGCGCGGTGATGTTCGCGGCGCTGGGCGTGGTGATCGCGGCCCCGGCCGGCTACCTGGTGGGCCAGCTCGCGGGTGAGGCCGGCATCGCGGGCGCGATCGTGGCGGCGCTCATTGGCGCCAACGTCGCGGCCCTCCTGTCCAGGCCCGATCCACTGCTGCTCGCGCCTGTCGTGGGCACTACCTGGGCCACCGTCTACCTCGGCGGCGCCTTCCTGGCCGTCGCCGCGCTCGCGTCCCCAAACAGGCACCGCATCCAGTACACCCCCGACTGGGGCACGCTCGTCGTCGTGGCCCTCATCGGCGGCACCGTCGCCTCGCTCGGATTCGCCTGGTACCTGACCCACCGCCGGCAGGCGAGCTGAGCGTACGCCGTGCGCCCTGCCACGCGACCATCCAGCAGAATGCCATCGCGCGGGCCACGCCTCAGAGCAGAGGTGACGCTGGCGCCCACCGCCGGGAGCTACGACGCGTGACCCTCATCGTCTCCATGGCCCGGCCGGAGGACTACGAGAAGGCCGGCTCGTCCGGTGAACTCAAGCGCAGGTTCGAGAGGCTCACCGGGGCGCCGGCACTCGTGCAGCAGTACTCGCAGATCACCTCCGAGCGCGTGGCTGCGCTGCCGATGCAGGCGATCTTCATCACCGGCTCGGGCTGCCCGTGGCCGGGGGTGGACCCGCGCACTCGACGGGCCTCACGACCTCATAGCGACCACCGGCATCCCGACCCACGGGGCCTGCGCCGGGCATCAGCTCATCGGCTTCTTCTTCAACCCGCCCGACTGGTGGCAGGTCGAGGCGCTACCGACGGTTCGGTGCGCGTGGGGGTCAGATCAGGCTGCGGATGCCGATCCAGAGCCCGGCGAGTGCGCGGCCGAGTCCGCCCAGGAGACCGCCCCCGCCCACCTGGGTCTCGGGCTCGATGGGCGCGGCGCCGACGTCGGCCTCGCCCTCGTCGGTGAGGCCGAGGGCACCAAGCTCGTCGGCGCTGAGCTCGGTCTTCCCCTCATCGCCTATCTGGATCACATGCCCGTTGACGAGCACGAGCATGTTGTCCGCGACCGCGAGCTGCGCGTTGACGGTCGGGAAGGCGCGCGAGAGCTGGAAGTGCGCCTCGCTGAACGCCTGCACCTGCAGCTCCGGCTGCAGCTCATCCTCGCTGCCCACGCGCAGGCGGCTGTCCACCCACTGCTCGCCCTGCTGGATGAAGCCGCGCTGGCCGACGTTTCGGATGTTGGCCACCCGCTGCCAGTGCCCCTCGGCGTCCTGGTACATGTTCTGGGTTGCGACGTTCGTCTGCACCTGCATCGCCTGCGCGTTGTCGCGCTGAGAGATGGCGTATCCGCCCATGCGCTCGGTGGCAAGCGGACCCGCGGCCCCCATCGCGCCCTGCGGACCTCGCAGCCGGTCCACGGCCTCCTCCTCCGTGATCGCACCCGTCTCGGTCGCCAGGAAGGAGGTGTACTCGGTCAGGATGCCGTACTCGGTCCCGAGCCGCACGATCTCGTCCACCAGCTCCTTCTTCTCGCCGTGCAGCCGGATCTCGTCAAGCAGCCAGCCGACCTTGCGCGAGGCCCACAGCGCCGGGATGTAGTCGCGCCCGGTGGCCCTGCTCGGGAACCTGGCGCGCACCGAGAAGGTCTCCGAGCCCTCCGGCGTCTGGCCCGACAGGGAGACGCTGCAGGTGCCCGTCGTGCGCTTGTCGTAGCGGCCCAGCGCCACGATCTGCGAGCCCCAGAACAGGTCCGGCAGCTCCTTCGGGAACATGTCGTAGGTGTCGATGGCGCCGAAGTCCAGGCCGATGTCGGTCAGCATTGGGCGGGAGATCTTCGAGTAGAAGCTGGACACCTTCGCCTCGATGCTCTCCTCCGGCCGCACGTAGGCGGCGACCCCATTGTTGTCCACCGCCATCTTGTCGAGGAAGTGCGTGTCCACGTCGTAGCCGACGCCGAAGACGAAGATGCGTGTGGAGGCGCCGTCCATGTCCTCATGCCACTCCTGCACGTTGGCGAGGATGTCGTCGAGATCGGTGACGCCGGCGGTCGGCAGGCCGTCGGTGAGCACCACGATGTAGTTGGGCCGGTCGTCCGTGCGGCGGTCCATGGCCAACTCCATGGCCGAGTTGATGTCGGTGGAGCCGGCGGCCTCCTGCTCCGCGATGAATCGCCGGGCATCCCGCACGCGCGAGGACGTCACCCGCTGCAGCTCGTCGCCGAAGGAGCGGATATTGTCGCTGAATGTGACGATCTCGAAGTGGTCGTCCTCACCGAGCTGGTTCACGCAGAAGGTGAGGGCGTCGCGCGCCTGCTCGATCTTCTCGCCGCTCATGCTGCCGGAGCGATCCAGGACGAAGACCACGTTCTTGGGGAGCGGGTCGGTGTCCTGATCGACCGACGGCGCGGCCAACAGCATGAAGAAGCCGTCGTCCCCGCGCTCCTTGTAGGTGAGCAGATGCGTGCCGACCGCGTCCTGGGAGACGGCGTAGTAGAGCTGGAGGTCGCGGTCGGGGCGGGTGTCGTTCTCCTCGTAGGACACGGTGGCGTGGCGGCGGTCCTTCTTGTCGATGGACACATCGTGGCTGGGGCAGTAGACGCTGGCGATGGGATCGCGGGACTCGATGCTGCAGTTGAAGACGGTCTCCCCCACCGGCTCGGTGGAGAACTGCTCGGTGCTCATCGGGTACATGTAGTCCACGACGTCCGCGTCCTGGTTGAGCAGCTCCGAGTAGGTGATGACGATGCGGCGCTCGCCGCCGGCGGGGATGGGATAGATGCGGCAGCGGTAGGTGTCATTCCCGGCGTACTGGAACAGGGCCGGGTCCTTGCGGCGGCGCATGATCTCTTCGTAGATCTCCTGCGCCTCATCGGCCTCGAGGAGCTTGCTCTCCATGCGCTCACCGTCGGCCTCGACCGCGAAGTCCTGGACCACCGAGTTGGGCGGCAGCGGGAAGATGTAGGTCGCCTCCACCTCGCGGTTGGCCTCATTGATGAAGACCTGGTCGATGACGGTGGTGGCAACCTGGTCGCGGATCTCGACGTCCACGTGATGGTACTTGATGGTGAAGTACGGCACCTCGGGCTCGGGGCGCTCGGGCGGCCCGGGGATGAGGATGCCGTCCGCCAGCGCGGCGGCGGCGAGCAGCGTCAGCAGTGCCGCACACAACACAAGCCGTCGGGTCATCGACACTCCTCCTCTGCGTTCTCCCTCCTCTGTTGCGTATGACGCATGGACCGCCCCCGAGGGTTCCCGGCAGACCCAGGATCGGCTCGCAGGTGCCCGGCCGGCGACCGCGGAAGGCCCGCCCGGCGCGCGACCATGCATGCCGGAGCCATGAGATGATCGAGATCGGATCGAGGCTGGAGCCGTTCATGGACGAGCACCTGATTCACCACATGGAGGGGCTCTCGCTGCGCCTGCACCCGCCCCGGCCGGAGGGCACCGTGCTGACGCTCGACCGGCCGTGGGAGGGCTCCCTGTGCGGCTACCCGCCGATCGTGCCCTTCGAGGACGGCTGGCGCATGTACTACCGCGGCCGGCCCGACGAGACGGGCACCGCGTACGTCTGCATGGCCGAGAGCGCGGACGGAATCGAGTGGACGAGGCCATCGCTGGGCCTGGTTGAGTTCGAGGGCTCAGGTGCTGAACTGCTCGACATCGGCGGTCGGCTCAATCCGCGTCGAGATGCAGGACGAGCGCGGCCGGCCGCTGCCGGGCATGAGCCTGGCGGATTGCCCGGAGATGTTCGGCGACGAGCTGGAGATGGAGGTCCCGTGGCCGGTCAATCCCACGCTCTGGAAGTGGGCGGGCATCCCCGTGCGGCTGCGCTTCGTAATGCGGGAGGCGGACCTGTACTCGCTGCGCTTCGCCGAGAGCGAGCAATAGAGGACCGCGCGGCCTTATCCCTCAACGTGGCCCAGGACGTGCTCGACGTAGGCCGCCAGGTGCTTGTGCGTGGGCTCCACGTCGATGCGATAGCCCTGCAGGAAGAATATCGGGCTGCCGTTGACCCCGCTGCGTGCTCCCTGTAGCCGCTGATCGCGCACCTGCTGCTCACCCGCCGTTTGTGCGGCGGGCGCCCCCGCCCGCCGCGGCGGCGAAGCCGCCGATGCCGTCTTCGCCCCGCTACCTGCCACCCGCGCGAAACCCCCGCGCCACACCCGCGAGCTGCCA
>JALGUJ010000191.1 GCA_029820945.1 Candidatus Zipacnadia bacterium | reverse complement strand
ACCAGTCGGACTGATCCGCCGTCCTCGGCACCGGTCGGCTTGTGTGGCCGCTGCCGTCTGCCCCTCTCCGGGACGGAGAGGGGCGAGAGATCGCGCCGCGATCTCGGGGGGAGAGGCCCGGCGGCCGCGGTGTGCGGGCCTCCCCCTGAGCCGGGCTGGGCGCTGCGCGCCTCGCCCGCCTCTTCCCCCTCCGTTCCGGAGGGGGAAGGCCTCGATCGGCGATGATCGCGCCGCGATCTCGGGGGGAGAGGCCTGCTGGCCGCGGCGTGCCGGTCGCCCTTGCCGTTGTCGTCATGGAGAGGCCGGACCTCCCGCCCACGGGCGGGACCTGTGCCGTTGGCCGTTGCGCTGCGGCCAACAGTGACATCGGGCCGCGATCGCGGGGAGAGGCCGGATTGTCGGCATTGCATGGTCATCATCTGAGGACGACTTACCGATGATTCGCATCGGCTTTCTCGGCAGTGGCTTCGTTCGACCCCACGCGTAGGCCGGGCTTCCAGCCCGGCTCCACAAAGGAGGCGCCCCTATGGTCAGACTAGGCTTTCTGGGCAGTGGCTTCGTGGCTGACTTCTACCAGCAGGGCCTGCGCGACGTGCCGGGCCAGCAGGTAGTCGTGAACTACTCGCGCTCGGCGGAGCGCGCGCAGGACTTCGCCGAACGCTGGGGCGTGCCCGAATCGACCACGGAGACGGCGGCGGTCATCGAGCGCGATGACGTGGACCTGGTGCTCATCGCGCTCCCCAACCACCTGCACCGCGAGGCGGCGCTCGCCTGCGCGGAGGCGGGCAAGGCGATGGTCTGCACCAAGCCGCTGGCGCGCAACGCCGCCGAGGCGAAGGACATGCTCGACGCCGTGCGCGCGGTGGGCGTGTTCAATGGCTACGCGGAGACTGAAGTGTTCTCGCCGGCGGTGATGCAGGCGCGCGCGATGATCGACGACGGCGCGATCGGCGACGTGCTCTCGGTGCGCTCGCGCGAGTCGCACTTCGGCCCGCACTCCCCGCACTTCTGGGACCCCGAGCTGACCGGCGGCGGCGCGCTCAACGACATGGGCTGCCACTGCATCTCCGCCGCGCTCTACTTCCTGGAGGGCCAGGCGCAGCCCGACCGGTGCCTGGCGTGGGGCGAGCTGCTCTACCACACAGACAAGACGCAGGCCGAGGACAACGCGGTGCTGCTGCTGCGCTTCGATGGCGGCGAGATGTCCATCACCGAGACGAGCTGGTCGGCGCATGGCGGCCTCGACCTGCGCAACGAGATCTACGGCACCGAGCGACCTGCGCAACGAGATCTACGGCACCGAGGGCACCATCTTCACCGATGTGACGCGCCGCACGCCGATGGTGGCGTTCACCACGCAGAGCGCGGGCTACGTGGTCGAGAAGGCTGAGGCGGACACCGGCTGGGTGTTCCCGTGCGTGGACGAGGCGCGCGTGTATGGCTACCACGAGGAGATGCGCCACTTCGTCGAGTGCATCGCGAACGGCGAGACGCCGCGCCAGACCTTCGAGGACGGCTACCTGGTTAACGTGATCCTCGACGCGGCCTATCGGTCGATGGAGAGCGGGACGTGGGAGGAGATCGCGGAGGCCTGAGCGCCACCGGGCCCGCCGACCGGCGATCTGAAGCTATCCGCCGTCGCCGATCTATCTCACTGCCGAGGCTGCGCCTGTCGAGAAGCTTGCCGGGATAGTTGAGGAGGCAGTGAACCCGTGACCGCCGACCGCCCCATGCTCTCGCTCGAGGGCCGCAACGAGACGGTCGAGAACGAGCTTCGCGTCATCCAGTTCCAGCACCCGAAGTGGATCCCCGCCCGCATTGGTCTGCTGTCGGGCACATGGCAGAAGTACCGCGAGGACGTGGAGGAACTGGTGCTGCGCCATCCGCAGGTGTTCCCCGGCCACGTCAAGGGCAGCCGCGACTTCGACGACCTCGGGCACGTGACGTATGCCTCCGAGGAGTGCATGGACACGTGGGGCTGCCGGTGGGAGAATCTGGCGCCGGGGATGGTCGGCCAGGCGGTCACGCACCCGCTGGAGGACTGGAGCGCGCTCGACACCTACCGGCCGCCCGACCTGCTGGCGATCGACGACTGGGGCGTCCCGCATGACTGGGACGCCATCGCCCGGGGGCTCGACGCCGCCGAGGAGCGTGGCAACCTGCGCCGGGGTGGCGGCCTCTACCACGGCTTCATGTTCATGCGGCTCTACTACCTGCGCGGCTTCGAGAACCTGATGATCGACGTGGCGACCGCCGATCCGCGGCTCGACACGCTCATCGAGATGGTGCTGGACCAGAACCAGCGCGTCATCGACCGCTACCTCTCGCTGGGCGTCGAGTACATGAGCTTCGGCGATGACCTCGGCAACCAGATCAACCTGCCGATCAGTCCGGCCGCTTGGCGGCACTACATGGGCCCGTGCTATGCGCAGATGTACGGCGCCTGTCGGACGGCGACATCAAGGCGGTCATCCCGGACCTCGTCGAGGCCGGCGTGACCATGATCAACCCGCAGATCCGCGCCAACGGCCTCGCGCACATCGAGCGCATCTGCAAGGGCACGGTCGCCGTCAACCTGGACCTCGATCGCCAGCTCTTTCCCTTCGCCACGCCCGACGAGATCGACGAGCACATCCGCGTCGCCGTCGAGACGCTCGCGCTGCCCGAGGGTGGGCTCACGCTATCCGCCGAGTGCGCGCCGGATGTGCCGCTGGACAACATCGAGGCGATCTGCGTCGCCTTCGAACGCTACTGCTACTGACGGCCTCGCGCGAGGCCCCGCTTCGAGCGGAGCCGGTCGCCGACCCGTCACGTGGATCTGAGGTGGCAGCGATGAGAGCCGCGAGCGTAACCGTCACGTTGCTGATGGCCGTCGCGTGGGCTTCCGCCCTGCCCGATGGCATGGGCGGCGAGCTGGCCCTCGACGCGCAGGGCGTGGTCGCCGAGCTTCAGGTGGCGGGCAGGGACCTGCTGTGTGCCGACGCGGCGCCGCAGTCGGGCTTCGCGGTGTGCGACCGCGTGGCCGGTGATGAGTTCGTCTCGCTTCGCGAGCTTGTCGCGGGGGATCAGCCGGGGCCGCCCGTGCTTCGATCGGAGCAGGCTCAGGCCGAGGTCGAGGTCGAGTTCGAGCCCCTGGAGGGCGCGCTGCAGGTCTCCGGTGTGCTGCGCAGCCTCGCGCCGCCGCCCAGGTGCCTGACCGTGCGCTTCGCGCTCCCGCTGGATCTGAGCGGCTGGCGTTGGCACCAGGACCTCGATCGCACCCGGACGATCGTGGCGCCGAACACCTACCGCAACGGCATCCCCACCACCTGGGGCGCGGGCTGGATGGACCTGTGGCCGCTGGCCGCGGTCAGCGATGACAACTCGACGGTGGGCATGGCCGTGCGGATGGACGAGGCGCGCCTGTGTCGCATGCAGTACCTGGGCGAGGAGCGGCTGCTCGCCATCGAGTTCGACGTCGGGCTCTCCGAGCACTCGCCGCGCTTCGCCACCGAGGCGCCCTTCCGGTTCTTCCTGTTCGCGCTCGACGAGCCGACCGGCATGCGCGGCGCCCTCCAGCGCTACTACGAGCTGTTCCCTGAGCTGTTCGTGGAGCGCACCGACCAGGTCGGCGGCTGGTTCGCCTGGGGCGACATCGCGCGCCAGCCGGGGCCGCTGTGCGACTTCGGCCTGATGTTCCACGAGCAGCCGGAGTCCGAGGAGGGCCTGCAGCACGACGCGCTGCTCGGCCTCGTGCCCATGCCGTACATCGAGCCGGGGATGTATCAGCTCCACTTCGGCGACTTCGAGGAGCAGCCCACGCCCGAGCAGGTGATCGAGCGCCTCACGACGTACGCCGATCCGGAGTTCGCCGGCCGCATCTGGTCGAACCGGCCCGCCTCGACCCCCGAGCAGGAGGAGCTGAAGCGGCGACTGTGCGAGAGCGTGCTGGCGTCGGGGGTGCGCGACCGCGAGGGCGAGCTGATCATCCCCCGGATCGGCCAGTACAACTGGGTCGCGGGGAGCCGCTGGGCGGCGCAGTTCGCCTGCATTCTCGACCCGGACATCCCGCGGGGGCGCGGGCGGTACCTCCTCGACCACGCGCGGGAGAACGCGGTGGACAGGCCGCTGATGCGGGGCGCGTACCTCGACTCATACTCCGCACACATGCGCCGGTGCAGCTACGCCCCCGAGCACATCGCGGCCGCGGACATCCCGCCGGTGTTCGCGGGCGATCCGCCTGGGCCATGCGTGGCGATGCCCTTCGCGGTCATCGAGTACGTCGAGGCGCTGCGCGAGCTCATCGGCGAGGAGCGCGCTATCCTGCCGAATCTGTATAACTTCGCCGCGCCCTACCCGTTCCACCAGTTCGATGTGTTGGGCAAGGAGAACTGGGTCGCGCCTGCCGGCTGGATGATGCAGAGCTTCCGCGCGCTGGGCCGCAACAAGGTCGTGACGCAGCTCCCCGCGTACGAGGACGCCGACCGCCGCTTCCTGCGCACCATGCTGCTCTACGACGTGTTCCCCGGCGGCTATGCCCGGAACACGGGGGATCCGCCGGTGGGCATGCGCGAGGACTACCGCGCCCTCCTGCCCATCCTCCGGCTGCTGCACCGCCTGCGCTGGAGCCCGATCGCGGGCGTGCGGGCCGACGAGGCCGATGTGCTGGTCGAGCGCTACGGTGACGCGGGTGAACTCATGCTCTTCGTCATCCACTCCCCGTACATGGGCCGGAAGGTGCACCTGACCGTGGACGCCGGGGCACTGCGGATCGACCCCGGCGCGTGGTGCGCCGACCCGCTCGACGACGAGCCGCTGTGGTGGGAGCGCGACGGAACGGAGCTGCGCATCGAGGCCGCCGTGCAGGCGGGCGACGTGCGCACGATCGCCGTGGGCGAGACCAGGGACCACCGGCGGCTCATGCGGATGCTGGCCGACGACCGGGTGGCAGACGCGCACCTGTGCCTGCGCGAGTACCGCATGCGCGCGGGCCAGGCCCATCCCGCCGAGTCGCTCTTCGACATGCAGCGCGAGCCGCTGGCCACGCCGTGGCTGCTGGGCGTGGGCGAGGCGCTCGTGGGAGATGAGCCGAGCATCTCGCGGGCCCGCGAGCTGATCGCCGAGGCCCAGACGCTGCTGCGCGCGACCGAGGACCTGCGGGCCAACCGCCCGGCCGAGGTCCCCGAGCCGCCGCGCGGCGGCCTCGCGCTCGAGCCGCCCTTCGCGGAGGACTTCGAGGGCCCGCTGGATACGGACGTGTGGGACTGGCCGGAGGACGAGCCGGGGGTGCGACTCGCCGACGGGAGGCTGGAGCTGGAGATCGCCCGGGGGCGCAGCGCCGACCTGTCGATGAGCCGCCTCATCGACTTCTCGGCCGAGCCCATGCAGCTTGATTGGGACTTCCAGTACAACCACTCGGGCGATTGGTACTACCTGATGCTTACCTTCAACCTCAAGCCGGTCGCCGAGGGCGGTCAGGACGTGCTGCGCATTCGCCTCGACCCGGGCATCAACATGCGGGTGGAGAACGGCGAGACCGCAGCGTCGAACTTCACGGTCTCACTGACGCCCTACACGCCCTACGAGACGAACGTCCCGCATCACATGACGCTGCAGGTCGGCCCGGAGCAGTACGCGCTGTGGATCGACGGAGAGCTGCACGGGCGGGGCGAGCACCGCCTGGGCTTCACCCACGGGCGCTTCAGCACGGGCGTCTACAGCGGCCACGGCGGCTTCGGCGACGTGTGCTGGGTGGACGACCTGCTGGTGCGGCGCATCGAGGCCCTGACCGACGCGCCGCTGCCCCTCCCTGAGTAGGCCCCCTCAGGCGCAGATCCCCGAGGCCCTCGCTCATCAGCTCGACCGGCGGCTCGGCGCCGAGTGCGGGCCCATGAACTCCACGTCGTCCACATGGACGATCTGCGTCGCCTTCGAGCCACGGCTGTCGTCTCCGATCCGTCTGCGCCGCGCAGCCGCTGCGGTCCCACGCCGCGCCTTCGCCGGCGCCGTTTGTGGGACAGGCCACCGGCCTGTCCGCTGTTGCCCTTGTCGTTGTGGAGGGGCGGGACTACGTCCCCGCCCGGCCGTTGGTCGTTGCCGTTGTGCCCCCGGCGCCCTGTGTCCTGCGAAGCAGGTACCGGGGGGCGGGCCGAAGGCCCGCTTGTCATCGCCGGGCCCGTTCGCCGCTGTTCGCGGGTCCCCTGGACCATGACGGCGTAGCCCGCGCGCCGTCGCCGTCGCCGTTGCCGTCGCCGTCGTCGTTGCCGTCCGGAGGGGCGGGTCTACGTACCCGCCCGGTTGTTGCCGTTGCCGTCGTCGTTGCCATCTGGAGCAACCGTGATGTGTGTCAAGCGTTCTGCGCGGTTGGCTGCCAATAGCTTGCTATCCGAGGCGGTTCAGGGTACAATACGACCATCGCGTGGACGCACGAGCCAGTGCAGAGGGGTGGGTGCGTTGGACAACAGCGAACAGGACGCGCGGGCCGCGAAGCAGCTTCTCCAGGGGGGACACCCCGAAGAAGCGATGGCTCTGCTCACCAACTGGCTTGCCGACCACGATGATGATGCCGACGCGTGGGCCACGCTGGCCGCTGGATAACATCGAGGCGATCTGCCTCGCCTTCGAGAGCTACTGCTACTGACCCTCGCGCCGACGGACGTGCCACGGAGGGCGAGCGGGGACCGTCCCCGACGGCCGCGGCTCCGAGGCTCGACCACGGACTGTCTGTCGAATGCAGGGACATTGGCGTCGCGCGTCGAACGGACGCTCGCGTCTGCTTCTGAAGATCCGTGGGAGGCCACATGGGTCACATAGGCCAGTATCTCGACGAGCTGGACAGCGCAGGCGGCCAACTCAGCGAGCAGCACATGTGCAACCGCTTCGCCGACCGCATTCTGTGCGGACT